>NZ_JBIAGC010000032.1:0-68679 GCF_042869595.1 Streptomyces sp. NPDC006879
GCAAGGGCTCCCACTTCCTCGCCTTCCTCGGCCTCGCAGCCGCCCTGACCTGCTACAAGAAGCTCGCGAAACTCGCCACGTGAGACACCCACTAAGGCCTCTCTACAGGCGACGACGGAACAGGTGATTCGAATTCGAATTACCTCGAACGACGATAGCCCTTGATTCGAATTTGAACAACAAGCGTAGGGTGAGGCCCATGGGTGACATGACACGATGGCTCGACGAGGGCGAAATGCGCGCGTGGAAGGGATTCCTGGCCGCCTCCTCGCTCCTCAACCGGCGCCTCGACCAGCAGCTCCGGGAAGACTCCGGGCTCTCCCACGCCCAGTACGAGATCCTGGTGCGGCTCGGCGAGGCTCCGGAGGGCGAGCTACGCATGACCGAGCTCGCCGACGCCCTGGTGAACTCCAAGAGCGGCATCACCTACCAGGTCACTCAATTGGAGAAGGCCGGCCTGGTACGGCGCCGTAGCTGTCCTTCCGACGTACGGGGCGTCTTCGCCGTGCTCACCCAGGCCGGTCGGGAACGGCTAACGCAGGCCGCGCCCGGCCATGTCGACACCGTCCGCAAACACCTCATCGACGTTCTGACCCCAGAGCAACTGAACGCGCTCGCAGAAGGGTTGGGCGAGGTCGGTCGGCGACTGCGCACCCAGAACCACTGACCCCAGCCGCACACGACCCCGGCCGGCCACGGGCACCCCAACACCCACCGCGGCCCGGACACCCATCACAGGAGGCGGTCGTCGACGCCCCCGCCAGGCAAGGCCGAGGAGGCCTCCTGCTCACCCTCCGGTCCCACCAGTGAGTGCAACAGCGAGGTCCGCGCGAGGGCGAAGACCCCGCCGGAGACGAGGAGCACCCCGAGCAACTGCGGTAACAGCCACCAGCCGGCGCGCAGATGCTCCTGGTAGAGCGCGATACCCAGGGTGAGTCCGAGCAGCGCGTCACCCAGGGTGAGTGCGGGTTGCGAGGCCACCAGTGGACCGCCTTGCATCGCGTGCTCCAGCAGGAGAAGAGCCGCTACGCCCACGGCGGCTAAGGAATAGGTCTGCCAGGCGGTCAGGAAGGCGACCAGCCCGTGGTCATCGAGGATGTGGGTGGCGGCCTTCATCAACGCGGCCGTCATCGCATAGCCGATGGCGGTGGCCGCCCCGAGGCACGCAGCACGCATCCGGCCCCGGGGCCTGCGCAGCCCGAGGGCGGCCAGGGCCGCCGCGGCGGCGGCGCAGAACACCAGTGCCGGAATCCAGCGGTCGGCCGGAACGGTCGTCCGGTTCCCGGTCGGCGCCGCGGACACCATGGCCACGCCCAGGCCTCCCACCACGGCAGCCACGGCGAGCCATGTCACGACGGGAAGCTGGCGCCGTTCGAGCAATGAGGCGATCAACAGTGCCAGCGGGAGCTCCAGGACGAACAGTGGCTGCACCAGGGAAAGCGGCCCGGAGTTCAACGCCAGCGCCTGGCCCGCACTGGCACCGATCATCGCGAGGATCCCCACCACCCAGATGGGGCGTCGCAACAGGTCCAGGATCAGCCCAGGACGCAGCCCCTGGGACTGCGGGACCGTCAGGGCAGCCCGTCGCTGAAGCACCGTCGCCCAGGCACTGCTGACCGCCGCGGCGATCGCGAAAACAACCGGCAGCCACACGCGTGCGCTCCTGACAGGGTGTCGGTCGACAGCGAGATGACGATCTTCCCCACTTCGGGACCGCTGAGGCTCCAGCGACACCCGCCGGGCGGGGGAATGTCCAAGCCGGCCCGTGGGCGGGGGCCAGCACCGTGGTATCAGCAAGGACATGCCCAGGCGTCCGGACACCGATCCCGCTCACCCCCGGGTCGGTACGACCGCGCAGGCGCGGCGTCCTCGGCTCCGGACCGCCCGAGGGGCCCGTGGCCGCGGCGGCCGGACGAAGCGCTCCGCCGTGACCGGCGCGGGGGCGAGCGAGCGCGAGGTTCATCCCGCCCTGCGGACCGCGGCGGCCTATGCCTGGCGGCTACTGGTGGTGGCCGCCGTGGTCTACGGGGTCTTCGTGGTGCTCGGCCGCTTCCACGAGCTCGGTGTCGCGGTCTTCCTGGGGCTCGTCGCCACCGCGTTGCTGCGTCCCGTGGCCGACCTGTTGGCGCGCTGGCTGCCACGGCCGCTGGCCGTGGCCCTCGCTCTGATCGGGAGTATCTTCCTGGTCCTCGGCGTGCTGGCGCTGGTCGGGGAGGCGGTGGCAGGAGAGCGCGGCTCCCTGGAACGCGAGTTCGACCAAGGGGTTCATCGCATCGAGCGCTGGCTGGAAGAACCCCCGTTCCGGCTCGACCCCGGCGCGCTGAGCGATGTTCAGTCCCGGATCGGTCAGTATCTGTCCGAGCACCGCTCCACCCTGTTGAGTACCGCGGTCAGCGGGGCAACCCGCCTGGTCGCCGTGCTGACGACACTCGCGCTGGCCTTGTTCTGTTCGGTCTTCTTCATCCATTCCGGGGACCGTCAGTGGGCTTGGTTCTGCGGCCAGCTCCCACCCGCCGCGGCGCCCCGAGTGACCCTGGCCGGTCGCGCCGCCTGGCGCACCTTCACCGGCTACACCCACGGCATCGTGCTGGTGGCCGCGACGAACGCGGTGCTCGTGGGGGTGGCGTTGTTCGCCCTCGGCGTGCCTTTGGCCTTCCCGTTGGCGCTGCTGGAGTTCTTCGCCGCGTTCGTACCCCTGATCGGCTCGCCGATCGCGCTGGCCGTCGCCGCAGTGGTCGCGCTCGCCTCCAAGGGGCCGCTGGTGGCGGCCGTGGTGATGGCCCTGATCGTGGTCATCGGCCAGATCGAGGGCCACGTACTGCATCCGATCGTGATGAGCTGGGCGGTGCGCCTGCACCCCCTGGTCGTGGCTCTCTCCGTGATCGGCGGAGCGATCGCCGCCGGCGTGGTGGGCGCTGTGGTGGCCGTGCCCTTGGTGTCGGTTCTGTGGGCGGTCTGGCTCGCGTTGCGCGGCCCCCGCGATGAACAGGTGGCGGGTCCGGCAGCGGCCGACATCGAGGCGGACCACATCGGGAAGGCTTGAGGAGCCGCAGCGCCCTTCTGGCGGGGTGGTGGGCGGCGCCGGCTCCGGGCTGGTTCATCGTGGCGCCGGAGGCGCACCGGCGGTTCCTGGCGGGGTCCACTCCAGGAGTGCGTCGAGGGCGCGGCGGACCACCACGCCCGGGGTCGTCCGCAGCAGGAGGTCCCGGGCTGAGGCCGCAACGGGGTTGGTCACGGCGGCCACCCGGCCAGCGCGCCGCGCCCGCAGCAAGATGGCGTTGACCCGGGCACGGCGAGCCCGGGTGTAGTCGCTCAGAGCAGTCAGGACGTCGTGCTCGCTGGCCAAGAGGTGCGCCAGCTCGACCGCGTCCTCCATCGCCAGACAGCCGCCCTGGCCCAGGTTGGGCGTCATGGCGTGCGCCGCGTCGCCGAGCAGGGCCACGTGGCGCCGGTGGAACCGGTTCAGCGGGAGCGCGAGGTCGTACAGATCGTGCTGGAGCACGGATGCGGGCTCCAGGGCGTCGATTCGTTCGAGGAGTTGCGGGATCGGCTGGTGCCAGGCCGCGAACCTGCGGCGCAGTTCACGGCGGGCGTCAGCGGGTCGGTAGCCGGCCGGCGCGAGGGCCGTGGCGTACACGTAGATCCTCCCGTCGGCGAGCGGCACCACGCCGAACCGCTCGCCTCGGCCCCAGGTCTCCGCGGCGGGGTACGGCGGCAGGCCGGTACCGTCGACGACCGCACGCCAGGCGGTCTCACCGCTGTGGCGCAGCCCCGGGTGCGAGGGGAAGCACTGACGGCGCAGCACGCTGTGGATGCCGTCCGCTGCCAGCACCACGTCGGCCTTGAGGTCTCCGGCCGTGGTGTGCACCACGGTGGGTTGGCGCGCGGCTGGCGGCTCGGTGACGGACAGGACGCGCGCGTTGTGGCGCAGGGCGCCGTCGGGGAGAGCGCGGGCGAGCGCAGCCGTCAGGGTGGGTCGGTACACGGCCAGCGGTGGTCTGCCGTAGCGAGCCGTGAGCGCCGCGGCGTCAGCGCGGCTGAGCCAGGTGCCGCTCGGGCGGCGCAGACCGAGGGCGGCCGGGCTCGCGTCACCGGCCCAGTCGGCGGCGCCGAGCCCGATGGCGTCGAGGGCGCGCAGCGCGTTAGGGGCGAGGATGATTCCGGCGCCGTGGGCCGACAGTCGAGGTGCTCGCTCACAGACCGTGACCCGCCAACCCTGCCGGTGCAGGGCGACGGCGGCCGTGAGTCCGCCGATCCCGGCTCCTGCAACCACCGCGTGCCGCTGGAACATGTCCGTTTCCCCTCTTCGAGTTGCAACCGACCCCACCCTCTACAGATGTAGAGGGTCGCTGGCTGCACTCTACAGCTGTAGAGTGCAGCCATGTCCACCCCCGACCGCCGCACGCTCATCGCCGACGCAGCCATCACCACCGTCGCCGGAGCGGGCCTGCGCGGCTTGACGCACCGGGCCGTGGACACGGCGGCGCAGCTCCCTGCCGGCAGCACCTCGTACTACTTCAGGACCCGCACGGCCCTCATCGAGGCCTGCTACCACCGTCTCGCACAGGCAGACCTCGCGGACCTCGCCGCACTCTGGGGTGACGACGCCGCAGGGCCCCCGCACCCCGCCCCTGCCTCGCTCGACGCCGCCGCGGGCACGCTCGCACGAGTACTCCACCACTGGTTGACCGATGGACGCGCCCGACAGCTGGCCCGTTTCGAACTGAGCCTGGAAGCCGTCCGCAGGCCCGAGCTCCA
This sequence comes from Streptomyces sp. NPDC006879, assembly GCF_042869595.1. Classification (NCBI taxonomy): domain Bacteria; kingdom Bacillati; phylum Actinomycetota; class Actinomycetes; order Kitasatosporales; family Streptomycetaceae; genus Streptomyces; species Streptomyces sp. NPDC006879. Next base: position 4,759 of record NZ_JBIAGC010000032.1, read on the forward strand.
GGGCGCCCTGCACAGGGCCGGCCACGATGCACGGACCCGTGCCGCCGCCCTCCTGGCGCAACTGGGGGCCACACACCCCGAGGAGGCAGCCGAACTCCTGACGGCCTGGACGGACGGCCTGCTCTACGACCGCCTCGCCGGCGCCCTGGCGAGCACCCGACCAGAGCCAGACCGGGCCGAACTCACCAGGGTGGTACGCCGAATGATCACCACGGCCCTGGAGCCCTGACCTCGGGGGTTGACCACTGGGCCGCACCCACCCCCAGCGCGCCACGGGCCCCGGCGACGACTCCCAACCCCGTGACGGGCGAGCCGTAACCGGCCAGGGCCGCAGGGGCCGGGAGTCAGCGGGCGCCTCCCGCCACCCGCCCCTCCACGGCCGATGCAGCACCCTCCGCCGCCGCGTCGATCGCGGCGGTCAGGCGTTCGAGGCGGGCGCGCAGGTCCCTCATCTCGGCGAGGTCGAAGCCGGTGGCCAGAGCGATGCGCCGCGGGATCCGCGCCGCTCGGACCCGTAGCCCCGCGCCCGCTTCGGTGAGGTGGACCCGCACGGAGCGCTCGTCCTCGGCGCTGCGCTCGCGCCGGACCAGACCGGCCGCCTCCAGGCGCTTGAGCAGCGGGGAAAGCGTTCCCGAGTCGAGCCGAAGGCGCCGGCCGAGCTCCTTGACGGGAGCCTCGCCCTGCTCCCACAGCACCAGCATCACCAGGTACTGGGGGTAGGTGAGCCCGAGGTCCTTCAGGACGACGCGGTAGAGACCACCGAAGGCTCGGCTCGCCGCGTTCAGGGCGAAGCAGATCTGTCCGTCCAGGCTCAGGAAGTCCTCGTCGGGGTGCTCGTCACCGGGGGTGGGGGACGGATGCTCGCTCATGCACCAAGCCTACCTTGCAAGACATTAAGTTGTGCACAACTTAATTGTGTGCTTCATTAGTAGGGCGGCTTCCACCGGTCGCACCACGACCTTCGAGAGGACCCCCGAGATGGACGCTCTGTACACGGCTGTCGCCACCGCCAACGGCCGTGAGGGCCGCGCCGTCAGCTCCGACGGCCAGATCGACCTCGCGCTCGCGATGCCCCCGGCCCTTGGCGGAAACGGCCAGGGCACCAACCCCGAGCAGCTCTTCGCCGCCGGCTACGCAGCCTGCTTCGCCAGCGCCCTCGCACTGGTGGGCCGCCAGGCCAAGGTCGACACCGGCGACATCTCGGTGACCGCCGAGACCTCCATCGGCAAGGACGCCACGGGCGGCTTCGCGCTCGCCGTGACCCTGCGCGTGGAACTGCCCGAGGCCCTCCAGGGCGAGACGGGCACCCTGCTCGTCAAGCAGGCCCATGAGGTCTGCCCGTACTCCAAGGCGACCCGTGGCAACATTCCGGTCGAGCTCGTCGTCGAGTAGGTCCCCTCGCGCTCCGACGCGCGCTCGCCCGACGGTGCACGGACCTCGCGAAGCGACCCCAGAGCCGCCCGCACACCTGAACGTGCGGGCGGCTCTCCCGTGTCCACGGGTCTCAGCACCGGATTCGAGGGCAGAGTCGGAACATGCGTGTGCTGATCGTGACCGCGGGGACCTGGGGCGATGTCGCCCCCTACACCGGGCTCGGCCTCCGGCTCAAGGCAGCCGGTCACGAGGTGTCACTCGCCACCCACACCCGCTTCGCCGATCCGGTGACCGTCCAGGGGCTCGGATTCCGCCCACTCCCCCTCGACCCGCGCGAACAGCTCGCCTCGGTAGGACAGGGACTGGCGCACCCCGGCAACCTGCTGGCCCTGGCCCGACTGAGCCGGCTGGCCCGCCGGAACGTGCCGGCGCTGGCCGCTGGGATCGTCGAGGCCCTGCGCCCCGGAGCCGACGTGGTGCTCGGCTCCACGCTCACCGATCCGCTGTGCGCGCCCCTCGGAGAAGCCCTGGGCATCCCCACCCACGGGGTGTACCTGCAACCCGTACACCCGACGCGGCATTTCCCGCCACCCGTGGGAATCCCCTCACTGGGCCCCCTCGGCAACCGGCTGGCCGGGCGCGCGATGACGATGACGATCGGGCAACTCCTGGGCCCGTCCGTCTCCCGGCTGCGCAGCGATCTCGGCCTGTCCAAGGGCAACCGGCCGGGCACGGGCGTCCCCGGCAGCCCACTGGTGCACCACGGTTTCAGTCCGTTGGTGGTGCCCCGGCCCGCGGACTGGCCCACCGGGCACCGGGTTTGCGGATACTGGTGGCCGGCCCGCCATCCGCACTGGCAGCCGCCCGCGCGCCTGCTGGACTTCCTCGACGCAGGGCCCGCCCCGGTGTTCGTCGGTTTCGGCAGCCATGTCGCAGCGGACGCCGAACGGTTGAGCCGGCTGGTCACCACTGCCCTACGGCGCGCCCGGGTACGGGCAGTCGTGCAGTCGGGCTGGAGCGGTCTTCGCGCGGAGGGCGATGAGGTGTTGACCGTCCCCGAGCTACCGCACGACTGGCTCTTCCCGCGCATGGCAGCCGTCGTCCACCACGCGGGCGCCGGGACGACGGCCGCCGGTCTACGCGCCGGCGTACCCGCCGTACCGGTTCCGGTCCACCTGGACCAACATTTCTGGGCCACCCGGCTCGTCGCACTCGGTGTGGCACCAAAAGCCCTGCCGTACCGCTCGCTCGCCCCCGAACCGCTCGCCGCTGCGATCGGCCGGGCCGTCCAGCGGTCCGACCACCGAATCCGGGCCCGCCACCTCGCCGCCGCACTGCTCGAAGAGGACGGCGCGGCTGACGTGCTGCACGCCGTGGAGGGTCGCGGTGGCGGGGACCGTAGGCGAGGCACTCTCGCCTGAGGCCCGTCCCGTCGTCCCCGGTGGGTCAAGCGCGGGGCGTCATACCGGGGTGGCGAGCGGTACGGCCCACGGGAGTCACGCCGGAACCCACGACGACTGCCGGGCCCGGTTGCTCCCCCTCCTTAGCGTTCGCTCGCACGGGGGTCCCGTCGGGACCAACTACCGCTTTCGCCAGCGGCCCTTCGAGATCCCCCCGACACTCCTACGGGTCGGGGCGCCCAACAAAGGGGAGCAACCAGTCCGGGGCGGGAGCCATCAAGCCGCGCAGATGCCCCGCTCGTGGTCGAAGGTCGCCGTGGCCTGCGAGTACTTCCACTGCGGAGCCAGGAGATCGGAGGCCAACTGGCCCGCAGCGGTGGAATCCTCCACGACGTAGCCGAAGTCCTGTAGCCAGGAAGGGTAGAGGTTCTTCGAGCCGAGGTAGAAGGCGGAACCGTCCACGGAGACCAACTTGTGGTGCTGCGCGTAGGCGTGGCCGTCCGCCCACTTCGCGCTCATGGCACTGCGGAAGCTGGCAAGCTGGAGGTTGTCGCACATCGCTGCACGTGCCTCGCCCACGTCGCCACCGGTCAACAGGGCGATGCGCCCGCGCAACGCATCACTGATCTCGGACAGCGACTTGATCTGCGAGTACCCCCCGCTGCCGACCGCACCGCGGTTCTCCGGGTCACTGACGACGATGCGGACCTTGACACCGGCCACCAGTTTGGCGGCCAGGGCGTCGTAGACCCGGACGTCGTAGCGCGGCAGTGGCGGGCAGGTGGCGTTGACGTCCTGCTGGGAGATCTCGATGTGCTCGGTGGCGCTGGAGATGAGTGCGCGCAGGGCGCTCTCCTCCGGGTTGACCGTGTCGTAGTCACGGTCCGCGTTGGTGTTGTCGTGCAGGCTGACTCCGCACTTGATGTCCGGGGCTACGGGCAGTACGGGGCGGAAGGAGGAGACGGAGTCTCGGCTCTGGATGCCAACTCCCAGGCCCCCCACAGCGATCACCGGAACTGCGGAACCTGCGGGCGGAACCGGGGTGGACTTGGCTGCCTCATCAGCCAGTGAAGACATGCAACCGGCGCCGGACGAGGAGAACCACACGCTTGCGAAGTTGTACTTGTTGCGGCAGGTCCAAGCCCACAGCGTGTCCAGGTACTTGCCGGCGGAGCCCGCTGCCGGGCCGGTCAGGGCCAGGTCCACGTCGGCCACCGGATGCGCGGTCTCGACGTAGTCGCCCTTCCAACTGTTGATACCGCCAGTGATCACCGACTGGTTGTCAACCACCAACAGTTTGGAGTGGTTCCACGACAGTGCCGTCTTCGAGGTGGTCATCGAAGCCACGTTGAGCGAGACCCCGGAGGCAGCCGGGCCGAGCTTGGCGAGGAGCTCGTCACGGTACTTCGAGGGCACCACGTTCATGTGGTAGAGCGGGGCGGCACCGACCAGCACCCGGACCTTGAGTTGGTGTCCGGCGCCCGTCGAGGCCTTCAGTCCTTCCACGATGGCGTCCTGGAAGGCACCGTCCGGGAAAGGAGCCAAGGTGGATATGTCGACGGTGTGCGTCGCCCGAGCGATGTTCTGAGTCATCTTGGCGAGCAGACGCCGGGTACCGGGCCGCTCGGCACAGGTGTTGTCCCCCCAACAGCCGGGGGTCTGCAACAGCCAGTCAGCGGAGTCCTGCGAGGACGCGTCGAGCCGGTTCCCCGCGGTGCGCTCCCACACCGGACCTTCCAGTCCCGGGCTGACCTCACGCAGCACCTGCTCGACGGAGTCGAGATGCGGGGTCGACGCTGCGGGGTCGGCGGGCGCGGCGGCCACCGGGGCGGCGGGCAACAGGGCGAGCGCGAACGCGGGGACTGCCGAGCGGGCGAGGAACCGGTGCGAACGGCTGGAACGAAGGCGAACCAATGGACTGCTTCCTTGTCGAGGGGGCGGACAGCCCCGGGCACCGCCCACCGGGCCAACTCGGGGTCCCGGCCGACGGCGTGATCAACTGTGTGAAGTTACCAGCCAGGAACATCAAGCCGGCGTGCCGGTGAACACAAATCGGCCATCGCCTCCGGGAGTCCGGCAGCGGCCGATCAGAGCCCAGGGCGGCCCCTCCACGACGGCCACGGGCGAGTGACCTGACATCCACGGAACGCCGTCGACTACTTGCCCGAAGCGGTGGAGATACCGAGCCCCCGGGCGATCCGGCGTCGTCACGGGCCTCCGATCAGCTCCACCGCGCCCCTCACAGCACGGGCTGGGCCGCGGCGTGGCTGCACTCGGGAGGGGTGGCCACGCTGATAGGGAGGGACGCGGTGAGCGATTACCGAAGCACGCCGTGGACTCTTCGCGAGGGAGCATGCCATGCCATTGATCCACGCCAACGGGGTGAACCTCTTTTTCGAACGTGTCGGCGAGGGGGACCCTCTGGTCTGCGTCCACGGATCATGGAACGACCACAACAGCTGGCTGCCCGCGATCGAAGCCGACCTACGCGCATCCTTCTCCGTCATCACGTACGACCGGCGCGGTCACGGCCAGAGCGAGAACATGCCTGGCCAGGGCACCCGCAGGCAGGACGAGGACGATCTGGCCGCCCTCATGGAACAGTTGGACGTCGCCCCTGCCCACGTCACCGCCAGCTCCTTCGGTGCCTCGATCGCCCTCGGCCTGGCCGCTCGACGCCCCGAGCTCTTCCGCAGCCTGACGCTGCACGAGCCCCCGCTTGTCGCGGTCGTGGCCGACGACCCCGGCTCGCTGGCTCAGCTCCAACCGATGATGACTTCCATCGACGCGGCCCTTGACCACCTGCGCAAGGGCGAGGACGAGCAAGGTGCACGGCTGTTCGTGGAGGAGGTGGCCTTCGGCCCCGGCTCGTGGGACAAGCTTCCCGAGACGTTCCACCGGACACTGGTGGACCACGCCCAGACCTGGCTCGACGAGCAGTCCGACCCCGACTGGGCCACCCTCGACCTCGACGATCTTGATCGTTGCACCATGCCGGTGCTGCTGAGCCACGGGGCGCAGAGCCAGGAGTGGTACCTCACCGTGCTCGACCGACTGGCCGAGGCCCTCCCTCGGGTCAGCCGCCAGACGATCGAAGGTGCGGGGCACACCCCCCACATCACCCACGCCCCCGCCTACGTCGCCGCGCTGACCGCGTTCATCCGGGATGTCTGACGGGTTCACCGAACTCGCAGGGCTCCGCCCGCCCGTACCCGTACACGTGTGGCCGGCAAAGGCGGCTCGCCACAAGTCCCCCTTCGGCGCCGGGCAAGTCCGCCTCCCGACGGACCGGGCATCAGGCGCAGGCTCGGGGTGGTGCACGCCGGGCCGCGACACCGATCCGGCGGGCACGTACCCCAACCCGCGCCGTTCCGGCTCACTGTTCGCCCAGCACCATCCACTTCTCGGGCGCCTGCATCGGGGCGAAACCGATCCGCGCGTAGACCTCGTGAGCGTCGGCCGTGGCCAGGAGCGTACGGCGGAGCCCGAAGGGGGCGAGGTGGTCACGGACCGCGGCGACCAGAGCAGTGCCCACGCCCTTGCCCCGCACGGCCGGCTCGATGTAGACGTCGCACAGCCAGGCGAAGGTGGTGTGGTCGGTGACGACTCGGGCGTAGCCGACCTGGACGCCGGAGACCTCGTCGTACACCCCGAAGTTCAAGGAGTTGGCGATGGCCAGGTCCTGCTTCTGCCGGGAACGCCCCAGGGCCCAGTAGGAGTCCTCGGAGAGCCACCGATGGATCCTGGCTCCGTCCAGGCGGGAGGGTTCGCTGGAAATCTCGTAGCCGACTGGAAGATCGCTGGTCATGAAGAACCTCCGAGGAGACCCGCGGTGTTGGCCGTGGGGAGGAATCGGACCCCTGCGGAGCAGGGCGGGAAGAGCCGGTTCGCCTTGCGGACGGATCGCCGTCCACCCGTCGCCGGCTGACACCCGTCACTCACACAGAACCTGATGGGGAGTCCTCCTGGACGGGGCGTCGGTGAAACAGGGACCCGGCGGGCGACCGCTGGAGACCTCCGTCTTCAGACTCAGGCAGGAGGTCAAGCAGGATCTAAACAAATTCGGTCAGCCAATGACCACTAGGTTTCGGTGGCCGACCCAGGGGTGCCCATTGCTGCAAGCTTCTCGACTTGCGCCGGAGATGACGAACTCGCTCTTCGCCGACCGCGGCTACGACCACACGGCGGAGCCGCGCGGTCTGCCCACGGCGCTGACCGATTCCGTCGCGGGTACGTTCTCCGCCCGGTACGACGTGGACGGCACGGTCGTGGAGGAGACCCTGCCCGGCGGCTACACCATGAGGCAGACCGGAGGAAAGGCTGGACTGCCCTACCAGCGGGTCTACACGCGGGACTCCGACGGTGAGGTTCTGCTGAACGACACGGTCACCGAGTCCGTGCACGACGAGTGGGCCACTCACGCCGGCGGTGCGGGTGTGGGCGAGTCGCAGGCGTATGCGTTCGACGCGGTCGGCCGGCTCGCCTCGGTCCAGGACACCTACGACAACGTCTGCACTACCCGCACGTACACCTTCGACAAGCGCACCAACCGCACGGGACTGGCCTCGGCCGCGGCGGCGAGCGGCGCGGACTGCACCACGTCCGGCGCCACGACGGTCACCCACGCGTATGACAGCGCGGACCGCATCGTGGACTCCGGTTACGTCTACGACGCGTTCGGCCGCACCACCGGCCTGCCCGGGGGCACCGCGGTCGCGTACTACGTCAACGACCTCGTCCGGCAGCAGACAGCGGGTGACAGCCGTCAGACCTGGACACTGGATGCCGCCGGCCGCTTCCGCGGCTGGACGGAGGAGTCCAAGGCTTCGGGCACGTGGAAGCAGACGGGTTCGAAGACCAACCACTACAGCGGTGCCGCGGACAGTCCGCGCTGGATCACCGACAACACCGCAGGCACCGTGTCCCGCATGGTGGCCGGCCTGTCCGGCAGCCTGTCGGTGATCACGGCGGCAACGAACGCGGCGGTGCTGCAGCTGTCCAACCTGCACGGGGACGTCAGCCTGGTCCTCCCACTGGACAGCTCGGTCGCGCCGACAGCGCTGAGCGCCGACGAGTACGGCCGGCAGCGGACGAGCCGGGCGGCCTCAGGCTACGGCTGGCTGGGCGGGATGCAGCGGTCCGCCGCCACTCCCACAAGCCAGATCCTCATGGGCGTACGCCTCTACAACCCCGCCACCGGGCGTTTCCTCCAGGTCGACCCCGTGGTCGGCGGCAGCAGGAACTCCTACGAGTACGCCGCCGGCAACCCGGTCAGTAACTACGACCTGGACGGCCGCCGGGTGTACCGCTACGCGCAGCGGACCCTGTACCGGTCCTGGGGCAAGGTGATTCTCAAGCGGTGGAGCAACAAGAGCAACATGGCGCGCTCCTACAGCACGCGGTGGACCCTCAACCGGCGCTGGACCAGTAGGATCGCCTACTACGGTCCGTACGCCTCGGGCTTCTTGGCTATCGCGTCCGGTGCTGTCGCGTTCATCCCGGGGGCCCAACCGATAGCCCTGATCCTGCTCGCACTCTCCGCGGCGGCACTCGCCATCGGGATGATCGCAGGCCATGCCGAGCGCTCCGGCCAATGCCTCAGCATCTACAGTCGCACGACCGTGCATTACCGGAGAACCTTCGGCTACACCCATTTCTACTACTACACGGGATACGCGTACCCATGGAAGGCGAGATGCTGAACAGCAAGGGAACCGTCGTGGCGGCGTACGCGATAGCGGCTGCAGTGATCACGGCAATGGTCGTGGTGTCCGTCGCGTGGGGGGCGCGGGCTTCCGTCCCGTACTACGTCCCTGCCGTCCTGATCGCCCTCTCCGCGGGCACGATCCACTACAACACGCGTAAGCGGAAGAGGTAGAAAGAGTCACCGCCTCTGGCCGGAGTTGACGGAATCCACCGTCGGCTCCGGCCTCTCGCGTTATCGGCTGTCAGTTACCGCTGTAGTTCATCACCGACAGGCCGGTGATGTGTTGCTGTAGAACTCGTCTCGGAAGCGTGACAGTTCCACCAGCGGCTCTCGCCGGGCATCGTGATGCAGCAGACTCATCCCCACGGCCTTCGTGCTGGACGTGTGTGTTCCTTGATCGGAGCACATGTTCAGACGAAGGCCGCTTCCATGTACGGCGGTTACCGAACCGAGTGATCAAGTACGACACACCGTTCGACCACGCACGTTAAAGATCAAGTTAGGCGGACGGACTTCAGTGGTGGAACCCGGTGCGAGCCGCGTCGGAGGGCGTGCCGGAGACGAGCCGGTCCAGACAGCGTCGCATGTCCTGGACGAGCAGGGCGATCTGGTCGCGCTCGATGCCGTGCCGGATCAGCACGCGCTGGATCACGGTCTCTTCGCGGTCGGGCGGCAGGGGGTAGGAAGGGACCTGCCATCCGCGGAGCCGGAGTTGCTCGGAGAGGTCGTAGAGGCTGAAGCCCGCTGTTTGAGGGTCGGTCAGCGTGTACGAGACGGCCGGCAGACCGCCCTGACCGTCGTAGAGCAGGGTGAAGGGCCCCATCTGCTCGATCTGGGTGGCCAGGAAGCGGGCCGTGTCCGCGCAGGCCTGGTGGACCCGTCGATAGCCCTCACGACCCAGCCGGAGGAACAGGTAGTACTGGGCGATGACTTGACCGCCCGGCCTGGAGAAGTTCAATGCGAACGTCGGCATGTCGCCACCGAGGTAGCTCACCTTGAAGATGAGTTCGGGCGGCAGCTGATCAGCGGATCGCCAGACCACCCAGCCCACGCCCAGGGGGGCCAACCCGTACTTGTGGCCTGAGGCGTTGATGGAGACCACGCGCTCCAGTCGGAAGTCCCAGACCACGTCGGGGTGGAGGAAGGGCGCGATGAAGCCGCCACTGGCTCCGTCGACGTGCAGCGGGACGTCGATGCCGGTCTCGGCCTGGATCCTGTCGAGTTCGGCGGCGAGATCGGCGACCGGCTCGTAGTTGCAGGAGTAGGTGACGCCGAGAATGGCGACGACCCCGATGGTGTTCTCGTCCACATAGGAAGCCAGTTGATGGGGCAGAAGTCCGGTGGCGCCCTCCTCCAGGGGGATCTGGCGCAGCTCCACATCGAAGTACCGGGCGAACTTCTCCCAACACACTTGTACCGGTCCGCAGACGAGGTTGGGGCGGTCCGTGGGCTTTCCCTCGCTTCGACGACGTTCCCGCCAGCGCCACTTCAGGGCCAGCCCTCCGAGCATGGCCGCCTCGCTGGATCCCGTGGTGGAGCACCCGGCTGCCGAGGGCCCCTCGGACGGAGCGTGCCAGAGGTCGGCGAGGATGTTGACGCAGCGGGATTCGATCTCGGCCGTCTGCGGGTACTCGTCCTTGTCGATCATGTTCTTGTCGAAGCACTCCACCATCAGGCGGTGCACTTCCGGCTCTGACCAAGTGGTACAGAAGGTGGCCAGGTTCTGGGCCGCGTTGCCATCCAGCAGTAGTTCGTTGTGGATCATGGAGTACACGACGTTGGGTGGTGCGTGTTCCGTGGGAATTCGGTTCTTGGGTAGAACGTCCTCGCTGAGGGCGGATGCGAACACATCCGTGTAGGCGTCGTCCGCCCCGGGGGTCTTCATCTCGTGCAGAGCCATCGGCCACCTCCATTGAGGGGGCCATAACACCACAAAGCGGCACGTCAGCTCATGAAGCACGGCGGCATGGCCTTCGCGCCGCGGGCCGGGTTCCACCCGGGGCCACCGGCGCGGGGTGCCGGGACCGGCAGCTGTCGGTCGTTCCCCGCACCGACACCACCCGCAAGCGGAACCTCCACCCCCAGATCTGGCCCCTTCCCAACCTAACCGTGCTCATGACAGATTGCGTCCATCCCATTTCACCGGTCCCACCGGCGCCACGAGCACCGACGGGCCCCCGAAAGGACGCACTTGACTCCCCACATATCCCTCCGCCTGAAGCGCACGGCCGTGGCCGCTGCCGCGATGGGCGCGGCTGTTGCGTTCGTGACTCCCGCCTCCCTGGCCTTCGCGTCGGTCCCGGAGGTGCCGGCGGGCACCTCGGCCGCGGCGCAGAGCCCCCAGACGACCCCCCTCCGGGCCACCACCGCGCGCACGACCACGGCCTCCTGGGCCGCGGGCACCCGCGCCTACCTGGTCATCACCGCCCCCGGCGACACCTCGGCAGTGCGAGCCGCGGTATCGAACAACGGTGGCAGCGTCTTCTCGTCCTACGACGCGATCGGCGTGATCGTCGCCCACTCGACGTCCTCCTCCTTCGCCGCCGCCATGCGCGGTGTCAGCGGAGTGACACAGGTGGGCGCGACGCGCACGTCCGACGTCCCTGCGGACGCCTACAGCCCGGCCCTGCCGGCGACTCCCTCCCAGTCGAACACCACGCTGACGGAGTCCAACCGCTGGGACATGACCCAGATCAACGCCGATCAGGCCTGGGCCGTGAACCAGGGGTCGGCCTCCGTCAAGGTGGGCGTGCTCGACACCGGCGTCGACGACCTGCACCAGGACATCGCGCCCAACTTCAACGCCGCCGACTCGGCCTCCTGCGCGTACGGCAAGGCCGACACCCGCACCGGGGCGTGGCGTGACGTCGGCTCGCACGGCACCCACGTCGCGGGCACCATCGCAGCCGCCAAGAACGGCAAGGGCGTCATCGGTGTCGCGCCGGGCGTGAAGATCTCCTCAGTGCGCATCGCCGAACCCGGCACCAGCCTCTTCTTCGCCGAGAACACCATCTGCGGGTTCATGTGGGCCGGCGACCACGGCTTCAAGGTGACGAACAACAGCTACTACACCGACCCGTGGCTGTTCAACTGCCCGGACGACCTGGACCAGGCCGCCATCATCGAAGGTGTCCGCCGCGCCCAGGCCTACGCGGAGAGCAAGGGCTCCCTCCAGGTCGCCGCCGCCGGCAACAGCAACTACGACCTGGCGAACAAGCGGACCGACAGCGACAGCCCGAACGACTCCACTCCGGTCACCCGCACCATCACCAACGCCTGCATGGACATTCCGACCGAGTTGCCCGGTGTGGTGACCGTGGCGGCCATGGGCAAGGGCGACGTCAAGGCCTCGTACTCCAACTACGGCAAGGACATCATCGACGTAGCCGCCCCCGGCGGCGACGGTTCCTCCGGTGTCTACTCGACCCTGCCGGGCGGCAAGTACGGCAACATGAACGGCACGTCGATGGCCTCGCCGCACGTGGCCGGAGTCGCCGCCCTGATCGCCAGCGCCAACCCGTCGTTCACCCCGGCGGACATCCGCGCCCGTCTCGGCGTCCAAGCCAACGACACCGCTTGCCCCTTCGACAGCCGCTGCCAGGGCACCACAGCCAAGAACGGCTTCTTCGGCGAGGGCCAGGTTGATGCGTTGAAGGCGGTGGGCGGCTCCACTCCGCCTCCGAGCGGGGACTACTTCGAGAACCCGAGCGACGTCGCCATCGTAGACAACTCCACGGTGGAGAGCCCGATCACGGTGACCGGTGTGAGCGGCAGCGCCCCGGCCACGCTGAAGGTCGGCGTGGACATCAAGCACACCTACCGTGGCGACCTGGTGATCTCGCTCGTGGCACCGGACGGATCGGTGTACCTCCTGGAGGACTTCCGGAACAACGACAGCGCCGACGACGTCAACAAGACGTACACCGTGAACGCTTCCTCCGAAGCGGCCAACGGCACGTGGAAGTTGCGAGTCAGTGACAACGCGACCTACGACACGGGCAAGATCGACGCTTGGAGCCTGACCTTCTGATTCAGGCCCGCCCCTGCACCAACCGCCGGCTCCACCCTTCGGGGTGGGGCCGGCGTCCTGCTCTTTGCGGACAAGCGCGGGGGGTGTGTCACACCATGGAGAACCGGCGGAACGGAGCAGGGCCGGCGAGACCGCCGGGAGCGGGCCGCAGGCTCAGGCTCGCTCGGCACCTGAAGGCGGCCGGACCTGCGACGAACTCTAGTCCGGTGAAGGCATGTTCCGTTGGAAAATGCCAGAACCTCTGCTGCGGACGCGCACGTTGCGTAGCCTCTGGATCACCGCCACAACGGTCGACCGCCGGCCGCCGAGCGACATCCGCCGGGAAGGGGATTTTTCGCGTGCCTGGAATCGACGAGTGCCTGCTGGAAGCCATGACGCTGCCCGGCGCCCTCGGCGCTGCCGTCGTCGACTGGACCAGCGGCCTGGCGCTCGGCACGATCGGAGAGTCACCAGGTGGCGATCCCGAAGCGGCTTCCGCCGAAACCGCCGAACTGGCGCGCATGGCCGCAGAGCAGCCCGCGTTCCTACCGCGCGCCCTGGCGGGCGACACTGGCTCGGCCGGGACTCCGGTCGAGGACGTGATTGTCACCACCCGCAGTTGCTATCACGTCCTGCGATTCGTGGAGACTGCCTTTGACGGAAGCGTCTTCATGCACCTCTGGTTGGACCGTGAGGACGGCAACCTCGCCCTGGCCCGATTACGGATGCGCGACCTCGCCGATCGGCTCGTTCTGTGAGCCCCGGCCCGGCTCTCTCGCCGATGTTGGTGCGACTCGCTGCGGAGCGCGCCACCGGAGTGCTACTGCGTGACCGAGGGGCGCTGTACCTGGCGCAGGGTCAGGTCGTACACGCGGAGAGCCCGGCGGCTCCCGGGCTGGACGTCCTGCTGACTGCCGGCGGCCGACTGCGGCCGGAGGGCTGGCGGCGCGCCGTGGACGAAGCCGGCGCGCGCTGCCGGGTCGGACGCTTCCTCGTGGACAGCGGGCAGGTGCCCGGCGGCGAGTTGGAGCTGTGCCACCTGGGCGCGATCTTCGACGCCGCCTACTTCGCGCTGTCGCCCAGCGGCGCCCCCGCCCGCTTCCGCTACGGAGTCGCCCACTGGATGGGCCCGGTCCGACCCGTACCAGTGCAGTTGGTCGAACGCGAGACGGTACGACGCCGTGAGCTACTGGACCGTCTCTGGCCACACCCGGCGATCGACACCGTCCCCGTGCTGCGCACCGAGGGCGTCGGGGAAGGCACGGTCACCCACCGTCAAAGCGCGGTGCTCGCCCTGGCCGACGGAACGCGCACACCGTGCGAGTTGGCCCGAGAACTGGGACGCCCCGCCTTCCACACCCTGGTCGATGTACGAAGGCTCGCCGCAGCAGGGTACGTCGCCTCACCCCGGGGCGCTTCGCCTCCCGCAGGGCCCGCGGTCACAGCCGCTCCTGCGGTGGCAGGAATGCCTTGGGGGGCGCACGGGACGTCTGCACCAGACATCGCGCTCCTGCGCCGGCTGCGGGACGCATTGGAGGCGACCCTTTGATCCGCGCCATGCGGCAGCGCGCCGAGAGGAGACAGCTGATGACTGCCGAGGCGGAAGTCCTGGAGGAACTCAAACGGCTAAGGGCCCGGCTGCCCCAGTTGTCGGGAGCCCTCGCAGCCAGCGTCGACGGGCTGGTCGTGGCGCAGGACGCAGAGACGGTCGAGGCCGAAACGGTCGCGGCTCTCACGGCAGCCGCGCTGAGCGTGGCCCAACGACTGTCCGACGCCACCCGGCAGGGCGGTTTCCGGGAGCTGTTGGTGCACGGAGAACACGGCTATGTCGCCACCTACGCCGCCGGCAGGGCGGCCGTCCTCCTGCTGCTCGCCGAGCCCCGCACCAACGTGGGACGGCTGCACCTGGAAGGCCGGCGAGCTGGCGCCCGGATCGGAGAACTGGTCGACGGAGTTCTGGAGCGGATGCCCCGTCAGCAGCTCTCCCCCATCAGCAGGCCGATGATGCGGCCACCTCGTCCCTGACGTCCGCCTTGGCAGCCGGTCCGATTCCCGGTCGGCCACCAGCGGCGGGCACATCCCTGATCGTCCCCACGGCGATCGACAGATCCACCGAAACAAGAAGAACACCGAAAGAAGGAGCACAGCGCTATGGCTTCCACCGACGCCACCCTCAAGGACGCGATGACCTCGATCGAGGGCGTACTGGGCGTGGCTCTCGTCGACTACACCAGTGGGATGGCCCTCGGTATCGCCGGCGGGAGTAAGGAACTCGACCTGAACGTGGCTGCGGCTGGCAACACCGATGTGGTCCGCTCGAAGTTGCGCACCATGGAACTCCTCGGACTCAAGGACGAGATCGAGGACATCCTGATCACGCTGGGGGGTCAGTACCACCTGATCCGACTGCTGAAGTCGCGTGGCGGAAAGGGCCTGTTCCTCTACCTGGCGCTGGACAACCAGCGGTCCAACCTGGCGATGGCACGGCACCAACTGAAGCGGATCGAGAACGACCTGGAGATCTGACCGCGGCCGAACCCGCTCAACAACGCAGCCCTGTGCACCGAAGGGCGCCCAGGGCTGCGGGCAGACAACACCAGAGTCGAGGGCGCCGGTGGGTGCCTGCTCGTTCAGTGAACATCCCCGGCGTTGCTGTGCCAGGGCCCCTTCGGCCTACTCGCCCGCAGTGCCCCCGTACGGGACGCCCCTCGGGCCTTACGCCCACGGCCCCGCCGCCCACCAGGCCAGCGACGGGGCCGAAGAAGGCTGGTAGCTGGCAGGGCACGGGCGTCGCCACCGTGTCGCGGACGCACTCGATCAAGGCAGCGGTGGCGATCCCGCGGGGATGCTCCGTCGCCTGAAGGCGTGGGCCGGCACCTCCCGTGAAACCTGCACCAAGGTCATCGACGATGGCGCCCGCCTCGGCATCGACGTCGAGGTCGCCCAACGCGAGCCGGGCCGGAGACCTGGGGCTCCGTCGTCATGTCATGTAGCTGTAGATCGGCGAGAACTGCGGTGTCGGGGGCGGACCCGTCGCGCCTGCGGCTTGGAGGGCGGGGGCGAGGCGCTCCTTGACGAATCGCTTCGCCTCCTCCTCCGACTCCCAGATCTCGATGACACGCCAGCCGCCGGTGGGGCTGGGGCCAGCGGCGTGGAAGATGCCGCCTGCGGGCTTGTCCTGCAGGCCCAGTTGCTCCCGGGCCCTGTCGTAGATCTCCTGTGAACCGTGGGGGTTGTCCAACACCATGGCGATGGTCATCACTGCCTCCTCATGGTCGGGCGTCTTCCGTGTGGTCATGTGGCGTGCGAGAGGGTGGTGGCGATCTCTGTCCGTAGCGCTTCTAGGAAGGCTCCGGGCTGTTCGAAGGCGGGGTCGTCGGCGGCGTTCTCGATCACGTGCAGCGGCCATCCGTGGCGGGCGCTCGCGGCCTCGGCCACCTTCAGCCCGACCTGGCGGTCGTGCCTTCCGCAGATCAGGGCCGTCGGTACGGGGATGCGGGCCAGGTCGGCCGCCGGGATCGGGGTCATCGCGAACGCGGGCATGAGGCTGCGCAGAGCTGCCTTCTCTTCGCGTGTGCGGGCGCCACCGAGCATGTACGCCTCCATCAGCTCCATCTGCTCGCCGAGCTGTCGGCGCAGCGCGCCCAGGTCGACCATGCAGGCGTCCATCAGCTGGTCCCGGGAGCGTTCCGTGGGCCGTGCCACGAAGCGGGCCATCGCAAGGGCGAACTTCGGGGCGGGGCGGAACCGGGCGAGGCCGTACGTGTCCACCAGGACCAGGCGGGCGAGCCGGTCCCCGTGGTCGCAGGCGAACCGGGCGGCGATCGCGCCACCGAGCAGATGGCCGGCCAGGACGGGCCGAGAGGCGCAGGTCTGCTCGATCAGTTCGCCAAGCCAGGTGAGGACGCGGTCGACCTTCAGCCGGCCTTCGCCCGGTTCGGAGGCACCGTGTCCCGGCAGGTCGGGGGCGACCACGGAGAAGGTCTTCATCAGGTCCGGCATCACGCGCATCCAGGTCGCGGCGAACTCCCCTGCGCCGTGCAGGAGGACGAGCGGCGGTCCTTGGCCTCCTTCCAGTACGGCCGTCGGGATGCCGGCAGGGTCGATACGTCGTTCCGTGGCGGGGAAGCCGGCGAGGAGCCGTTCACGGATCTCGTCGCCGGTGGCGGCGGGCTTGGTCATCTCTGCCACCTCCATCCGCTGCCAGCATCCTCGGGACGGCGGCGGGGCGGCATCGACCGGAATCACCAATCCCGTCAGGAAGCGAGGCGTGGTTCTTTCTGACCACGTGGGCGTCAGACCACGTGGTACTCGTGCGCCTTCGCGCTCGCCGCCGTCCGGGAGTCCACGTCCAGCTTGGCGAAGATGTTCTGGAGGTGCCGGGCGACGGTGTGCTCGCTGATGACGAGAGCGGAGGCGATCTCCCGGTTGTGCTTCCCGGCCGCGACGAGCCGCAGGACGGCCTGCTCGCGCGCTGTCAGCCCCAGGACGGTCCCCGGCTCCTCCCGGCCGCCGGGCGTGATCGCGTCGGCCCGTGCCATATCCGGCCCCGCTCCGAGCCGCTCGAACTCGGCGCGGGCCGCCTCCAGTTCGAGGGCCGCCGTCTCCTCGTCGCCCAAGGCGCGGCATGCCCTGCCGAGGTGCATGCGCGTCCGCGCGGTCTCATACGGCGCGCCTAGCTCCTGCCACCCCTGCTCGGCCTCGCGGAGGGCGATCAGGGCGGACCGAGCGTCACCGGCCGCCAGCTCAACCGTGCCGCGGGCGGTCGCCGCGATCACCCGCAGGACGTTGCACCGGTAGCGCTCCGCGATCGTCCCGAGCTCGTCGCAGGCGCTGCGCGCGGCCTCCGTGTCGCCTATGGCCAGCGCAATCTCGACGCGGGCGGGCAGCAGCCGCGCCCTGTCCAGGGGCTCGGTGGTCTCGTCGACCACGCGGCGGATCGCGGCGGCTGCGGCGGCCCCGTCCCCCTGGGCAAGCCTCAGCAGGGCGAGGCCCGGCTGCGGGTCCCCTCCGACTCTGCTGGCGTCCCGGTACGCCTCCTCGGCCGCCCCGATCGTCCCTCGCAGGCGGTGGATCTCCGCCTGCCGGTAGAGGGCCTGGGCGGCCCCGGCTGGGTACGCCTCCTGCCGGAACAGCTCGCCCGCCCGTTCCGCCTCCACCAGCGCGTCCGACCACGCGCCGTGCAGCTGCATGATCTCGGCGCGGTTCAGGTGGCACCGGCCGCTGAAGGCCACCAGGTCGGGCTGCTGCTCGCACCAGGACGTCAGGGCCTCCGTCCACTCCTGGACGCGGCGGAGCTCGTACACCGCGCTGCAGACGTCGATCACCTCGCAGTAGACGATCCCGGTGACGATGGGCGAGAGGTCACCCGAGGTGGCGGCCACCATGGCCTCGTCGAGGAGCCTGAGCCCCTCCTCGACCCGCCCCTCCCTGACCAGGGAGTGCCCCTGCTCGTTCAGGGCGAGGGCGAGGAGGTCCGCGTCCCCGAACCGTTCCGCGATCGCGGCGGCCCGGGCCGCCTTGGCACGGGCGCCGGCGTGGTCGCCGCCGGCCCGCTGCGCCGCTATGGCCGGGATGAGCAGATAGCCCTCCTCGGCGCAGGCGTCCTCCTCCACGTCGACCAGCCGCCGCGCCCGTCCGAACCATCCGGTGGCGCGGCCCGTCTCGCCCCTGTACGCCAGATCGGCCCCCGCCCAGAAGGCCCAACGCACTGCGCGCAGCGGCCGGCCGGCCTCCAGGTACGCGCCGTACGCCCGCTCCGCCACGCTCACCATCTCCTCGTGGCGTCCGGTCAGGTGAGCGGAGATAGCGAGGAGTTCGAGGTCCTGCGGTCCCAGCGGGCTCAACCGGTCCGCGCGTTCGAGGGCCTTGTGGGCCTCGGCCCAACGCCGTCCGGCGCAGGCCGCCCGGCCACGTTCAAGGTCGCCGGTCACGGCCACGGGAAGGCCTTCCCGGGGCCGCCTTCGCAGGTCTGCTTCATGCGCGCCTCCAGGCTCCACGAGAGCACCTCAATTTTATGGGAAGGGCAGGAACTGCTCCATTTACTCCTACGGCACCGGGATCACCGAGGTCTCCAGCCTTGACGGTCTGCTCACGACTTCGGTTCTTACAGCCGAACCGAAAGGGACCCCGACCACCAGCGACGGCGACATGTGGTATGTGGGGAGTGCGACGCTGGCCAACAACACCAGCCAACAGCAGACGCACTACACACCGTCATTCTCGAAGGCGATCGCTTCGACGATGTCGGCCACCGTCACCACGGGTGTGACGAGCACTTCGAAGCTCTGCGACGTGGTGAGTGTGAGCGCCGAGCACAGCATCGCCATCTCCTACTCGACCGCCACCACTCAGACCTCCACGGTGACGGACACCTACACCGGCCCGGACCGGCCAGTCGTGATACCGGCCAACACCACGGCTCACGTGATCGCGACCATGCAGTCGCAGAACGTCACAGGCAACTTGAGGCTATCTTGCAGGCCAGGAATCTACCCAGAACGCCACTCTAAGGGCTGTCCCGTACCTGGAGAGCCGTTTACTCGCTACTCTTCTGCGACACGACGAATTCGCTGTGATCCGCACGGCCCACGGAGGCGGTCCCCTCCAGGGAGCAGGGAGCAGGGAGCAGGGAGCGGCGCAGGAGCACAGGAGCTCAGTCATCCTCGCCGTCAAGGATTGCGATCTGGCGAACGGCGTCGGCGACTGCCACGAAGTCCCTCCTGAGGACCGCTCCGTGGTTGCTGGTGACCTCTGCACTGACCTGGATGTTCGAGTTGCGGGCGGTCGCCGTGGTCAGGCCGGCGCGTATCCGCTCCTGCTCACCTGCCCGGCTCCCGAAGGACGTCCCCGAGGCGACCACGTACCTGACGGGGACGGCTATGTTGCCCAGCACGGGACCCAACTCGCACCGGCGGGAAAGCCGGCCCAGCTCGATGTTGCTGTTCGCCTGCTGTTCGGCGGTCATCCGTGGAGCCAGGCCCGTCGGTCGCAGGAGTGGTAGGACCCAACGGAGCCTGCGGAAAAGCTTCTTGATCCGCTTCTCCATTGCAGCGTCGAGCCAGTCATCGGGGAAGGCGCCGTCGACCAGGACCGCGCCCAGGGCCCGATCGGGATTTCGACTGGCCCAGTGCGCCGCGACCACCGCGCCGTAGGACCACCCCACCACCAGCGCCCGGTCCACGCCCCTCGCCGCCAGAACGGCGTCGACGTCCCGGACCGCCGCTTCGAAGGAATAGTCAGCCGAAGTCCGCGACTTGCCCCGGGCCCGCTCGTCGAAGGTGATCTGCCGCCATCCCGGCCCGAGTTCAGCGATGACCCGGCGCCAGTAGCCCTGGGTCGCGAACTGACCGTTGAGGTAGAGCACCACAGGACCCGGGCCGCCGGTGTCGGTGACTGCCAGAGCCGTGTCGTCGACCGGCACTGTGCCGGTCCACTTCGTCACCGGCAGCGAGCAACTGTCCTTCGTCATGTCTTCCACCTGTTCGTGTGCGGGGCAAACCGGGCATCGCAAGGCCGGGCGCGGGCCGGATCGCACCCCTGTGGAGGATGGGGGCGCTGTCCCGTGGCGACCGAGGGGATCGTGATCGCGGTGAGCCAGCCAGTCGGCCGGCAGTGCGCGTTCTGATCCGTCAGAGCCCGCGGGCGGTGATGTGGCCCCTTGATGTGGTCGCCTGGACTTCGAGCTCGGTGACGCCGTCGTTCTTGAGGCCGTTGGCGACGCGGCCATGGTCGGTACGGGCGTCGAGGGTGGCGGACGAGCCAGAAGCAACCGAGATATCACCGGACTGGGTGCGGAGCACCAGCGTGCCGCGCGCCGCCTCGGCAATCCGGATGTCGCCCCTTGTGGTCCTGATCTGGGCGGAGCCGCCCAGCCGGCCGATCTCGACGTCGCCTTCGACGGCGGTGAGGCGGATGCTCACGGCTTCGTCGATCTTGATTCGGCGGTGCGCCCCCTCGAAGGTGATGTCCCCGAAGCGTCCGACGCCGCGAAACGTGACGCTGGCCGCCTTGCCCTCGATTCGGGAGCCGGCTGGCATCCGGACGGTAATCGCAAGGGATCCGGAGGGCCCGAAGAGCTGGTTGCTCGGTGTCGGGGCGGTGATCCGCAGCACGTCGTCGGCGTAGGTGACTGCGGTCTGTTCGGCGGCCTTGATGTCGCGACCCTTGGCGGGGTCTGCGGGCGAAACCTCGACGAGGGTGTCGACACGGTCCGCTGCGATGAACTGAACATGCCCGGCGGGGATGTCCAGGACCGTGGTGATGGGGGCGGTGGTGTGGAACTCCTGCATGGCACTCTCCCAATGGTCGGCACTTTCCAACAGCAGAAACGCTACGCCGCCCCCCAAGGAAGGGCAATGCATTCATTGCATTGAACTTGCATTTAGCCAGGCCACAGCCATGCAATTGTTGCAACGATCTAGATCTAACGCAACGATCGCAGTTCAATTCATTGCAATGACCTGAAAGCGAACGCTATGGTCCCGGAGCAGACACCCCCGGATGACCACCAAGGAGATCGCGATGCCAGGAGGCCGGCTCACCCAGCAGGAACGTCAACAGATCGCGCTGGGGCTGGCGGACGGCCTCGCCTACGCCGAGATCGCTCGGCGCCTCGACCGCCCAACCTCGACGATCACACGTGAGGTGACGCGCAACGGCGGTCCCGGCACCTACCGCGCCGACCTGGCCCACCGCGCCACCGAGCGCCGGGCCCAGCGGCGTAGGCCCACCTCACCTCAAGGGCCGCACCCGACGTCCCCGCCACCTGGACCCAACGCCGAAGCCTTGACTCAGTACGAGGAGAGGTTCACCACCGTCCTGATGGCTTCGGGCCTGACCAAGATGACGGCCCGGGTGCTGACCTGCCTGTTCACCACGGACACAGGCAGCCTGACCGCATCCCAGCTCGCCCAGCGGCTCCAGGTCAGCCCCGCCTCGGTGTCCAAGGCGATCGCCTTCTTGGAGGGCCAGAGCCTCGTTCGCCGAGAACGCGATGAACGCCGCCGCGACCGCTACGTCGTCGACGACGAGCTCTTCTACCAGGCGACGATCGCCAGCGCCCGCTCCAACGACCGGCTTGTGGAGACCGCGCGCCAGGGCGTCGTCCTCCTCGGCGCCCAGAGCCCGGCCGCCGCTCGCCTGGAGAACATCGCCCGCTTCCTCGACTTCATCAGCGAGAGCATGGTCCGCGCCGCCGAACAGGCCCGCGAAGTCCTCCACGGCAGCGTTGAGGGGGCCCCGAACGATGCCACCGACCGCGACCGGGCCTCGAAGCCCTGAGGCCTGTGCCGCACACCAGCGAGCAACGCCCGCTCGAACCGTCAACCAGAACAGCCCGCAGCGAATGCGACGAGGCCGACACCTTGGCGACCGAGTGTCCGCCCGCACACCCACCGGGCTCTCGACCGCCTCACCGGCACACTCCAGCCCACAGCCTGAGCCACCGCGTCCGACGAGGCTCGCCCGGTGGCGAGAGCGTTCTTCGAAGCGTGCCGGCGGCTGGGGCGGCCGGGGAAGCAGCCTCGACGGTGGGACTGCGCTGGCGAGGTACACACCCCAGCAGTTCAATGGGGCGTATGGGTGAAGCCCGGACCAAGAGTGCGGGGCGCACCGGCCGCGCACGATCCACCGCTGTGAGTGTTCTGGCGGTTCTCCTGGCCGGTGGCCTGTCCCTCGCGGCAGCGCCACCGCCCCAGCCGCCACCGGTGATCACTACCGGCATGGTCGACAAGGCGGTCGACGAGCTGGACGGCATCGTGCAGGGGACCATGCGGCGCACCGGCGTCCCCGGCGTGGCGGTGGCCGCGGTCCATGACGGGAAGGTGGTCTTCGCCGAGGGGTTCGGCGTCCGCAGGGTGGGTGAGTCGGCCGCGGTGAACGAAGACACCGTCTTCCAGATGGCCTCCTTGTCCAAGCCGATGGCCAGTACGGTCATCGCCGCGACCGATGTGGATTGGCAGGAGCCGGTGACCGAGAACCTGCCGGGCTTCGCCCTGAAGGACCCGTGGGTGAGTGATCACGTCACCGTCACCGACCTGCTCTCGCACCGCAGTGGGCTTCCCGATCATGCCGGGGACCTCCTGGAGGACCTCGGCTACGACCAGGCCTACATACTCGACCACCTGGTCCGACAGCCACTGTCGCCGTTCCGGGCGAGCTATGCGTACACCAACTTCGGCTTCACGGCAGCGGCGGAAGCCGTGGCACGGGCGAAGGGCGTCAGTTGGGACCAACTCGCGCAGGACCTGCTGTACGCGCCGGCCAACATGAACTCGACGAGCTCACGTTTCGCCGACTACGAGCAGGCGAAGAACCGTGCGGTCGGCCATGTCAAGGACGCCGACGGCGCCTGGCGGGCCGAGTTCGTGCGAGACGCCGATGCCCAAGCGCCCGCTGGTGGCGTCAGCTCGTCCGTCTCCGACATGGCGACCTGGCTGCGCCTGCAACTGGGGCAGGGGAAGCTCGACGGGAAGCAGCTGATCCCTGCTGAACGGCTCACCCACACCTGGCAGCCAGAGACCGTCTCCCAGCCCCCGCCGGCAGCCGCCGGCCGCACCGGCTTCTACGGGCTGGGGTGGAACGTCGGCTACGACGACCTCGGACGACTACGGCTCAGCCACTCCGGCGCGTTCTCGCTCGGCGCCAACACCAGCGTGATCATGCTGCCCGGTGAGCAGCTCGCAATCGTGGTGCTCACCAACGGAGCACCGGTGGGTGCCGCCGACGCGATCGCCCTCAGCTTCATGGACGTCGCACAGCACGGAAAGACCACGACTGACTGGTTGCCGCTGCTGGCCGGGGTGTTCGAAGCGCAGGAGCAACAGAGGCACTCCGAGACGGACTACACCGCGCCGCCTGTGGACGCCGAGCCGGCGCTCCCCGCCGCGGCGTACACGGGGACCTACGTCAACGACTACTACGGACCCATGACGGTGACCGCTGCGCCCGACGGCAGGTTGACGATGCGGCTCGGCCCGACGGACAACAGCATGCAGTTCCCGCTCACGCACTATGACGGGCAAACGTTCAGCTTCCGCACGACCGGGGAGAACGCGGTGGGTCTGTCCGGGGTGACCTTCACCATCGGCGAGGACGGCAAGGCCCAACAGCTGACGGTGGAAAGCTTGGACAGCGAGGGCCTGGGGACGTTCACCCGCCGCTGAGCAGAGGTGGTCCAGCGTGCCGCGACGGGCTCGTGCCGGGTGCTCCGTGAAGGGCACCGAGCTGCAAGCCTGCACCGGTCAATCGTTGAACTGCGGCGGACCGGACGGCGGAGGCAGGCGACGCCCTCCGTCGCCGCGCGGGATCGGCATGAGGCCGCCCCCTGGTGCACGAGCCGTACCACTGCCGCAGTTGCACGCGATCGCCGCTGCTCAACGACGCTCTGGCGGTGCGGTGCCGCACGTGTCTCCTACGGCTTGGCGGGCCTTCGACGCTACGGTGGTCCACAGTGGCTGCCCTTGATCACGTATAGCCGAGGAGGAGCACGACCCATGCCGAGTTACGCGCTGGACGAAGCCGCCCTGGACACGCTCTTCCGCCAGGCCCGGACTGCCAACACCTTCACCGACGAACCCGTCACCGCCGAGCAGCTCCAGAGCGTCTACGAGCTGGTCAAGTACGCGCCCACGGCCATGAACTCCCAGCCGCTGCGGATGCTGGCGCTGGCCTCGGGCGCTGCCCGCTCTCGCCTGGTCCCACTGATGAACTCGGGTAACCAGAAGAAGACCGAAAGCGCACCACTGACAGTGGTGCTCGCCGCCGACACCGCCTTCCACCACCACCTGCCCACCGTCTTCCCGCACGCCGCGGGCGCCAGGGAGATGTGGGAGGCGGACCCGGCCGGGCGCGCTGAGGCGGCACGCTTCAACGCGCTGCTTCAGATCGGATACTTCATTCTCGCGGTTCGTGCGGCCGGGCTCGCTGCCGGCCCAATGAGCGGCTTCGACGCCGCGGCCGTCGATCAGGAGTTCTTCCCCGAAGGGACTCGCCACACCCTGGTGGTCGCCAACATCGGCCACCCCGGGCCGAACGCGTGGCGGGAGCGGCTGCCCCGGCTGACCGCCCCTCAGGTGATCACCACACTGTGACCGGGGATCCCGGACTTTTGGTGATGAATTCGTAACAGAGGCATCCTTCGGGCATCTGCTGCCCTCTTCCCCGGCGAACCGGGCCATCAGCCGGTTCACTCGCCGATGGGAGAGGACCACAGCGCCATGACGATGCCCCGCCGGAACCGGAACCGAATCGCCTTGACCGTCGCCACCGCGATGAGCATCAGTGCGGTACTTCTGTGCGCGGCGGCGCTCGCACCCGGCTCGCCGCGGCCTGTGGGCGCGAAAGAGCAAGCCGACTCGCCCGCACCGGCTCCCGCCCGGGCCGGCTCACCGGCCCGGGCCGTGGTCAGCGAATCGATCGTGCACCGTCCCGAGGTCGCGGGTCGGGCGGTGAACCTGACCCTCGATGACGGCCCTGATCCGAGGTGGACTCCGCAGGTACTCGACCTTCTGGGGCAGAACTCGGTCAAGGCGACGTTCTGCCTGGTCGGCCCGCAGGCCGAGCGCCATCCGCATCTGGTGAGGCGGATCGTGTCCGACGGCCACCGCCTATGCGACCACTCGATGAGTCACGACGTGCGGATGGACCAGAAGCCGGTGCCCTACCAGTCGCGGGAGATCCTGGACGCACGGCAGCTGATCGAGAACGCTTCGGGGGGTGCGCCCGTGCTCTACTACCGGGCGCCCGGTGGCGCATTCACTCCCGACAGTCGCAAGATAGCCGCCGGCGCCGGCATGCGCCCCCTCGGCTGGAACATCGACACCAAGGACTTCGAGAAGCCCGGCACCTCCGCGATCGTACGGACCGTGCGCCAGGGGCTGGAGGGTCGACAGAGTGCCACCATCCTCTTCCACGACGGCGGGGGCGACCGGCACCAGACGGTGGAGGCGCTCCGTCGGCTGATCCCGTGGATCAAGGAGCAGGGGTACGCCTTCAGCTTTCCCCAGGTCTAAGGCCTGTCCGCAATGCCGCAGGGCGGGTGACGCCGAGGGCGTGGACGCCTGACCGAACCCGCCGGTAACCCGCGATTGGCCAGCCCTTATGGTGAGGGCATGGGGGGAAGACCGAACATACGTAGGACATTGACCCGTCGAGGGGCCACGCTGACCACCGTGGCGACTGCCTTGATGCTCGCGCTCGGGGGGTGCGGGATGCAGACCACGTCCCCGGCCACGGCTCGCCTGCACGCGCAGGACCGGGGGGACGGCAAGAACGGCGATATCGCGCCCGGGCAGGTCGACTGCCGCGAGGCGAAGTGCATCGCGCTGACCTTCGACGCCGGCCCGGGCAGGGACACGCCACAGTTGCTGGACCTCCTCAAGCGGGAGGAGGTCCCGGCGACCTTCTTCCTCCTGGGCAAGAACCACGTGCTCCGCCACCCGGACACCGTCCGGCGGATCGCGGCCGAGGGCCACGAGGTGGCCAACCACACCTGGACGCACAAGGTGCTCACCGGCCTGGACGGTGCCGGCATCCGCGCCGAGCTTGAGAAGACCCAGGAAGCGATAGCGCGGGTGACCGGGCGGCGCCCCACCCTGATGCGCCCGCCGCAGGGGCGTACCGACGAGGAGGTCGCCCGGATCTGCAAGGAACTGGGCCTGGCCCAGATCCTGTGGAACGCGACCGCCAAGGACTTCTCCACCACCGACTCCGCCTTGATCACCAGGCGCATCCTGGCTTCCGCGAAGCCGGACGGCATCATCCTCCTGCACGACATATACGACGGCACGGTGCCGGCGGTGCCGGGGATCATCGACGAGCTCAAGCGACGGGGCTACACCTTCGTGACCGTCCCCCAGTTGCTCGCACCCGGCACCGCCGAGCCTGGCGAGGTCTACCGTC
Organism: Streptomyces sp. NPDC006879; assembly: GCF_042869595.1. Classification (NCBI taxonomy): domain Bacteria; kingdom Bacillati; phylum Actinomycetota; class Actinomycetes; order Kitasatosporales; family Streptomycetaceae; genus Streptomyces; species Streptomyces sp. NPDC006879. The sequence continues at coordinate 31,151 of NZ_JBIAGC010000032.1, forward strand.
CGTGACGGGGCCGTCCCGGCTCAGCCGCGGGGCAGTACCACGGAGAGCACCTCGGGCAGCGGATACCAGTCGCAGGAGGCGATGCTGGCGTGGTGGCCGGCGAGGAGGGCGACCCGGTCACGGGCCTGTTCCTCGGTGGGCCGCACCGCGTCGATGGCCGGGGCCACACTGTGCGCCCCGGTCATGATGACCAGGTAGTGCCGCGTGTCGTACCAGGAGGCGTCGATGCCCCCGCCGGCATAGCTCCCCGCGCCACCGTCGAAGACGACGAACCAGGGCCGGATGGATGCGTCCGGGTAGCGCGTACGTGGGTCGCCTGCGCCGGCTCCGAGGACGGCGGGGAAGGCGGGGAAGGCGGCGGCCTCGGCGAGCCGACCGGCGGCGGCGAGGTTGCGCAGGTGTTCGGCGTACTCCCGATCGGTCCAGTAGGTGTCGAAGGGGTTGTTCTGCTCGACGGTGCCGGGGATGAGGTCCACGATGAAACGGCCGGCGAGGTCCGACCGCTTGGGCCAGCCCCGCTCGGTGACGGCCGCGTCGAGGGTGGGAAGTCCGGCGGTGAGCTCGGCCGGGCGGTACAAGGCGTTGCCGAGCTTCGCCGTCAGGAGAGCGTCGAGCTGGGCCGGGCCGCGCCCGTACTTGCCCTGGAAACCGTCCTTCATCTCGATCTTCAGCAAGATCGGCCGGTGGCCGGGATGCGCGTCGTGCCAGCTGCGGATGTCCGCGAGACAGCCCGCCAGGTTCTGGTTCCGCGCCTTGGTGCGCAGTTGGGCCGGGGTCGTGGCGTTCTCGCAGTTGTTGTCGTTGCCGATCGGGTTGTTGTGCGCGACGCGCCAGGAGACCCCGAAGACGTTGGTCCACACGTCCAGCTCCAACATCGCAGCGCCGGAGTCAAGGGCGTCGGCGAAGTAGGGGTATTTGGACTTCTCGTAGGCGTTGTGCACCCCTACGCCCGTGGTGGAGGAGTACGGCAGGTCGTCCGACGTGGCTGCGCCCGCCGGCGAGATGGTCGCGGCGAGCGCGAGCACTCCGCCCATGAAAGCGCCTATCACCGTTCGCACCAGTGCCCTCATAGCAGCTCCTTGTCTGTCCACGGTCAAGACATCGGCGGAGCCTAGGGGCCTGAACCCCCCAGAGGAAGGCGACGCCGCCACGAAGTCGGGCGGCATCCATGAAATCCGGCCACGCCGGACCCGAGAGGAAGGAGGCACACGAGCGTCAACCAAAGGTTGACGCCACATCAACTGTCAACCTAGGGTTGCCTCATGACGAACCCTCTCGGCGCAACCAGTCCGGTTCGGCTGGACGAGCTCATCGAGGCGATAAAGAGGACCCATCCCGACGCCCTGGAACAGCTCTCCGGCGCCGTGGTCGCGGCGGACCACCTCGGCGACATCGCCGACCACCTCATCGGGCACTTCGTGGACCAAGCACGCCGCTCCGGCGCCTCCTGGACGGAGATCGGCAAGAGCATGGGGGTCACCCGGCAAGCGGCGCAGAAGCGCTTCGTACCCAGAGATCCGGGTGAACCCACCCTCGACCCGAGCCAGGGGTTCAGCCGGTTCACCCCACGGGCCCGCAACGTGGTCATGGCCGCGCACCACGAGGCGCGGTCGGCCCACAACGACCAGACCCTCCCGGCGCACCTCCTCCTCGGTCTGCTGGCCGAACCCGAAGGCCTGGGCGCCCAGCTCCTCCTCAGCGAGGGCCTCCCGCTCACAGCCGTGCGGGAGGCGGCCAGTGCCGCGCTCCCCCCGGCCGCCGAGGAAGTGCCCGAACTCGTCCCCTACGACGCCGGCGGCAAGAAGGTGCTGGAACTGACGTTCCGCGAGGCACTGAGACTGGGTCACTCCTACATCGGCACCGAGCACGTCCTACTCGCCCTGCTGGAGTACGAGGCGGGTGACGGCGTCCTGGCTGGCCTCGGCGTCACCAAATCGACTACGGAGGAACGCCTCGCCGCTCTGCTGGAGCAGTTCAAACACTGACGCCTCCCCCGACCGAACAGCCGAGGCCGCCCACCAGCTCCCGCGGGGACCGGTGGGCGGTCTCGGCTCTCAGAAGCGATCGCAGGGGGGGTCGGGCACCAGTCCCCCGGCGCGCAGTCTGCGCAGGGTCCGACGTTCGTGGGCCAGTCGCCCCACCAGCGCACCCCCGTACACCACCACCCCCACGCCCACCAGCCACGACTGGACGACCAAGACCGTGCCGAAGCGCCCGTAGATGACGGCGTTGGACGCGATCAGCGGGGAGAACACCAGCCAGGAGAAGCCTCGCAGTCCGACCAGACCCAGACACGTGAACACCGCTCCGGGCAGCAGGGCCCGCCAACGGACCCGCCCGCCGAGCAGGAACCGCTGGGACCACCAGAAGAACAGCAGCGTGAAGAGCAGGTCACCGGCGCCGCCGAGGAGCGTGCGAACTCCGAACCCGGCAGGTACGGGGATGTTGACCAGGAGACCGAGGTAGAACACCAGCAGAGCCAGCCAGACCACGTGCCGCCACATCGTGTGCCAACGCGCAGTGGGCACGTCCCATACCTTTTCGTAGCCCGTCTGGACGACCGAACCGAAGGTGAGCCCGAAGACCGCCAGCGCGGCGAGACCGAACGCAGTGGTCCGCTCCAGCGCCACTCCCGGCATGCCGAACAGTTCCTCGACCTCCCGCCGGGAGGCGGCCGAGACCCCGAGGGCGTCACCGAGCCAGCGGCCGAAACCCAGCCCACTGGCCGGATCGGCTGCGGCGACGACCACGAGCAGGGGCACCAGGGTCAAGAAGCCGAGCGCCGCGAAGCCCATGGCCCGATGCATGAGCTCGATCTGTCGACCCCGGTTCCACGCCAGGGCCAGTGGCGAGGTCAGCACCCGGGCGCGGAGCCGTCGCAGCCAGGGGAAGCGCATGCCTTCGGAGGCGGCGTCCAACAGCCCGCCCGCTTGGTCCTGCGCGCGGCCGTGCGCAGGACCAGGGCGCTTCCGGGTCATATCTAACCTATTACCCCGAATTGCCCATAACGGCTAGCTCTTGACCGGGCGATCTCCGCGGACGAGCCAGGGATGCCGTAGCCCCTGCTCGCATCCCCAGAGCCGCCACACAGTCCGCCACGAAGGCCCCACCCTCCCCTCCTGTCACACCAGGGCGCCGCACTCCGTCATAGGGGTGTACCTCGAAAGACCCCGGAAGGGAGCACCACCGTGACCACCATGACGAGCACCACGACGACCCCGCAGTCCCGCATGCCGAACCCCGCCAAGGTCCTGCCTGAGGCGATGCCGGCCATCCTGAGCCTGATGAAGGTGGCTCGCAAGGGGGGCGTCCCGCAGTCAACCCTGGAGCTGGTCCACCTCCGGGCGAGCCAGATCAACGGCTGCAGCGCCTGCGTGGACGGTGGCGCCCGCTCGGCGCGCCTCGCCGGCCTCAGTGACGAGCGCATCTTCGCCGTGGCCGCCTGGCGGGAAACTCCCTACTACACCGATGCGGAACGAGCCGCCCTGGCACTCGCGGAATGCGCCACCCGCCTGGCCGACACCACGGACGCGGTCCCCGACGAGATCTGGGAAGAAGCAACCCGGCACTACGACCAGGAGCAGATGGCCGCTCTCACCCTCTGGATCGCAGTGACCAACCTCTTCAACCGGCTCAACGCCACCACGCGGCAGACCGCCGGCACGGGCTGGTAGCAGCAGCCGCACACAACGACCGGACCCAGCCCGCGTTCCTCCCCGAAGGCCAGGCGCTCCACCGCTCGGGGCGCCGAGACGCTCCGGTCCCGCCAGACAACCGCCCTACTCCGGTTCGCCCCGGAGCGGGGCGGTTGCCAGTTCCACGGAACGGTGGGCCAACCACAGGTCGTACCGGGCGCTCGGGGTCTGGAGCAGCGAACGCTCCAGAACCGCCTCGATCCGGGTCAGCCTCTTACGTGCACCTGGCACCGAGATGCCGAGCGCCGCCGCCGTGGGAACCAACCGGGCGTCGTTGGCCAGCCAGACACGCAGCGTCCCACCGGCCCCCGGCGGCGCGTCGGGGCCCGTCAGCGCACGCAGCTGCAGACGAGCCCAGTCCGCCACCTCGGGATGCGCGAGGACGCCGTCCATCGTTGCGGGCGTCGCTCGCGGTGGCGAAGGCGCGGCGCGGTCAGCCGGGGCCAAGCGCAGCGCGAGGGACAGGGAGGCCTGCCCGGGCAGTGTGTTCAGATCGAGGTCGAGCAGTGACTCCACGTGCCGCAGGCGGGTGGCGAGGGTATTGCGATGGATCTTCAGCAGCCGAGTGGCGTGCGTAGTGAAATTGAGCCAGGCATGGGCCGTGGCCCTCAGCTCCAGGGCATCGGGATCCTGGGCGCGCCGCGGTCGGTAGCCGTGCAGTGGTTCCAGGAACGCGTGAGCCCAAGGGGAACCCGGCTGATGGGCAGCCATGGCCAGCTCCGGACCGGACCCGAACCGAGCATGCCGGGTCGAGCGCCCGCGCGCCACGGCCACAGCGTGGAATGCCTGAGTGTAGGCGGGGGGCGCCTCGCGTAGGCAGGCTCGTGCGCTGACTCCGACGACGCAGTCCCCAGCCGCAGCGGCGATGGCCGAAGCCAGAGGGCCAGCTTCTGGTCGGCCTGCTGAGAGCCCCACCGGGACCAGGGCTATCAGGTGCCGTACGTACACCGGGCAGCGGACAGTCCAGGCGCGGCCGTCGGTCAGTTCGTCGATCAACTTGCCGACGCGCTCCCGGTCGCCGGTGCGGCACTCGACGACATAGAGGTGGAGCGGGTCCGGTAGGGGTGGGGCGAGCGTCTCGGCGATCTGGTGCGCCATGGACAGCCTCCCGCTCATCAGCAGGTGCAGCACTGCCTCGCGGACCCGCCCCTCGGCGACGGCGCTCGCTTGGAGCACGGCTTCGGCCCGTTCCGCACGCAGGGCGAGCGCCAACGGAACAGCCGCGTCCGCCAACAGGGCTGGCGCACCCGGATGGTGGGGCAGGTCAAGTGCGGCTGCCAGGGCCGAGCCACCCAGGTCGAAGAGCAACACCGTCTTCCCGGAGCCGGCGAGGACCGCGGAGCCCGCACCCCGCGCCTTCATCTCGGCTGCACCCCTGGCCAGCAGTTTCACGATCCGGGTCTCTGGTGGCGCCTGCCGGGCGTGTTGCACTGCCCCGTCGGCAGCCACCAGGCCCGTCCAACCGCCCAACCGTCGGGCGAGCCAGTCCAGTAGTTCCGCACTACCACCGGTATGCGCCAGTCGATGGGCTTTGAGGACGTCGTCGGGACGACTCCAGTCGAGTGCGGTGGTGCGCGCTGGAATGGCTGCCTCCTTTCGCTCGGTCGGAGATGTTCGGGCCCCCGCGGACTGCGTAGCCGCGAGGCTGCGGGCCGACGCAAGCTCGCCCTGCCGGGCGGCTCCAGTCCCAGCCGGAGCGCTGCCCTCTTCCGGCGGATGCGGTGGCCGCAGGTCGATCCACCACGGCTGACGCGGTGACCCGGGGCCCATTCAAGCACCATGGCCTCGCTGTGCGTAGCGATACCCCGGCCGTGGAGCCGCTGGGCCGAACGAACCCGCCCTGAAACGACCTTGCCCTCTAGGGTTTCTTCAAGTCGGGGCCCGGCGGCACAGGGGAACGCCGGGCCCCGATCAAAGAGCTCCGCGGAGAACAACCGAACGGGGCCATGCGAAGAACAGTTCAAACCCAGCGGTAATTCGTTCGACAAAACACTGCCGAAAGACTACCGAAAGGGCGTTGCGGAGAGCCGCTTTGTTGATCGTCGCCGATCTGTGGAATTCCCGCACCGTCACTGCGCGACCCCCTCACGCCCCGCTCCCCCACGACCTCCACCCGCGAACCGGCGGAAGTCGCGAGGGCGGCGCGTTCGACCGATCGCCACACGGGTCCATGGACCGCGGCGACCACGCGAGCTCGCCCGAACCGACAGCACGGGCGCGACGACCCCACGTACACACAGTTCAGAGGCCTGGTGAGGCCAAGGGAAGCAGGCTCGACCGGCCCCGGAAGGCCGACCTCCGCGGCAGCCACCTTACCCACACTCCATGGGTCCACTCATACGGATCTCGCCGTTTCCAGCACGGGCCGCACGGGGGTGTAACCTTCGCGCCACCCGGTCCTCTCCTCTGTACGCGCGGCTATTGCGGCGGGAGTTGGCCGGATCAGACCCCAGGTGGCCGGTTCATCGTCTAGCCTTTGGCATATGCCAGAAGCACCACCGGATCGGGTGTTGCCAAATCCCTTACGGCCTGTCGCTGCCTATGCAACAGTCGTAACTGGCTCTTCCATCAGACTTGGCCGTGCCGCGCCTGTATCGGAGTACGACATGCCGTCCCATCTGTTTGCGGACCGTCACGCCGCACAGCCGCCGGAGCGGGTTTCCGTGGACGCCCTGATCTCCCGGACCCGTCAACTGCGCGGAGCGGTGGACGCCGTCCGGCGGGACGCGGTGCTGGACCACGACGACGCCCACGGCCGCTGGCAGCGGGCCCTGTGCGACCTGTCGGTCCATCAACTCGATGACCTGGGCGAGCATTTGCGACAGCTCAAGGAAGGACTACCGGCCGCCCCCGCGGAGTCGTCCGCGGGAGCGCAGGAGCAGTTCCCCTGCACCTTTGCGTCCGGTCCGGAAACCCTGGTCTCGCGGGTCGGCAGCGCCGAGTGGAACCTCCTGACCGACGAGGTCACCTGGTCCGAGGAGTTGTTCCAGATCTTCGGCCGCTCCCCCTCGTCCGGCGCGCTCTCCCTCGATGAACTACCGTCCATGCTCTTCGCCGACGACCAGCCACTGCTGACCGCGATGGTGACCGAGTGCCTCGTGGACGGCAAACCGATCGACGGGGAGTTCCGCATCGTCCGCGCCGACGGCCGGGTACGGACCCTCCACATGATGGGTGAGCCGGTCCTCGACCCCGAAGGCGGCACGGCCTCCATGTGGGCGGTCCTGCGCGACGTCAGCGACCTGCGTAGAAGTCAGCGCGCCGCCCGCGAGAGCCGCGACTCCTTCCAGCGCCAGCAACAGGTCGCACAGACCGAGCGCCGGCTGGCGGTGGAACTCCAAGAAGCCGTACTACCCCCATGGCGCGGTTCCCTGCTGCTACCGGAAGGCGGTGCGGGCACCTTGGACCTCGCCGCCCACTACCTTCCCTCCGCGACCAGCGCACTGATCGGCGGTGACTGGTACGACGCACTGGAACTACCCGACGGGCAAACCCTCCTGACAGTAGGCGACCTCACCGGACACGGCGTCGCCGCCACCTCGGGGATGGCCATGATGCTCGGAGCGCTGCGCGGCATGGCCGTAGCGGGCATCGCACCGGGGCCCCTGATGGGCTGGCTCAACCAACTGCTGGAGGCCTCCGTCCAGCCTGCACTGGGTAGCGCGATCTGCTGCCGCTACTGCCCCAGAACGAGGACCCTGTCCTGGTCCCAGGCCGGCCACCCGGCCCCGCTCCTGTTCCGCGCGGGGAGGGGGAGGCAGCTTGAGGCCCCCGAAGGGGTTCTGTTGGGCGCCACCTCCAAGGCAGTGTACGGACAGGCGGAAGAGAGACTTGAGGCCGGTGACGTGCTCGTCCTGCACACCGACGGACTGTCCCCTCGCAGCGTGGAGTTCACCGCCACCGCCGGGGCGGAGCGACTGCTCGCCCTCGCCCCCCGTTTCGCCGCCGCCCGCTCGGCTCAGGAATGTGTGCGGAGCATCGTGGAAGAGTTCGGTGAAACCGAGCGTGAGGACGACGGCTGCGTACTGGTGGCGCGGATCAGCCCCTGAAACCTGAGCGCCGTCCGCACCCGGGCGGGGCGTACGGGAGCAGCCATGACGCACCCGCACGGGAGACCCATGGTGGCCGTTGGGGCTCGGACGGTGCGCCACACGAGCAAGGAGGGCGCGGCGCAGCGGGCCACGACGCTCCGTCAGGCACACCCCTCGACGCCGACGTGGGCGCATCACGGCGTGGTAGTGGCTGCCGCGGTGCGGGCACCTCAGACCTGCGCTCCCCGCACCCGCCGCGGAGCCCCCTTCGGGAGGGACCGCTCGATCTCCTCGCGAAGCTCCCCGATCGCCCCGTACCCCGCGTACTCGCCGCTGAGCCGGTACATCTCACGCAGCCGATCCCAGGTGCGGTGCGAGGACGTCTCTCCCATGGACACCAGCGCCAGTCGGGCGTAGCGGTCGGCCTGCTCAGGATCGTTGGCGATGAAGCAGGCCGAAGCCATGGAGATGTAGTCGAAGATTCGTGAGCGTTCATGGCCCTTGGCGCGCAACCTCAACGCCTCCTTGGCGTGCTGTTGGGCCAACGGAGCGGCGCTGGGGTCGTGGTCCGCCAGGGTCCGGTAGGCCAGCGCCTGCATGCCGTGCAGGTCCGCCTCGTCGAACATCTGCATCCAACTAGGCGGAGGCACGTCGCTCTTGTCCGAAACGAAGAGGTCTTCCGCCTCGCCGAGCGTGCGCCGCATCGCCTGGCCCCTCCCCATCGCCGCCTGCGCCCAGGCTTCGATGGTGTGAAGCATGGCACGCGTGCGCGGCAGGGTCTGGGCCCCGGAGCCGGACTTCGCCAGCTTCATGAGGTCCAGCGCCTCACTCGGTTTGCCCAAGTGCACCATCTGGCGGGCGGCGCGGGAGAGCGCTTCGCCCGCCCGTGGACGGTCCCCGCCCTCACGTGCGGCATGGGCGGCGATGACGAAGTACTTCTGCGCGGTGGGCTCCAGGCCCACGTCGTGGGACATCCAACCAGCCAGGCAGGCCAGGTTGGCGGCGACGCCCCACAGGCGGCGCTGGAGGTGGTCGGGGTGGTGGTAGGCAAGCATGCCCCCCACCTCATTGAGCTGGCCCACCACGGCCTTTCGCTGGAGCCCGCCACCCCGGGAGGCATCCCAGGCGCGGAAGACCTCGACGGACCTCTCCAGGGCTTCGATCTCTTCGGATCCGACGGGTGCGGCCTCATAGCGGTCGAACCCGGCGGGGTCGGCGTGCAGGGTGTCGTCGTGGCGGGCGGCGTCTCGCCTGCCCGCCCAGCGGAGTGAGTCGGTGGTGCTGGCCGGGTCGGTGTGCAGCCAGTCGTGCATGGCGCTGCTGAGCGCTGAGCCGGCGGTGAGCGCGGCACCCGCGCCCATCAGACCGCGTCGGTTGAGCATGAGGTCCATTCCCGTGAATTCGGTGAGAACCGCAGCCGTGCGCTCGGGCGCCCAGGGCACTCCGTCGGGGTTTTCCTGCACCCCGACCTCGCGCCGCTTCGCGGAACGCCCGTGCCGTACGAAACCGAGGTCCTCGATGGTCACGACACGTCCGAGTCGCTCGGTGAACAGCGCCGCAAGCACCTTGGGCACGGGATCGCGCGGGGTCTCCCCCATGTCCATCCAGCGCCGTACCCGCGAGGTGTCGGTGGCCAGTTGGGGGTGGCCCATGGCCGCCGCCTGCCGGTTCACCAGTCTCGCGAGTTCGCCCTTTGACCAGCCGGCCAGGCCGAACAGGTCGTTCAGACGGGTGTTGGGTCCTCTGCTCACGTCAAGCCCCCAGGGATCTCGGCTGAGTTGACAGTAGCCCGGCGTCAGATGCCGAGCGACTATTCGCCAGGGTTCGCCAGGGTTCGCCAGATGGTGTGCCACCCGCCCACGGGTGTCGGGTAGGAATGCGCCTCCCCGCCCCGGTCCCCGGGCCCACTTCCCCAGGGTGCGGCACGGCCCCGGGGTGGGTGGCGTACGCAACTCGTCGGCGCACGAAGGGATCTGTCACCACCATGTACACAGCATCGTCCTCCGTGTCCGCACCGCCCCGGCCGCACCGAGCCTTCCCGGCGGGCAGCGGTCCCTACCTCGACCCCAGCCGGTCGGTCACCGCGGCCGGGCCGGCACCTCACCTGCGCCGGGCCTCCGGCGCGGTCCAGCCCGGCCAGCCCGTGAGCGGCAGGCTCGATCTCTCCGGCCCCCAGGGCAGCCAGCTGCGCTCCGCGCTGGCCTCGGTGCATCGGATCTGTCCGGAGTTCGCGCCGGTACAGGTGCTGCGGCGCAGTGGCCGATCGGTCCTCCTCGTGGGCACCACGGGCCGCACGACCGCTGTGGCAAAGGTCTTACTGGACCACTCGCCCGCCTGGGTCGACAGCTACCGGCAGGAGATAGCTGCCTATCGGGCGTTCGTACGCCACCGCCCCCCGGTACGAGTGCCGCAGCTGATCGCCGCGGACCCGGAGAACTGCGCGCTGATCGTGGAGCGGAGTCCGGGCAGGGTCGCAGCCCTGCAGCGCCACCCCGTGGAGGCTCCCGCCCGTGCCGACCTACGAGCCGTGCTCGGCGCGGTGTGCCGCCTGAACACCTGGCGACCGGCGGCGGACCTCTTCGGGCAGCCGATCGACTACTCCTCCCGTCTGTCGCGCTACCACAACCTGGGCCTGCTTACCGATCGGGATCTGGGAGACCTCCAGAAGCTCCTGCGCGGGCTCGCGTCGGCGGGGGGCGGCAAGGGCGTGGTGGGTCAGTTCTGCCACGGAGACGCGCTGCTTTCCAATGTGTTGCTCGCCCCGACCGGACCGGTCCTCCTGGACTGGGAGCACGCGGGGTGGTACTTGCCGGGCTACGACCTCGCCACGTTGTGGACCGTCCTCGGTGACGTGCCGACCGCCCGTCGCCAGATCAGCCAGCTGGCCCAGGCCTCCGGGCCCGCGGCACGGGACGCCTTCCTGGTGAACCTGATGCTGGTGCTCACTCGGGAGATCCGCACCTATGAGCTGGCCGTGCAGCGCTCCATTCAGGCCGCCCCGCCGGTGACCCCCGGTGCGCCGACCGCGCCCGTCTCGGGCGAGGAGCAGCGTCTGCTGCTCCGCCGGTTGCACGATGACTGCGGCATGGCTCGCCGCGCGGTACGGGCGGCGGTCGGCACGCGCTGATCCGATGCGGTACTTCTGGGCGTGGTCCCCGGCGCATGGGTGCCGGGGACCACGTTTGCTGCGCACGACGGCGCCACTGGACCGATCAAACGGAACCGGTTTCGAGGGTGGGCAGGACCACGGTCACGGCGCTTGACATCACATGATCCTGCGAACACATTGCTGACGCAGCATCAGAACGCCGCACCGGTAGGACCCCTTGACGCCGCGTCCCCGGAGCTGCCCATGTCCGCGAACCCCAGTCCCGCGCCTCGCCCCAACGGGCCCGCCACGAGCGCTCCGACCCCGGACCTCCCCACCCGCCGCTCGGTCCTTGCCGGGGCCGGCGCAGGTGTTCTACTGGCCGGCGTACCCGCCGTTGCCCGCGCCGCGGAGAGTCCCGTGCTCGGCGAGTTCGACGTCGTCGTGGTCGGTGCCGGGGCGGCCGGAATGACCGCCGCGCTCACGGCCGCCCGTCGCGGACTGAGCTGTGTAGTGGTGGAGAAATCCGCCACCTACGGTGGTTCGGCCGCCCGATCAGGTGCCGGTATCTGGTTGCCGAACAACCGGATCCTCCTGGAAGCCGGCGCACCCGACACCCCGGAAAAGGCCGCGACGTACCTCGCAGCGGTCGCGGGGCCCGAAGTACCTGTTGCCCGGCAGGCGGCGTTCTTGGCGAACGGCCCGCGCATGCTGGACTTCGTCATGTCCAACAGCCCCTTGAGGTTCCGCTTCATGGCTGGCTACAGCGACTACTACGACCTGCCCGGCGCCCTGCCCGGTGGCCGTTCCATCGAACCCGACATGATCGACGGCAAGCTGCTGGGGGCGGAACTGGAGCGGCTGAACCCGGCCTACCTACCCGTTCCCGCGGGGATGGTGGTCTACAGCGCGGACTACAAGTGGCTGACCCTTTCCCTGGTCAGCGCGAGGGGCCTTGCGGTGGCCACCGAATGCCTGGCACGCGGTACCGCTGCCGCGCTGCTCGGCCAACGACCGCTGACCATGGGCCAAGCCCTCGCCGGTGGGCTGCGCTTGGGGCTGTTGCGCGCGGGGGTGCCGCTCTGGCTCGAAACGCCCCTGGTCGATCTCGTCCAGCAGGACGGTGCGGTCTCCGCGGTGGTGGTGGAGCACGAGGGCAGGACGTGCACGGTGCGGGCGCGGCGTGGGGTCGTCATCGGCTCAGGTGGTTTCGAGCACGACGCCGCGATGCGGGCGCGGTACCAGCAGCAGCCCATCGGCACCCAGTGGACCGTCGGCCACCACGCGAACACCGGGGACGGCATCCGCGCCGGCGAACGGGCCGGAGCGGCGCTGGCCCTGATGGAGGACGCGTGGTGGGGACCGGCGATCCCCCTGCCGCAGGAGCCGTACTTCTGTTTGGCCGAACGCACCCTGCCGGGCGGGTTGATCGTCAATGCGGCGGGTGGGCGCTTCGTCAACGAGGCGGCGCCGTACGGGGACGTGGTGCACGTGATGTACGAGAAGGACCGGGTCTCGCCCCACATCCCCGCCTGGCTTATCGTGGACCAGAACTACCGCAACCGGTACCTCTTCAAGGACGTCGCTCCCCTGCTGCCGCTCCCGGATTCCTGGTACGCCTCGGGAGCCGCGCACCGGGCGTGGACCTGGAACGACCTGGCTGCTCGGATCGGCGTTCCGGGCGCGGCCCTGCGGGCGACCGTCAACAGGTTCAATCTGATGGCGTGGCACGGTGAGGACGCGGACTTCGGTCGGGGTGAGAGCGCGTACGACCACTACTACACCGATCCGTCCGTCAGACCGAACTCCTGCCTGGCACCCCTGTGGGCGCCGCCGTTCTATGCTTTCAAGATCGTCCCCGGTGATCTGGGCACCAAGGGCGGGATGGTCACCGACCACCGTGCGAGAGTGCTTCGGCCGGACGGTTCGGCGATCCGTGGGCTGTACGCCGCGGGAAACGCCAGCGCGGCCGTGATGGGCCACGGCTACGCGGGCGCGGGTTCCACCATCGGCCCGGCGATGACCTTCGGCTTCGTCGCGGCCAACGACCTCGCCGAGGGCTGACGCCCTCAAAGACCGACCTTCAGCCGGCTGCCGCGAGGGGACGGATCAGTCCTGCTGGAAGAGGGCTGCGGGCAGCGGCTTCAACAGCGTGTAGAGGTCGTCGGTGATCGGCCGCTCCCAGCTGGCGATGGTGACCAGCACGTTGTCGCTGCGGTCGAACTGCACGCAGGAGATTCGGGTCTCCGAAAGCTTGATCCGCCGCACGATCAACAGGTTGTCACCCTGCATGACCGGCACGTCCTCGACGCCCGTGACCTCGACGTCCTCGTCGTTCTCCAGGGCGAGCAGGAGTTGGGCGACTTCGAAGGGCACCTGGTTGTCGGCGAGCTCACGGGCCGGGGAGCCCTCCGGGAGGTTTCCGATGATCATCGCTGGTCCGCGCCCCCCGAACAGGTCGTAGCGCAGGAAAACACCCTGGCAGCTGCCGTCGGGAGCGGGCAGCAGGCCCGCCCCGAGATTGCCCGGCCAGTCCCCCGGGTCCATGGCCAGGACGTCGAAGTCCGGGCCCGCGGGAGTGGCGGCGCTGCGGCGGCGGAGGAAGGACATGCCGCCATGGTACGTGCCTTTGCCCCGCCTCCGGAGCCTGGGGCGGCGTGCCAGACCACCTCCGGCCGGGCCGGCGCGAACAAGGGTGGGCCCGCGCGGCCGGGCTGCCCACCGCCTCCGGACCGCTCAGGCCGCTCCGGCGGGGCCGACTCCTCGCGCCACAGCCATCCGAGGGCGCCGGCACTGATCACGTGATCGCTCGCCCCGTTCGCCCGACGCCGAAGCGGAGCACTCCTCGTATAGGGCGCTCAGGTGCCTCCGGCGGCCAGGGCGACTGCCCGGCTCCCCGCCCGCCGGACGCGGTCATGACCCCTCGGGCCCGTACGGGCGGGTGACGGGCGTCAGGTGAGGTCGAACTCGCCCTCCCGCGCACCGAGCACGAACTGACGCCACTCCCCCGGAGTGAAAATCAACGAGGGGCTCTCGGGTCGGGTGCTGTTGCGCATCGCGATGAACCCCTCGACGAAGGCGATCTGCACGTCGCCCGCGCCCTGACTGCCCGACTGCCACTGCGCGTTGCTCAGGTCGAGCTCGGGCTTGTCCCAACCCGCCGCCAGTTGCTGCGAAATCATGCCCTCAGCCACGTCCGCGCTCCTCCCGATCGCCGTCGTCCGGGGCCAGGTTAGCGACCGATGTCGATGCCCGACAGACCACCGAAACAGCCAGCTTGGGCCGCCACCCACCCCTTCGGTCAGGCGTTCGGAGGTTCCGCGCCGACGAGCCACATGGCGAAGAACTGGGCCCCACCGCCGTAGGCGTGCCCCAGGGCCATACGGGCGCCCGGGACCTGGTGTTCGCCCGCTTGCCCACGTACCTGGAGCGCTGCCTCGGCGAACCTGATCATGCCGGAGGCGCCGATGGGGTTGGAGGACAGCACGCCTCCGGAGGGGTTGACCGGCAGGTCACCGTCGAGCGCTGTCACCCCCGACTCGGTGAGCTTCCAGCCCTCGCCTTCGGCTGCGAAGCCCAGGTTCTCCAACCACATCGGCTCGTACCAGGAGAAGGGCACGTACAGCTCCGCCACGTCGATCTCGCGGCGGGGATCGGTGATGCCCGCCTGGTGGTAGACCTCGGCGGCGCAGTCCCGGCCCGCCCGCGGGGAGACGAAGTCCTTGCCGGCGAACAGGGTCGGCTCGCTACGCATCGCACCACCGTGCAACCATGCCGGCGCTCTGGGCGCCCGGGCCGCGCCCGACCTGCCGGTGAGGACCATCGCGCAGGCGCCGTCGGAGGACGGGCAGGTCTCCGAGTAGCGGATCGGGTCCCAGAGCATCGGGGATGCCTGCACCCTCTCCAGCGTGATGTCGTGTTCGTGCAGGTGCGCGCAAGGGTTCTTCAGCGCGTTGCGCCGGTCCTTGAGGGCCACGAGGGCACCGATGGTCTCGGGTGCGCCGGTGCGCCGCATGTAGGCCCGCACGTGCGGGGCGAAGAACCCTCCGGCGCCGGCGAGGAGGGGCTGCTGGAAGGGGACGGGCAAGGACAGGCCCCACATGGCGTTGGACTCCGACTGCTTCTCGAAGGCCAGGGTGAGGACGGTCCGGTGGATGCGGGCCTCGATCAGCCCGGCAGCGACCAGCGCGGTGGACCCGCCGACCGATCCGGCGGTGTGCACCCGAAGCACGGGCTTGCCCACGGCGCCGAGTGCGTCCGCCAGGTACAGCTCCGGCATCATCACGCCCTCGAAGAAGTCGGGGGCCTTGCCGATCACCACGGCGTCGACATCACTCCAGCCGAGCCCGGCGTCGTCCAGGGCGCGCTGGGCGGCCTCTCGGACCAGGCCGGCGAGGGAGACGTCCCGACGGGCGGCCACGTGCTTGGTCTGGCCGATACCGACGACGGCCACGGGTTCCCTGCTCATGCTTATCCCTCGCTCGTCTCTCCGGCCGCGCGCGGCGGCACTCGGTGCATCGGTTGCCGTGATCGGGTGACCGCGGGCGCCGGACTCACGGGCCTGGGTCCGCAGCCAGGACCGCCACCAGGTTCTGTTGGAGGCAGGGGCCGGAGGTGGCGTGCGCGAGTGCCCGTGCGGAGGCGCCGCGATGGATCCGGGCCGCCGCCTCGCCGATCCGGATCAGCCCTGCGGCCATGATGGGGTTGGCGGCGAGCGCTCCGCCGGAGGGGTTGACGAGCACGTTGTCCCCGAGGCGTAGCGCCTTGCGCAGGACGACCTCCTGGGCGGTGAAGGGCGCGTGAAGCTCGGCGGTGTCCACCGGGGCCTCGAAGTAGCCGGCGCGCTCGGCGGCGATCCGGGTGGAAGGCGAGTCGGTCAGGTCACGCAGCCCGAGGGCGTGGGCCTCGATGCGGTGGTCAATGCCCGTGATCCAGGCGGGGTTGGCGCACAGCCTGCGCGCGGTTGCTCCGGCCGCGAGGATGACTGCCGCGGCACCGTCCGAGACCGGCGGGCAGTCCCCGGTCCGCAACGGTTGGACCTGGTAGTCACCGCCGGCCACCGATCCACGGAGTTGGGCGTGCGGATTGTCCTTCGCCGCGGTGCGGCTACGTTCGGCCACGGCGGTCAGCGCCGCCTCGTCGGTGTCGCCGGCGTCGATGAGGGCCTGGGCCTGGAGGGCGGCGAGCGCCACGGAGTCGGGCCACAGCGGGGCCAGGTAGTAGGGGTCGAGCTGGCGGGTGAGGACCTCGCGCACGGAACCGGGGGAGGACTTTCCGTACCCGTAGACCAGTGCGGTGTCCGCAGCGCCGGTCTGTATCTTGACCCAGGCCTCGTAGAGCGCCCAGGCGCCGTCCATCTCCACGTGGGATTCGCATACCGGCGGCCAGGCACCCACCGCGTCCAGGGTCATGGTGAAGGAGAAGGCGCGCCCGGCGAGGTAGTCACTGGAGCCGGAGCAGGTGAATCCGATGTCGGCGGTTTTGAGACCGGTCTGGTCCAGGACCTGGTGCAGCACCGGCATGACCATCTCGACTTCGGAGAGTTCGTCCGTGCGCCTGCGGTGGTCGCTCTGTGCAAAGGCGACCACCGCCACGTCACGTATCCCGTTGGCCATTACAACAACTCCTTGTAGGCCTCGTAGTCGGCGTCCGCCTCGCCGGTGGGACGGAAGTGGTCGGGAAAACGACTCCCGGCGATCCATACCGGCTCGACCCGAAGGCCCATCCGCACCTGGTCATAGGGGATCTGACCGATGCGCCCGTGCAGGGCCAGGTCAGCTCCGTCGAGGGCGATGTGCGCGTAGACGTAGGGAACTTCGATCTCCGCGCCCGCAGGCTGCCGGGACGTGATGTTGACGATGCAGTAGGTGGTGACCGTTCCGGCCGGACCCGCCTCGACCCGCTCGGCGGTGGCGACACCGCAGGTGGGGCAAGCCCCCCGGGGCGGGACGTACACCTTGGTACAGGAGGGGCAGCGTTCGCCGACGAAGCGGTGCTCGGCGAGCGCGTTGAGGTAGGCGCCCTGGGCGCGGCCGGGGCTGTAGCCGTAGTCCAGCCGGGCGGGAGCGAGGATTTGGGTGACCGGATCCTCGAACGCCCCGCCGTGCAGGGCCGGTCGGACTCCGATCCCGCCGCCCTGCGCACCTTCGGGATCCGGCTCGAAGCACGCGATGTCGGTGATGGCACCCGACCGATGGGGCGCCCATCGGATCCTGACCCGCATTCCGCTGGAGACCGACTGCGGACCGGGCGCGTCGAGAACGTGCAACAGGGCGGTGTCCGCTCCGTCCAGGCGCACTAGCACCCAGGCGAAGGGGGTGCTGAGGGGTTGGTGGGGGCGTGGGCGCGGGTTCCAGGCCCAGGTGGTCACGGTTCCGGTGGCGGCTACCTCTACGAGGTCGCGGAGCTCCGCCGCGGTGACCGGGTCGTACTCGACGGGCGGCACCAGGACCCGCTCGTCCGTGGTGCGCACGCCCAGGACCGTGCGTTCACGCAGTCCGGTGAGGAAGGCGCTTTGGACCGGGCCCAGGGAACGGGTGAAGGGGTACTCGACGACCAGGGGCGCTCGGAGCACCTCCGGCGAGGAAGGGGCTGCCATGGGGTCACTCCTTTTCGGGCGGGCCGCTCCGGCCTCAGGGGCAGGGCACCGGCACGCTGGGAGGGTCGGGCACCACCCGGCCAGTTGGCGGAAACGGCGGCGGCGCGGCGCCGCGGGTCGGCGTCAGGCACGCCGGTAGAGGGGGGGCCGCTTCTCGGTGAAGGCACGTGCACCCTCCTTCGCATCGGCGGTGTCGAAGACCGGCCAGCCCCGCACGAGTTCGGCGGCCAGCCCCTCGGCTTCGGTCATCGCTGCGCTCTCGTACACGCTGGCTTTGACCGCCTCCACGGCGAGCGGCCCACAGGCGTTGATCTGTTCGGCCAGGTCGAGGGCGTGTTCCAGGGCGGTCCCGGTGGGGACGACCTGGCCGACCAGCCCGATACGGGCGGCCTCTTCGGCGGTGTAGGCGCGTCCGGTGAGCAGCATTTCGAGGGCGTGGGTGTGTGGGATCTGCCGGGGTAGGCGCACGGTGGAACCACCGATGGGAAAGAGCCCGCGGCGCACTTCGAAGAGTCCGAAGGTGGCGCCACTGGCTGCGATGCGGATGTCGGTTCCCTGGAGTATCTCCGTACCGCCGGCGACGCAGGCTCCCTCGACGGCTGCGATGACGGGTTTACGGGGGCGATGGTGGCGGAGCATCGCCTTCCAGTGCAGATCGGGATCCTCCTTGAGGCGGTCCCGGTAACTGTCTGCCGCCATCCCCCGGCCGGCGAGGGCCTTGAGGTCCATTCCGGCGCAGAAGTCGCCTCCGGCGCCGGTGAGCACCACGGAGCGGACCGAGTCGTCGGCGTCGGCTTCCTGCCAACCGTCCCAGAGCCCGACCAGCAGGGCCAGGGACAGCGCGTTCTTCGCTTCCGGCCTGTTCATGGTGAGCACCAGGGTGGCACCCTGACGCGTCACGCTCAGGTGTTCCGTCCCGCTCATTGCCGTCCTCCCGCTCCAGGGACCCTGTGCCGCGGCAGGCGGCTCCTGCCTGTCCGGGCCGCGTCGCGGTGTCGGCTGCGTGGCCCGCGGACGAGACGTGACGGTGTCGTCGGACGGTGCGGGCCGGGCACCACGACGGGCGAACGCTGCCGCCCGCGGCACTAGGGCGTGGTGCGAAGGTCCCGCCTGCCCCGCGGACGGACGGCGCAACTTTCGCAACACGCACTAGAACAGGTTGCAGGAGTCGCCTGTCCAGTTCAAGAGTTCTCTGACAGACAGTCAGATTTCTTGTCCGATGGCCTTCACACTTGCCCGGACCAACGCTCTAATGACCGCCAGACCTAACGCCCGACCGGCCAAAACCCCCGGACCAAAGGGCCAGGAGGTAACAGTGGAGTACAACCTTGCCGACCTGTTCGAGTCGGTGGTCGACACGGTCCCGGACCGTGAAGCCCTGGTCTACCTCGACCATCCGGGTACCGGAGCGGAGCGCCGCCTGACCTACGCGGAACTGGACGCCGCCGCCAACCGGATCGCCCACCACCTCCTCGACAGCGGGCTAACCCCGGGCGAGCATCTGGGGCTCCATCTGTACAACGGCGTCGAGTACCTCCAGACGGTGCTGGCCTGCCTCAAGGCCCGCCTGGTGCCCGTGAACGTCAACTACCGCTACGTAGAGGATGAGCTGGCCTACCTCTATCGGGATGCCGACCTGGCGGCGCTGGTCTTCGACGGCGAGTTCACCGAACGGGTGGCCGCCGCCCTACCGCACGCACCGCGGCTGCGCCACCTCATCCGGGTCGGCCCCACCCCCGAGGGCGCAGCCGAGCCCGCCGTGCACCCCATCCCCTACCCGGGGGCGGAGGTCTCCGGAAACCCGGAGCGCGGGTTCCCGCCACGCTCACCCGACGACCTGTTCATCATCTACACCGGCGGGACCACCGGCCTGCCCAAAGGGGTCATGTGGCGCGCCGAGGACCTGTTCTTCGCCGGGCTCGGCGGCGGCGCACCGACCGGCACACCGGTCGCCTCCCCCGAAGAGCTGGCCGAACGGGTGGCCGCCGGAGGGGACGGCCTGGTCTTCTTCCCCACGCCTCCCCTGATGCACGGCACCTCCACCCTCACCGCCTTCATCGCCTTCAACTTCGGCCAAAAGGTGGTCATCCACAAGAAGTTCGCCCCGGAGCAGGTGCTGAACACCATCGCCAAGGAGCGCGTCACCAGCGTCTCGCTGGTCGGTGACGCCATGCTGCGCCCGTTGGTCGACGCCCTCAACGGACGGCTGGCCGGCTCCGACACCTCCGGCCTGTTCAGCGTCTCCAGCTCGGGCGCGATCATGTCGGAGACGGTGCGGGCGCAGTTCCAGGCGCTGGTTCCCCATGCGTTGCTGCTGAACAACTTCGGCTCCTCGGAGTCCGGGTTCAACGGGACCGCAACCGAGGATTCCGGTCCCGCGGCGGGTTTTCGACTGCGGGTGAACGCGCGTACACAGGTGGTGGACCCGAAGACGCACCAGCCGGTGGCCCCCGGAGAGCCGGGGCGGATCGCCCAGCGCGGGCACGTGCCACTCGGCTACTACAACGACCCCGTCAAGACCGCCGAAACCTTCTTCCGGCGCGGCGAGGAACGGTGGGTGCTCCTCGGCGACATGGCCACGGTGGACACGGAAGGGATCGTGACGGTGCTCGGACGCGGATCCCAGTGCATCAACACCGGCGGTGAAAAGGTGTACCCGGAAGAAGTGGAACAAGCCCTCAAGTCACACCCCGACGTGTACGACGCCCTGGTCGCGGGGGTCCCCGATCCCACCTGGGGCAACCACGTGAGCGCGGTGGTCCAGCTTCGCTCGGGCACGCAGCGGCCACCGGACCTGCTCGACATCCAGACGCACTGCCGCACCCGGCTGGCCGGGTACAAGATCCCGCGGCAGCTCGTGGTCGTAGAGCGGATCCAGCGCTCTCCCAGCGGCAAGGCCGACTACCGTTGGGCGCGGTCGGTGGCCACCGGCGCCTCAGCCCGATCGGCCGAACCACCGGCCCCACCACAGCACCCCTGACCAGACCTTGACGGGTCCTCCTGGCACTGGTTTCGTTGCCGTCGACCACTACCGAATGATCGGTCGGCAGCTGCCCCGATCGGTCCGAAGGCGAGGGGCGAGCTGTGAGCGGCGTTCTCCTGGACACGGCGGAGCGACTGGATCGGACCGCACTGGAGTCCCTCCAGTTGGATCGGCTACGAGCCACGCTCCACCGCGCGTACGAGAAGGTGCCGCACTACCGCGAGGCCTTCGACCGGGCCGGGGTCCGCCCCGAGGACTGTCGCACCCTCGCCGACCTGCCGCGCTTCCCCTTCACCACCAAGGCGGAGCTGCGCGAGCAGTACCCCTTCGGCATGTTCGCCGTCCCCCAGGACCAGATCCGCCGCATTCACGCCTCCAGCGGCACCACCGGCCAGCCGACGGTCGTCGGCTACACCGAGGGAGACCTCGACCGATGGGCGGACCTGGTCGCCCGGTCGTTGCGCGCCGCCGGCGCCCGGCCCGGCGACAAGGTCCACGTGGCTTACGGCTACGGCCTGTTCACCGGAGGCCTCGGAGCCCACTACGGCGCCGAACGACTGGGCTGCACGGTCATCCCCGCGTCCGGGGGGATGACCGAGAGGCAGGTCCGTCTCATCCAGGACTTCCGCCCGGAGGTCATCATGGTGACCCCGTCCTACATGTTGACGCTTCTGGACGAGTTCGAACGCCAGGGGGTCGACCCCCGCTCCACCTCGCTGCGGGTGGGCGTGTTCGGCGCCGAGCCGTGGACTCAGGCGATGCGGAGCGAGATCGAGGAGCGGTTCGCCATCGACGCCGTGGACATCTACGGACTGTCGGAGGTGATCGGGCCCGGTGTGGCACAGGAGTTCGCGGGGACCAAGGACGGCTTGCACATCTGGGAGGACCACTTCCTGCCCGAGGTCGTGGACCCGGTGTCCGGCAAGGTCCTCCCGGAGGGGGAGCCCGGAGAGCTCGTCTTCACCTCCTTGACCAAGGAGGCCATGCCCGTCGTCCGCTACCGCACCCGCGACCTGACCCGGCTACTGCCCGGGACCGCCCGTCCCGCCTTCCGCCGGATGGCGAAGGTCACCGGCCGCACCGACGACATGATCATCCTGCGTGGGGTCAACCTCTTCCCCGCCCAGATCGAAGAGATCCTGCTGCGTACCCCGGGGATGGCCCCGCACTTCCAGCTCCGACTGACCCGGGAGGGCCGCCTGGACGCCCTGACGGTGGTGGCCGAGGCACGCCCGGAGGCGACGTCCGCGGACCGGAGCAGCGCAGCCGCCTCCTTGGGCCGGGCGGTTAAGGAGGGGATCGGGGTCTCGGTCTCGGTCGAGGTCTGTGAGCCCTACACGCTCCAGCGCTCGGTCGGCAAGGTCAAGAGGATCGTGGATCTGCGCAACGGCTGAACCGCCGCCCGGCGGCCACGACGCGTGGCGCAGCGCTCGCCACGCCCTTGCGGGAGGCGGTCACGGGGTCACCGCCAGGAACAGGTAGGCGGCGAGGATCACGAGGTGGACCCCGCCTTGGAGGAGGGTGGCGCGCCCGGGAAGGACGGTGAAGGCCCCGACCATCACAGTGAGGGCGAGCAAGACCATGTGGGTCGGGTCGAGCCCCAGCACCAGGGGACCGGTGAGCCAGACGGACGCGAGGGCGATGGCCGGAATGGTCAAGCCGATGCTCGCGATGGACGAGCCGTAGGCAAGGTTGAGACTGGTCTGGATGCGGTCCCGGCGGGCGGCCCGGACAGCTGCGAGCGTCTCCGGCAGCAACACGAGCAGAGCGATGATCACACCGACCACGGCCTGCGGCAGGCCGGCCCGGGAGACCGCGGACTCGATGGTCGGAGAAACCGCCTTGGCGTCTCCCACCACGGCCACCAGTGCGACGATCAGCAGACCGAGGCTGATCACGGCGGTGCGGGCGGTGGGGGGCGCGGCGTGTTCCTCCTCCCCGTCACCGAGGTCCACCCCTTCTCCCGCCGGCTTCGCCACGCCCTTCGACCCGCCTCGGGTGTCCGCGGGAGCTGCGGCTACCGGCGCTGCACCCACCGCGACGGGCCGCGGGGTGCGGGTCGTTGACGGTGACGGGACGGGAAGGAAGTAATCCCGGTGCCGCACGGTCTGGACGGCGATGAACAGCGCGTACAGCGCGAGGGAGGCCGCTGCCGCGAAGGCGAGTTGAGCACTGGAGAACTCAGGGCCGGGCTTGCTGGTGGTGAATGTGGGCAGCACCAGACCCAAGGTGGCCAGCGTGGCGACGGTGGCCAGGGCAGCACCTGATCCGGCGGCGTTGAAGACGGCGATACGGGTGCGCAGTGCGCCGACGAACAGCGAGATGCCGACGATCCCGTTGCAGGTGATCATCACGGCGGCGAACACGGTGTCGCGGGCCAGGCTGGCCGTCTTGTCGCCGCTGCCCGCCATGAGCGTGACGATGAGGGCCACCTCGATGACGGTGACCGACACCGCCAGGACCAGCGAACCGAAGGGCTCGCCGACCCGGTGTGCGACCACCTCAGCGTGGTGGACCGCTGCCAGCACCGCCCCGGCGAGGCAGAGGGCGACCAGACCCACCACGAATCCGGGCAGCTCGCGGCCCCAGCTGAAGATCAGGGCCACGACTGCGACTAGAGGGACCACGACGGTCCAGTCGGTGATCGGGAAACGCGTTGGCATACGTGCCGAGCTCATGACCGCCACGCTGCCAGAGGCCCGCAGGATGAAGGGGCGCAACGCGCCGTCGGCGTCCGGCCCGGCCAGGCGGAGGCCGTCGCACCCCTCGGCCGCGCTCTCTGGGCGGCTCCCAAAGCCCCTCACCGGGGGTTCGGCCACGACCCGGGCGAAGCCCGGCCCGCTCAGATGCGGCGCTCGCGCCCACGCCAGTAGGGCTCGCGCAAGTGCCGCTTGTAGAGCTTTCCGTTGGGGTCCCTGGGCATCGCCGAGACGAAGTCCACGGACTTGGGCCGCTTGTACCCGGCGAGCCGGGTCGCGCAGTGGGCCAGGATCTCAGCCGCCAGGTCCTCCCCGGGCTGCTGCCCCTCGGCGGGCTCCACCACGGCTTTGACCTCCTCCCCCCAGTCCGGGTGCGGGACCCCGAAAGCGGCGGCGTCGGCAACGGCAGGATGAGTCAGTAGAGCGGCCTCGATTTCGGCGGGGTAGATGTTGACTCCGCCTGAAATGATCATGTCGATCTTCCGGTCACGCAGGAAGAGGTACCCCTCTTCGTCGAGGATCCCCAGGTCACCCACGGTGAAGAAGTCCCCGATGCGGTTGCTGCGGGTCTTGTGCTGATCCTTGTGGTAGCTGAAGCCCCCGGCGTTCATCTTCATGTAGACGGTGCCGAGTTCGCCCGGGGGGAGGGCCTCACCCGATTCGTCGAAGATGGCGAGCTCGCTGATCGGCCAAGCCCGGCCTACCGTGCCGGGCTTCTTCAGCCAGTCCGCGGCCGTGGCGAAGGCGCCACCGCCCTCGCTGGCCGCGTAGTACTCCTCGACGCACGGGCCCCACCAGTCGATCATGGCGCGTTTGATGTGGTCGGGACAGGGGGCGGCGCCGTGGATGGCGTGCCGTAGGGAACTCACGTCGTAGCGGTCCCGCACCTGGGCGGGGAGCGCGAGGAGTCGATGGAACTGCGTGGGCACCATGTGGGTGTGCGTGACCCGATGCTCCTCGATCAGGCGCAGCATGTCCTCGGGGGTCCATTTGTCCATCAGCACCAGGGGATGGCCGATATGCAGGGCGGCGGCGGCGAACTGGAGCACGGCGGTGTGGTAGAGCGGCGAGCAGACGAGGTGGACGTTGCCGTCGAAGGGCCGGATGCCGAAGATCCCTAGGAAACCACCGAGGGAGGTTTCCTCGGGCAGCCGGCCGGGCAGCGGCCTGCGAATCCCACGCGGGCGGCCGGTCGTTCCGGATGTGTAGTTCATGACCCAGCCCAGGGTGCGGTCCACCGGCTGCGCCGTCGGCTGCCCCTGAACAAGCCCGCCGTACGGCCGGAACCCGCAGATGCCACCGACGGCGAAGCAACGCCCCACCGGCAGCCCCGCCCCCTCGGCCGCCTCCACGGCGGTCCGGGCGAAGCGCTCGTGCGCGATGAGCACCTTGGCGCCGGAGTCGGCGACGATCCAGGCGATCTCCGGGCCCACCAGGTGGTGGTTGACGGGGACCAGGTAGAGGCCCGCTTGTGCGGCGGCGAGGTAGGCGGTGAGGAGCTCGACCCCGTTGGGCAGGACCACGGCGAAAGCGTCCCCGCGTTGCAGGCCGGCGGCGCGTAGACAGTGGACGAGCTGGTTCGCCGCGCCGTGCAGACGGCCGGCCGTCCACGGCTGGCCCTCGGGCGGGAAGAGGATGGTGCGGTCCGGGGCCGCCTCGGCCTGGGCCCAGAAGCCGTTCGGCGGCTGTGCGGTGACTGACATGGCTGCGGGGCTCCTCAGTCTCGTCCGGCTATGCGGTTGATGCGCTCTACGGTGGCCTCGAACCCCCGGGTGAGTTCGTCGACGACGACCTGGACACTGCGCTCCGAGTTCATCCGGCCCACAATCTGACCTACCGGGGTACCGAGCAACGGCTCCACCTCGTACTTCTGGATGCGGGACACCGCCTCGGCGACCAGCAGGCCCTGAAGTGGCATGGGAAGCGTGCCGGGACTGTCCGGCCCCTCCCAGGCTTCGGTCCACGCGGTGCGCAGTTGCCGGGCCGGCTTCCCGGTCAGCGCCCGCGAACGGACGGTGTCCCCGGACCCGGCGGCGAGCAGCTTGGCGGTGAGGGCCCGGGAGTGCAGTTCGGCTTCCGTCGTGGTGAGCCAGAGCGATCCGAGCCACACGCCCTGGGCTCCGAGCGCGAGCCCGGCGGCGATCTGTGCTCCGCTCCCGATGCCACCGGCTGCGAGGACCGGAAGCGGGGCGACCGCCTCCACGACCTCCGGAGTGAGCACCATGGAGGCGATGTCTCCGGTGTGCCCACCTGCCTCGTATCCCTGGGCTACGACGATGTCGATGCCGGCCTGGGCATGACGGCGTGCGTGGGTGGCACTGCCGGCAAGGGCTGCGACCAGCACACCGTGGTCATGGGCGCGCCGGATGACATCGGCCGGCGGCGAGCCCAGGGCGTTGGCCAGCAACCTGATGGGGTAGTCGAAGGCCACGTCGAGTTGGCCGCGGGCGACCTCCTCCATCCAGCCGGTGATCCGCCAGCCGGAAGGCTCGCCCTCGGCGAGTTCGGGTACCTGGTGCGCAGCCAGGGTCCGCTGGACGAAGTCCCGGTGGGCGGCGGGGATCATGGCCTCGATCTCTGCCTCACCGACCCCGTCCACAGCCTTCTTGGCAGGCATGACCACGTCCAGCCCGAAGGGCAGTCCGTCGGTGTGGGACTGCATCCAGTCGAGGTCCCGGGCGAGCGCTTCGGGCGCCGTGTAGCGGACGGCGCCGAGCACGCCCAAGCCGCCGGCGCGGGTGATGGCCGCCGCCACGGCCGGGAAGGGCGTGAAGCCGAAGAGTGCGTGCTCGATGCCCAGTCTGCTGCTCAGCTCGGTCCTCATGGGCGGCAGGATGCCCCAGCCCGACGGCTGAGGGAAGAGTATTTCTGATGCTACGTCAGTTTCTTTACCGGTAGGGCACAAGGGGGATTGACCCTTCAGCGCGCACGGCGCGCGAGGTGTGGAACCGGCGCGCAGCGCCATACTGGGCGCCATCCACGGACACCGCGGTGAAACAGGGAAGGCCGGTCATGGACGAAGAACACACCGCGGGCGCCGACGGGCCCCACCGCCGCGGCGACCACGAGGGCGAAGGCCCGCACCCGCCCCGCACCCCCACAGCGAACCCCCGAACGCCGGTGAGCCGGCGACGGCTCGCCGCTGGGATCCTCGCACTGGGCGCAACCCTCGCCCTGAACACCTCGGCACGGGCGGCCACCCGTGGAGGTCGTAACGCAGCTCCAGAGGAGCTGCGGTACGGGAGCGCGGTGGAAGCCGGGCTGCTGGAAGCACCTCTTCAGGCCGCGGCAGCGCAGGCCACGCAGTTCCTCGGTCCCTCGCCGGTGCACCCCTGGTACGCGGGGGCGGTGATTCTGGCCGGTCGTGGGCGTACGGTCGCGCTGCACCACGCCTTGGGCGAAGCCGTGCGGTACGCGGACTACGAGGAGTCGACCAACACGGGGCTGGAGCTCCCAGCGGACCAACGGATCTCGGTGACCAGGGATACGGTTTTCGACCTCGCCTCGCTGACCAAGCTGTTCACCGCACTGCTCACCGTCCAGCAGATCGAACGCGGCACCCTGGAGTTGGAGGCTCCGGCCGTGCGACACCTGCCCGAGTTCGCCGGTGGCGGCAGAGACGGGATCACCGTACGCCAGCTCCTCACGCACACCACGGGCCTGCGAGCCTGGGTGCCGCTGTACCGAGAGGAGAGCCGGGCGCGGCAGTTGAAGCTCCTGTGCAATGTGCGCCCCCAGAACGCGCCGGGGACTGTCTACCGCTACTCCGACATCAACCTGATAGCGCTACAGCTGCTCTTGGAGCGGGTTACTGCACGCCCCCTGGAGACGCTGCTCCACGAGGAGATCACCGCTCCGCTTGGGATGCGCCACACACGCTTCAACCCTCCGCCCTCCTGGCGTCCCCGCATCGCCGCCACCGAGGTGGCTCGTCCCCCCTGGTCAGCTCTCGACCGCGGCTTGGTCTGGGGCCGGGTGCACGACGAGAACGCGCACGCCCTCGGTGGAGTCGCCGGTCACGCGGGCCTCTTCGGCACCGCGTGGGACCTCGCGGTACTGGCCCGAACCCTCCTCGACGGCGGCCACCACCCTCGGGCCCGCATCCTGTCCCCGGCCTCCGTCGAACTCCTCTTCACCGACTTCAACACCGCCTTCCCCGGCGATGACCACGGCCTCGGCTTCGAACTGAACCAGCACTGGTACATGGGCGCGATGGCCACCCCGCGCTCCGCGGGGCACACCGGGTTCACCGGCACTTCCCTGGTCCTCGACCCCTCAACCGACACGTTCCTGATCCTGCTCGGCAATTCGGTCCACCCGGTGCGGACCTGGCGGGCCGGCAGCGCGCCCAGGGTCGCCTGTGCCAACCTGGTGGCCCGGGCCGTCCCCGTACGCTCCCCGCTCGGCGGCACAGCCTGGTTCTCCGGGATGGCCCCGGAGTCCGAGGGGACCTTGACCCTGCCGGTGCTGACGCCACCCACCGAGAACGCCGCCTTGAGCTGCCTGCTGTGGTGGGACACCGTGCCCGGCGCCGGCACGGTGACCCTGGAGGCGTCCGTTGCCCGCAAGAGCGGCGACGCAGTGCACGGCGAGGACTCCCTTACCCACCGAGCCCACGTGGAGGACGGACCGTGGAGCCCACTGGCATTCACCACCGTGGCCCTCGCCCACCAGCCGCCGTCGCCGCCCGTGCCACACCCCGACGGGCAGGTGGAGGGCTGGTCCGGACGCGGTTGGCACCGGGCTACGGCAGCTCTGGGCCACTGGCGAGGACTCCCGGTCCGGCTGCGCTGGCGGTACACCTACCGGGGTCGCTACGTGGGGCGCGGGGCGTACCTCGACGCCCTGAGCGTCATCGACGGCCCGCGCACAGTCTTCGAGGACTCCCCGTACACGGACGCATCGGCCCCCACAAGCCGCGGCTGGAGCCGCTCACCCGACTGACGCGCCCCGCAGGACCTCGTGCCGCATCAGCACGACGCCGTTGCCGAAGGCACGTGACTCCACCAGTCGCAGTGGTCTGCGCTCGGCAGTGGACGAGAAGAGCGGCGAGCCCCTTCCCAGAAGGACGGGGTGGACGTAGAGGCGGTACTCGTCGATCAGGTCCAGTCGGCCGAAGGATGTCGCCAACTCGGCTCCGCTCAAGGTCAGATCGCCGCTGCTGCGCTGGGCGAGCGCCCTGACCTCGTCTGGTTCCACCGCGTGCGCGACGGTGGTGTTCCAGTCGGCCCGCCGCAGGGTCCGCGAGTAGACCACCTTGGGCTTGTCCCGCCAGATGCGGGCGAACTCCACCATGGGGGCTGAGCTCGCCGGATCACCGTCGGCCGTCGGCCAGAAGGAAGCCATCAACTCATGGGTGCGGCGCCCACTGAGGAAGCCCCCCATCGCCGCGAGCTGCTCGTTGAAATGACGGTGGAGGTCATCGTCGACCTGGTGCCAGCCGATGTCGTGGCCAGGCCCCTCGATGTACCCGTCGAGGGAGATCGACATCATCAAGATGATCTTTCGCACCGTCAGTTCTCCGTCTCCCCTAGCAGCCCGGTACCGCGGGTGGCGAACACCCGACGACCTCGGGCGGCTCAGTGGGACATGCCCCGTACCGTCGCACCCGGGTCGGCCCGGCCCATCCTCCCCGGACTCCCGCAGCCTGCATGGAAGGCGGGGCGACTCGGCGCGCCGCGCCCTCCTCCCCGAGCCGCCGCCTCGGATCAGAGGGGTACTCGCTCCAAGGCGGCCATCGCCGCGTTGTGCCCCGGGATCCCGCTGACCCCACCACCACGCATCGCACCGGCCCCGCAGAGCAGCACGTTGTGATGCGCGGTGCCCACCCCCCAGGCATCCCGGCCCGACGCGACCGGCGGCTCATCTGGCTGGAAGGGGAAGGACAGGTCGCGGTGGAAGATGTGCCCTCCCGGCAGCCCCAGCTCCTCCTCCAGGTCGATGGGGCTCCTGGCCTCGATGCAGGGACGCCCATCGGCGTCCAGGGCCAGACACTCCGCGAGCGGCTCGTCGAGGTGTGCGTCGAGCTGCTCCAAGGTCGCGGCGAGCAGTCGGTCGCGAACGGCGGCGTTGTCCTTCTCGAAGAGTCGGGCGGGCGCGTGCAGGCCGAAGAGGGTCAGGGTGTGGAAGCCCTGTGCGGCGAGGTCCGGGCCGAGGATGGACGCGTCGGTCAGCGAGTGGCAGTAGATCTCCGACGGAGGGGCTGTGGGCAGCGCCCCGCCGGCCGCTTCCTCGTACGCGCGCGCCAGCGCCCCGTATCCCTCGGCGATGTGGAAGGTGCCGGCGAAGGCCTCCCGCGGGTCGACGGTGCGGTCGCGTAGCCGAGGTAGCCGGCGCAACAACATGTTGACCTTCAGCTGGGCACCCTCGGCTGCTGGCTGAGCCGCCTCGCCGAGGAGGGCGGCCAGGGCCTGCGGGGAAGCCCCGACGAGTACCTGGCGGGCGCCGACGACGCCCTCACCTCCGCCGCTGCGGAAGTGCACCTCGGCGGCCTTGCCGTCGGTGTGCACCGTGAGCGCCTCGTGTCCGGTCAGGAGTTCCGCCCCTGCGGTGCGGGCCGCGTCCGCGAGGGCGTCGGTGAGGGCGCCCATGCCGTGGACGGGCACGTCCCAGTCCCCCGTGCCGTTACCGATGACGTGGTACAGAAAGCAGCGGTTCTGGAGCAGCGACGGATCGTGCGCGTGGGTGAAGGTCCCGATGAGGGCGTCCGTGAGCACCACTCCGCGGACGATGTCGTCGGCGAAGCGTTCCTCGACCGCACGCCCGAGCGGTTCCTCGAAGAGCATCCGCCAGGCCGACTCATCGTCGATGCGTCGACGCAGCTCGTGGCGGCTGGGCAGGGGTTCGGTCAGGGTGGGGAAGACCCGCTCGGCGACGCGCCGGGTGAGGGCGTAGAACTCGGCCCACTGCTCGTACTCGCGGGTGGAGCCGGTGAGCGACGCGAAGGAGGACCTCGTACGGTCCTCGCCCCCGCCGATGAGCAGGCCGGTGGGGCGCCCACCACGCACGGTGGGCGTGTAGGAGGAGATGGTGCGGCGGCGCACCGTGAACCGTAGCCCCAGCTCCCGCACGATCTTCCGGGGTAGGAGCGATACCAGGTACGAGTAGCGTGAGAGACGGGCGTCCACGCCATGGAAGGGTCGGGCCGAGACGGCCGCTCCCCCGGTGTGGGGCAGGCGTTCGAGTACGAGTACCGAGCGGCCCGCCCGGGCCAGGTAGGCGGCGGCGACCAGCCCGTTGTGCCCGCCGCCGACGATCACGGCGTCGTAGGTACCGCGGGTGGGCGCGGCGGACGGAGCGGGGCCGTCGGCTTCGGGTGCGGTCATGGCCCTTGTTAACACGGCCCTCGACCCGGCCACCAGAGGGCGAACCATCGCCGGTACCCGCCCGGGCCCCCGGCGCCGGGTCGGCCGCAGTGGCTCAGGCGCCCTGGTTGGCGGGGCATCCGCGGGGCGCGGCGGCCCGCTGGGCGGCAACCCGGCCGTAGAGCGCCGCCGCTTCCTCGGCGCGCCCGAGCCGTTCGAGGCAGTGGGCCTCGTCGCCGAGCCCGGCGAGGGTGTCGGGGTGCTCCGAGCCCAGGGCACGCTCACGGGCGGCGGCGATCTGCCGGTAGGCGGCCAGGGCCTCGGTCCATCGGCCGAGCGACCCGAGGCCGACCGCGACCTCGCGACGGCTGATCAGGGTGTCGGCGTGGTCCGGCCCCAGCACCCGCTCGCGTAGGGCGGCGACCTCACGGGCCTCGCCCAGCGCTTCCTGCCACCGGCCCAGTCGGCCGAGGTTGACTCCCAGCCCGTGCCGGGCACGCAGGGTCTCCGGGTCCCCGGCACCGTAGGCGCGGGTGCGGTCGCGGACCAACGCCCGGTAATGGTCGAGGGCTTCGGCGCTGCGACCCAACCGGCCCAGGCTGATCCCCACCTCGTAGCGGGCCGCCAGGGTTTCCGGGTGGTCCCGGCCCAACGCGCGGGCGCGGCCGGAAGCCACCTGCTGGTAGGCCGTCAGAGCTTCGGCCCAGCGTCCCAGGAGCCCGAGGGCGTATGCGGCCTCATAGCGACTGGCGAGGGTGTCCGGGTGGCGGTCGCCCAGGGTACGGGCCCGGGCCTCGGACGCCTCGCGGACGGCGTGCAAGGACTCCTCGACCCGTCCGAGCCGGGAGAGGGTCACCGCGAGGTTGTGGCGGCAGCGGAGGGTGTCGGCGTGGTCGGGTCCCAGGGTGCGGATGCGGGCGGCGAGCACCGCCCGGTAACCCTCGTGTGCCTCCTGGTGGCGTCCCAGCTGCCCCAGCAGGTAGGCGATCTCCTGGCGGGCGGCGAGGCTGTCGGGATGCAGGGGCCCGATGGTGCGCTCGCGTGCCGCGGCGACCTCCTCGTACTCAGCGAGCGCGTCGGCGACCCGGCCGGTCTTGGCCAACGTATGGGCGTACTCGTGGCGAGCGCCGAGGGTGTCCGGGTGATCAGCACCGAGGGCGTCGGCACGCTCGGCGCTGACAGCCCGGTGGGCTTCGGCAGCCTCTTCCCAGCGTCCGGCGCGTGCGAGGCCGATTGCGGCCTCTTCGGGGCTGAGGTGGAGCCCGGTGTCGTCGAGTCGGCTCACCCTGGGGTCGGGCAGCGCGCTGGCGGGTGCGCGGCGCACCCGCCCGATGCGCCGGGTGGTCTCGGGCACCGGCCAGGTCCCGGGCGGCTCGCAGGCCTCGGTGTCCGGGACGGGGACCTCCCCGGAGGGCGCCGGTCTCGGGGAGCGGGGGGACCCGGGGGCGCTGACGCCTTCCCCGGTGCCGGCGATCGGCCACCGGGTGGGAGGCGCTTGCGGTGGGGCTGAGCCCGGTCCGGGATCGGTGCCGGCCCAGGGCGTCGTCAAGATGGCGGCGCGGTCTGCTGCCTCTGAGCGGGGACTACGGGCGGGGCGTCCCGGTCCTATGGCCGCCGCCCAACCGGGCAGCCGTGGCACCAGCACGCCCCCGGCGGGATCCCAGGCCATCGCCGCGCCCCGGGATGCGGCGATGGCTCCGCAGAGCACCCAGGCATCGGTGGGCCGCGCCTGCGGAGTCTTGCCGAGGAGGTCCAGTACGAGGGTGTCGAAGTACGCCGGCAGTTCAAGCCGGTGCTCGCGGGGCGGCCGGGGAGCGGTGTCACGGTGCCCGACCAGCACTGACCACGAGTCTTCCAGATCGAAGGGCGGGGCACCGGTCGCGATCTCGTAGAGCACGCACCCGAGCGAGTACAGGTCGCTGCGGTGGTCGACCTCGGAACCGGCGATCTGCTCGGGCGACATGTAGTGCGGAGTGCCCATGGCGATCGATCCACCGGTGAGCTTCGCGGTGAAGCCGATGTCGTGGGCGAGCCGGGCGATTCCGAAGTCGCAGATCTTCACCGTGCCGTCGGTGAGCCGCATGATGTTCGCGGGCTTCAGATCGCGGTGGACGATGCCCTGCTCGTGGGTGTATGCGAGGGCGGCGGCCACCTGGTCGGCGATGTCCACGACTTCGGCGACCGGCAGGGGCCGGCCGCCGTTGTCCTCCAGCAACTGACTGAGGTTACGGCCCTCAAGCAGCTCCATGACCAGGTAGAGGACGCCGCCGGCGTCCGGGTCCTCACCGAAGTCGTGCACGACGGTCACTCCGCGGTGCTGGAGGGCAGCTGCTACCCGCGCTTCGCGGCGGAAGCGCTCGCGGAGCACTTCGGTGAAGCCGTCGTCGCGCTGCTGGCCGAGCGGCTTGAGGCATTTGACGGCGACCTGGCGGCCGAGCGACTCGTCGCGCGCACGCCACACCTCGCCCATACCGCCGCGCCCGATCAGGTCGAGCAGTCGGTACCGGCCCTGGATCAGCCTGGTTTCCGCCATCTGGTAATGCCGCCCCCGTCGTGGTGCTGTCGTGCTGGCCTCCCCGGCCCGTCCAGTATGGCCGCCTGGGCTTGCGCAGGGTACGGGCGGGGACGGCTCCCCGGTCCGAGCCGGTCCATCGCCCGCAGGATGTGGCGGGGCGGAAGGCGCCAGCGCAGTCGGGCGGGAATGAGGCGCAGCAGGAGCCCGGTGCGCCGCAGACGCCGCGTCACGGTGGCTGCAGCTGGTGCGGATGTACCGTACAGCCGCCGGGCGTATGCGGGCAGTGCACCGTACGCCAAGGAGGCGACGGGCCGCCAGCCCACGGCGCGGACCGCTCCGAGCGGGAACGGGACCGGCGGCCGGCGCAGGAAGGCGTCCACGGCCCGGGTGTCCGGGCCCGCGACGAGGACGGGGAGGACGTGCTCGAAGTAGGCCGTGAGCTCCGCGGTGCTGGCGGGTACTGTCCGGGGGTCGAGGCCGACCAGCCGGGCCGCGGTGCGCTGCTCGGCGACGTAGCGGTCGGCTTGGGCGTCGGTGAGCGGGTAGCCGGAGCGGCGCAGCACGTCGAGGTAGGAGTCGATCTCCGCACAGTGCACCCAGAGCAGCAGTTCCGGCTCGTCGATCCGGTACCGGGTGCCGGTGGCCGGGTCGGTGGCGTGCAGTCGCCGGTGGATCCCGCGGACCCTCGCGCCGGCCTTCTCGGCGGCGCCGGTGGTGCCGTAGGTGATGGTGCCCACGAAGTCAGCGGTGCGCAGGAGGCGTCCCCAGGCGTCCCGTTCGAAGTCGGAGTTGGCCATCACCCCGCGCAGGGCCCGGGGGTGCAGGGCTTGGAGGTAGAGGGCGCGGATGCCTGCGATCCACATCATCGGGTCGCTGTGCATCTGCCAGGTGACCGATCCCGGCCCGAAGAGCCCCGGATCGCCGCTGGTGGCCGGTTGGTTGCCGTTCAACGCGATGCCCCCTCATGTGCTTCGGGGTTACGGTGTCGTGATCCCGAGGGCTGCCGGGCCCACTCGCGGCCCCGGCAAGGTCGCTGGGGCCGCAGGTCAGCGGCACCGGTACGTGGGCGCCTCGACGGGCTCGAAGACCAGCGGCGGCTGACCGGCCGTTTCGAAGACGGCGACCCGGTCGGACTCCAACCTGATGTATCCCGGCGTGCGGGGGTCGCCCCACTCGATCCGCGGGCCGTCCACCCCGGCGGCCAGTCCGGTACGGATTTGGCTGAGTCGCCACCACCGCCCGGAGAACTCCAGGTTACCGATCCCGCAGTGGGTGGGGAGGTCGTACGGGTACCAGCGGCCGATCGTCGCCTCGGGCGGCCCGGTGCGCAAAGCGTCGGGGTCGGGGACGGTGGGGGCGGGCAGGTCGTCGTCCGCGGTCGTGGCAGTGACGGTGGCCGTGGTGGCGGGGCCCAGCAGGAGCGCGTCGGATGCCTCCATCGACTGGGCGGCAGCCGTGCAGCCGGTGAGCGCGAGCGCGGCGAGCAGAGCGAACGAGGCGACCGGGCGTAGCTGGCGCAGGACGGCATTCGCGTGCATGGGGAGCCTTCCGTCGGCGAACGAGGTGCCACTGGGACGGCCGGGGTGTCCCGTGGGTTCCCGGGCCTGCGCGCAGGCGGCCGGAACTGGCCGGTTCCCTTCCGCCCGGGGTGGGCCAGTACGTCAAGCGGAAGGAATCGGGCTGGCTCTCGTCGGGGTGCGCGCCGGCAGGGCTTGGTTTTGGCCAGCGACTGCCGGCCTGCTTGCGCGGGCCTTGTAACGGGAGCCACTGCCGGGTCCGAGGGCGCTGGGGGTATCCGTCTGCCGGGCACCAGGCGCCGAAGCGGAAGCTGGTGCGACAACGGCGTGGGCCCCGCGGGGCCCTGTCCCGGACGCGGTGCGGACCAGCGACGGTCCCGCCAACTGCTCACGGCCCCGTGGCTGGAGCCACGGGGGGACGAATGCCCGGCGGTACTTGATGTTGACTGGCCAGGGCCCCGACCGGGTCGTCACGCCGACCAGGCAGCAGATCATCTTCGATGCCCCCGCCCTGCCCTCGCCGCACGCCCCGGGACGGCACCGGGCACCACCGGCCCGCCGTGCCCGCCCCGGGCCCTCGACGCGGGCCTGACGCGCGGCGCACGGGCCCGTCCGCCGCGCGTCAGGCCAAGCGCACCGTTCCATGCCAACGAGAAGGCCTCGTCACAAACGGCGTCAACGGCGGACCCGCGGCATCGCCAGACCCAACCAGGAGATGATCTCGCGTTGGATCTCGTTGTTGCCTCCGCCGAAGGTGAAGATGACCGCACTGCGGTAGCCGCGTTCCAGCTCCCCGCGCAGCACCGCGCCGGCCGACCCCTCCTTCAGCGGGCCTGCCGCGGCGAGGACTTCCATCAGCCAGGCGTACGCCTCACGGCGGGCCTCCGAACCGTAGACCTTGGCTGCGGACGCGTCCTGCGGGGTCAAGGACCCGTGCTGGACGGCGTTGACCATCTGCCAGTTGAGCAGCTTCATCGCGTCAAGTCGTGCGTGGGTGCGGGCCAGCCGGGCGCGGACCCACCCGAGGTCGACGATGCGGCGGCCATCACTCAACAGGGTTGATGCCGACCAGCGTTGGACATCGTGCAGCGCCCGGATGGCCATGGTGCCGTGGGCCGCGAGCGTGACCCGCTCATGGTTGAGCTGGTTGGTGATCAGACGCCAGCCCTTGTTCTCCTCGCCGACCCGGTGCGTGACCGGCACCCTGACGTCCTCGTAGTAGCTGGCGGTGGTGTCGTGCGAGGCGAGGGTGTTGATCAGGGTGCAGCTGTACCCGGGGGCGGTGGTCGGGACCAGGAGCATGGTGATGCCGTGATGCGGTGGGGCCTGCGGATCGGTGCGCACCGCGAGCCAGACCCAGTCCGCGGTGTCGCCGTTGGTGGTCCAGATCTTCTGCCCGTTGACGACGTACTCCTCGCCGCTGCGCACCGCCCTGGTACGCAGCGCCGCGAGGTCGGTACCGGCACCCGGCTCGCTGTAGCCGATGGCGAAGTCGATCTCCCCGCTGAGGATCTTCGGTAGGAAGTACGCCTTCTGCTCCTCGGTGCCGTACTGCATGAGGGTCGGGCCCACGGTGTTGAGCGCCATCAGCGGCAGCGGCACCCCGGCCTGGGCTGCCTCGTCGAAGAAGACGAACTGTTCCATGGGGGTGAGGCCGCGTCCGCCGTACTCGGTGGGCCAACCGACGCCGAGCCAGCCGTCGCCGCCGAGCCGGCGGATCGTCTCGCGGTAGAAGCGCTTCTGCTCCCGGGCGTCCTGGTAGCGCACATGCGCGTCCTGCGGTACCAGATCGGCGAAGTAGGTGCGCAGTTGGGTGCGTAGTCGCTGCTGTTCGGGCGTGTAGTCGAGGTGCACGGCGCCTCCTGGGTTCGCATCGCGTTTCCGCTCCGGTGCGCGGTGCCTGCCGGCGCGAGGCGCACACAGTAGAACCCGTTGCAGGAATCTGGAAGGGTCGCGGAACCACGGGGACGCCCATGATGGTCGGGCACATCACGAGGCCGCCCGCGGGGCAGGCCCCCGCACGCTCCGGGCCCGTGGAGGTCAGTCGGTGGACAGCCCGGCGGCCTCGCGTTGCAGGGCCTCCAGGACCGGGCGGAGCAAGGGGTGCCCTACGGACCCCCTGCGGACCGCGGCGAACACCCGGCGGGTGGGGGGTTGGCCGGCCACCGGCCGCACCACGGTGTCCTTGAGTGCCATGCCACGCAACGCGGAACGGGGTACCAGCGCGACTCCGGCACCCCCGCCGGCGAGGGCGACGACGGCGCGGAAATCATCGGAGGAGTGCACCAGGCGGGGCTGGAAACCGGCCAGCTCACAGGCGAGGACCATCACGTCGTGGCAGGGGTTACCCGGGTAGGGGCCGATCCAGTCGCTGTCCGAGAGGTCGGCGAGGGCGACGGAGGGAACCATCGACAGTGGGTGGGAGGCCGGGAGCACCGCGTCGAACGGCTCGGAGTACAGGGCCACGCGGGACAGTCGCGGATCGTCGGCGCCCGGAGCGCCCCGGTACTCCACGGCGAGCGCCACGTCGGCTGCTCCGTCGAGGACCAACGGGAGCGACTCGTCCCCCTCGGCGTCCCGTACTCGCAGGCGGATGCCCGGGTGATCCAGCGCCAGCCGGGCGATCACCGGGGCCAAGACCTCCGCGATACCGCTGGCGAAGGCCGCCACGGTCACCTCGCCGGCGGCTCCCCCCGCATGGGCGGCGAGCTCGGCCTCGGCACGCTCCAGTTGGGCCAACACCTCGTGGGTGTGTCTGAGCAGGATCTCACCGGCCGCGGTCAACCGGACGCCCCGCCCGCTACGGGCCAAGAGCGCGTGCCCGGTCTCCTGCTCCAGCGCAGCGAGCTGCTGGGATACGGCTGAGGGCGTCAGGTACAGCGCGGCAGCCGCGGCAGTCACCGTCCGGTGGTCCGCCACGGCCCGTAGGACGCGAAGCCGCCGAGGGTCGATCACGAAACCATTGTGACAGGCGGGGCGCCAGGGCGAGGACGTGGGGGGGGGGGGGGGGGGGGGGGGGGGGGGGGGGCGGGGGGGGGGGGGGGGGGGGGGGGGGGGGGGGGGGGGGGGGGGGGGGGGGGGGGGGCGGGCGGGGGGGGC
>NZ_JBIAGC010000033.1:0-52754 GCF_042869595.1 Streptomyces sp. NPDC006879
GGGCCATGGCCCGGGTTGTTTTTGTTCGCGTGGTCCCGCGCCGGGGGTAACGCTCCGGCTGCAGATGAACTGCCCCCCGTCATCGAACGTGCGGCGCGCGGGGGGGGGGGGGGGGCCCCCCCCCCCCCGGCGCTATCCGAGGAAGGCGGCGGCAAAAGCGGCCCGGGCCGGCGAACTGGGGTCACGGTCCAGGACGGCGAACACCACCCGCTCGAAGCGGTCCGCGAAGCGTCCCGGCCCGGTCAGGTGCCGGTGGAAGGCCGCGGCGACCTCCACCGGGTCGTTCTGGAAGACGCCGCACCCCCAGGCGCCGAGCACCAGCCGCTGGTACCCGTGCACGGCCGCCACCTCAAGGACCCGCTCGGAACGGGTGGCCAGCGCTCCGGGGATGTCGCCGGTGCGTTGCGGCTCCTGGCGCCGCAGGACGCCGGCGTTGGGCGCGGGCGAAGTGAGGAACCCGACGCTGAACGGGTCCTCCAGGAACCGTCCGCGATCATCCCTGAAAACCGGCACGCCCGGGGAGTCGATCACCCGGTCGGAGTAGAGAGCGCTGCGTTCGGCCCGGTGGTGCTCGTAGAACTCGCGGGCCGCCAGCAGCGTGGGGTAGAGCGCTGAGGCACGGCACAACGCCTCCTCCTGGGCGCTTGCGCCGCGTACGTACCCACCGCCGGGATTGCGTGCCGAGGCGAAGTTCAGCACCGCGACGCTAACACCGTCCTCGGCCAGTCTGCGGGCCGCCACCGTACTGCTCTCCGCCGTCACTTCGAAGATCATGGGAGCCGCGCTCCGGGGCGTCTCCCCCAGGGCGAGCGGAGCGGGCCCGAACATCTTGGTCCCTGCCACGGCTTCCGCCACGGCGGACGCGAGTGGCACCTCGCGCCCAGAAGGCGCACGGTAGCCACCTGCCGCCACCACTGCCGCGTTCTCCGCGGCTATTGCGCGCAGTCTCGAACTCATCGGACTATCGTCGAAGATCGAACGCTCCGGGTGCAAGCGGTATATCCCAGCCGCACATCCCGGATCCGCACCGGCCAGAGGCGCACTCTTGTGGGATTCGTAGAGCACTGTATTTGATGGCCCCGCCAGAGCCGTTCCGGCGATACCAGCCCGGGCGGAGACGGCGCGGGTCTTCGATTGGAGGGTGCGGCCATGGCGTACGACGCGAACCCCTTTCCCGAACCGCCGATCACCGCGGACGAGGCCGAGGACCTCCTGCGGGGCATTTGTTTCAAGACGGGCCCGCCCCGACTCTTCGGTGCGGAACTGGAGTGGCTGGTCGACGACCCCGAACGCCCCCGGGAGGCAGTCCCTCCCGAGCGACTGCAAGCCGCACACTCCTCGCTGCAGGCCCTGGGTCTGCGCACGCCACTGACCGTGGAACCCGGTGGGCAGCTGGAGCTCAGCTCGTTGCCCGCAGCCTCCCTGATGGAGTGCGTGAACGGCCTACGCACCGATCTCTCAGCCGTACGTGACCATCTACGCCCCCTCGGACTGGCGTTGAGGGGTCGGGGCTTCGAGCCCCGTGGCACGCGAAGGCTCCTTCACGATCCCCGTTACGAGGCCATGGAGGCCTACTTCGACCGTACGGGCCCCGCGGGCCGGGCCATGATGC
This sequence comes from Streptomyces sp. NPDC006879, assembly GCF_042869595.1. Lineage (NCBI taxonomy): Bacteria > Bacillati > Actinomycetota > Actinomycetes > Kitasatosporales > Streptomycetaceae > Streptomyces > Streptomyces sp. NPDC006879. The sequence goes on from NZ_JBIAGC010000033.1 coordinate 1,613, forward strand.
GCGAGTCGGCCTCGGTGCAGGTCTGTCTGGACGCCGGTCACGAGGAGCCCGGTCCGCTCGGTTACGCCCGCCGTTGGCGGCTGGCCCACTTGCTGGGCGCCGTGTTCGTGGCCGCATTCGCCAACTCCCCCTGCCAGGAAGGCCGCTACCGCGGCTGGAGATCGGCGCGGCAGGCCGTCTGGAACGACATCGACCCCCGGCGGGCGCTGGCCCCACCCCTGGACGGCGATCCGCGCACCACGTGGACCCGGCACGTCATGGACACCGAAGTGATGTGCGTCCGCTCGGTGGCCGGGCAGCCCTGGGAAGTCCCCGAAGGGCTGACCTTCGGGGAGTGGGCCCGCACCGGCCGTCCCCGCCCGGCAACGGAGCAGGATCTGGCGTACCACCTGACCACACTGTTCCCGCCGGTGCGACCACGGGGACACCTGGAGCTACGGATGATCGACGCGCAGCCCGGTGAGGACGGCTGGGTCGTTCCGGTAGCGGTGGTGGCGGCCCTCTTCGACGTACCGGAGGCGACGGAGACGGCTTACCGGGCGGTCAAGGGCCTCGCGGACGCCGCGGGACGGACGCCGGCCCCCCGTAATCCGCTGTGGCGCGCCGCGGCCCGGGACGGGCTGGCCTGTCCGGAGTTGCGGGCCGTGACGAACGCCTGCTTCCGGGCGGCGCTGGAGGCGCTCCCGCGGACCGGGGCGAGCGCGGAGGTGCAATCGGCGGTAGCCGCCTTCTACGACCGCTACACCGCGCGCGGACGTTGTCCCGCTGACGAGGAGTACGGCGAGCGCGAGCGTCACGCTACGCACGGAAAGGAAGTCGGAACGTGAACGAGGCACCACTGGCCGGGCGGGAGCGGGCCCTGTCGGCGCTCACCAAGGCGCGGCGCCGCACGGCGCTGCTCACCGACTGCGTGGAGGGACCCGACCTCACCGCCCAGCACTCGCCGCTGATGTCGCCGCTGGTATGGGACCTGGCCCACATCGGCAATCAGGAAGAGCTTTGGCTGCTGCGCAACGTAGGCGGCTTCGAGCCACTGCGACCGGAGATAGACCCCCTGTACGACGCCTTCCGTCACCCTCGGGCCGAGCGGCCCTCGTTGCCGCTGCTGGGCCCCTCGGCAGCCCGCAGTTACGCGGCCGAGGTCCGCGAGCGGGTGCTGGACATACTGGACCGATCCGCCTGGGAGGGGGGACCGCTCCTGAGGGACGGGTTCGCCTTCGGGATGGTCGCACAGCACGAACAGCAGCACGACGAGACCATGTTGATTACACATCAGCTTCGTCGCGGCGGCCCGGTGCTCACCGCACCGGACCCCGGACCCACGTCCGGGCCTGCCGTACGGGCATCCGAAGCACTGGTGCCAGAAGGCCCCTTCACCATGGGAACGTCAACCGAACCCTGGGCTCTGGACAACGAGCGGCCCGCGCACCCGCGGGAGGTCGCCTCCTTCTGGATCGACACGGTTCCGGTGACGAACGGCGCCTACCGGGCCTTCATGGCCGACGGCGGCTACCGCGACCCACGGTGGTGGCAGCCGGCCGGTTGGGAACAGGTCCAGCGCAACTCGATCGAAGCCCCCCTGTTTTGGCATCAAGACGGTGCGGAGCAGTGGATGCGGCGCCGCTTCGGAGTCAACGAACCGGTTCCGGATCAGGAACCGGTCCTGCATGTCAGCTGGTACGAGGCCGATGCCTACGCGCGCTGGGCGGGCCGACGGCTGCCCACCGAAGCCGAGTGGGAGAAGGCCGCCCGCTACGATCCGGCCACGGGGCGTTCGACGCGCTACCCGTGGGGCGACACGGACCCGAGACCCGAGCACGCGAACCTTGGGCAACGGCACCTTCGCCCCGCTCCGGCCGGAAGCTATCCGGCAGGCGAGTCGCCGCTCGGGATACGCCAGTTGATCGGCGATGTCTGGGAGTGGACGGCGAGCGACTTCCTGCCGTACCCGGGATTTCGCGCCTTCCCCTACGAGGAGTACTCCCAGGTGTTCTTCGGGGCGGACCACAAGGTGCTGCGGGGCGGCTCCTTCGCAGTGGATCCGGTTGCCTGCCGGGGCACCTTCCGCAACTGGGACCTTCCGGTGCGCAGGCAGATCTTCGCTGGGTTCCGCACCGCGAGGGATGTCTGATGTGCCGTCATCTTGCTTACGTGGGTGAGGAAGTGCCGCTCGGGCACCTGCTGACGGTGCCCGCTCACGCGCTGTACCGACAGTCCTGGGAGCCTCGCCGGCAGAAGTACGGAACGGTGAACGCCGACGGCTTCGGAGTCGGCTGGTACGCGCCACAGGACACGGTGCCCGCCCGCTATCGTCGGTCCGGGCCCATCTGGGCCGACTCCTCCTTCCCCGACCTGGCCCGGGTGGTCCGTACGTCCGCGCTGCTCGCAGCAGTACGCGACGCGACCGTGGCGGGTGCGGACGGGGAGGCGGCAGCTGCCCCGTTCGCCGAGGGGCGGTGGCTGTTCAGCCACAACGGGGCAGTGCGCGGCTGGCCCGGCTCACTCGCCGGCTCGGTGCCGGAACTGCCCGCGGAGCTGCTGTTGTCCCTGGCAGCGCGCACCGACTCGGCACTGGTGTGGGCGATGGTGCTGGACCGGCTGCGTTCCGGGCAGGATCCGGGCGACGCCCTCGCGGGGGCCGTCTCGGCGGTCGCCGAAGCCGCACCCGGGTCACGGTTGAACCTGCTGCTGACCGATGGGAAGACGATCACGGCGACCACCTGGGGGGACTCCCTGTGGTACCTCGCCGTACCGGACGGCAGCCGCACGGTGGTGGCCTCCGAGCCGTATGACGACGATCCGCGCTGGTCGGAGGTGGCGGACCGGAGTCTGCTGACCGCGACCCGGACCGAGATCCGCCTGACCCCGCTGAAGGAGCCTTCGCCATGAGCCCTTTCCTGTTGACCCGCACCCTCGACGAACACGCTGCCGAGAGCGCGCTGCGCACGGACGTGCTGGAAGGGCTCCGGATGGCCCAGAAGGCCCTGCCGCCCAAATGGTTCTACGACAGCCGCGGCAGTGAGCTCTTCGAGGAGATCACCAGGCTGCCCGAGTACTACCCGACCCGCGCCGAGCGGGAGATCCTCCTCGCCCGGGCTACGGAGATCGCTGCGGCCAGCGGAGCACGGACCTTGATCGAACTGGGTTCTGGATCCTCGGAGAAGACCCGACACCTGATCGATGCCCTGCCCGCATTGCACGCCTACGTGCCGGTGGACGTCAGCGAGAGTGCGCTGGCGGGTGCGGCACGCGAACTGCTGCGGCGGCACCCGCGACTTCTGGTGCACGCCCTGATCGCCGATTTCACCAGCGCGCTGCGGTTGCCACAGACACCCGGACCCCGTCTGGTGGCCTTCCTCGGAGGCACCATCGGCAACCTGTTGCCGCCGGAGCGACAGACCTTCCTACGAGCGGTGCGGGCCATGCTCTCGCCGGGCGACGCCCTGCTGCTGGGTACCGACCTGGTCAAGGAAGAGGCGGTGCTCGTCGCCGCCTACGACGACGCCCAGGGGGTGACGGCCGAGTTCAACCGCAATGTACTGCACGTGATCAACAGGGAGTTGGACGCCGACTTCGATCCGGATGCCTTCGCCCATGTGGCGCGGTGGAACCCGGATGAGGAGTGGATCGAGATGAGGCTGCGGGCACGCGAAGCCCAGACGGTGAAGATCCGCGGGCTGGACCTGGTAGTGCCCTTCGCCACGGGCGAGGACGTCCGCACCGAGGTGTCGGCGAAGTTCCGTCAGGAAGGCGTCAAGAGTGAGCTGGCTTCGGCCGGAATGGAACTGACCGAGTGGTGGACGGATTCCGAGGGTCGGTTCGCGCTCTCGCTGGCCAAGGCGTCCTGAGCGCCGGGCCCGTTGCAGCCGCGGTGGCTCGCGCGGGCCACCGCTCCCACGCCGGGGCCGGCCACCGAACGCTGGGCGGCCCCGGCGAGGGAGCGCCGGTCGGTGTGGAGGCCGGGCGGGATCCGCGGCAGCACCCGGACCTCGGCTGTCACGGCACGGGCGTTGACCACACTCCAGAGCGAGGCTGCCAGCGTGTCCGCGCCGATGAAGGCGGGTGCGGTGGTGCCGGTGCCGTCCGCCGAGCGGTAGGTGATGCGTATCGGCTGGACGGCCACGCCCGCGTCGAGGGCCGCCTGGAACGCCGCGGGCCGGAACCGGCCGCTGGAGCGACCGCACCAGGTACTCCCCTCGGGGTACACGGTCACGCTTGACCCTGTGCGCAGTACACCCGCCAGCCGATCCACGGTCGCAGGCAGTGCCCGCAGGCGTTCTCGGTCGACGAAGAGCGTGCCACCGCAGCTGGCCAGCAGCCCCAGGACCGGCCAACGGCCGATCTCGCTCTTGGCCAGCATCCGACTCGGCGCGACGGACGCGACCAGCGGGATGTCCAGCCAGGAGATGTGGTTGGCGACCACGAGGCTCCCATGCGCGAGAGGGAGGCACGCACCGGTTCCACTGATCCGTATGCGTACCCCGAAACCGCGCACCAGGGCGCGGGCCCAGGCGCGCACCGCCCGGGAGCGCTGCCGGGGTCCCAGGTGCAGGACCGCCGGAGCCAGCAGGAGGCCGAGCAGCACAATGGCGAGGCCGGCCAGCAACCGTCCCACCGCACGCGGCTGGGCCACCTTCGGACCGCTGACCGGCACACAGCGCGCCGGGGTGCAGGGTGCAGCGGGCAGCCAGAGGTTCATCGGTCCTGCACCATGGATCGGAAGTGGCGCAGGTAGCGGGGGTTCGTCCGGCGCAGGGAAAGCAACACGTACAGGTCCGCCACTCCGAAGGCGGGGTCGTGGGCGGGCTCGCCACAGACCCAGGCCCCCAGTCGCAGGTAGCCGCGGAGCAGGGCCGGCAGTTCTGCGCCGGCGGGCCGTACCGCGTTCGTGGAGTGCCACCGCTGGTGCGGGGTGACGCGGTACTCCTCGGGGGCCAGGTGGCGTTCGAGGACGGATGCGCAGGTGGCGGCTGCCATGCCACCACCGTCTGAGAGCGGCAGGGAGCAGCAGCCGGCCAACCAGTTGTGTCCGGTGGTTTCCATGTAGCGCGCCAGGCCTGCCCAGATGAGGCCGATGACGGCCCCGTTGCGGTGATCGGGGTGCACGCAGGAGCGCCCTACTTCGACCAGGTCGGGGCGGATGGGGTCGAGCCGGGAGAGGTCGAACTCGCTTTCGGCGTAGAGTCGCCCGGCCACGGCGGCACGTTCCGGAGGGAGTAGCCGGTAGGTGCCGACGACCTCGTCGCTCACCTCCTCGCGAACGAGCAGGTGATCGCAGTAGGCATCGAAGGCGTCGGCGTCGATGCCGGGCTCGGGGCCGTCGAGGCTGGCTCCGAGCTCGCCCGCGAACACCTGGTGGCGCAGTTGTTGGGCGGCGCGCACATCCCCCTGGTGACGGGCGAGTCCGACGGTGTAGCGCGGGGTCGGAGTCGGGAGGGGGCCGGGCACGACGAGGGGGGTGGGGGCTGACACGGGCGCGACGGTCATGACTCACTCCGGAGGGCGGAAGGTGCCAGGACCGTTCTCGGTCCGGCACCTTCACTTCTTCCGTGGTCGCCTTTACTCGACGTGACCGTCATGGAGAGCGCGGATGTGGGGATGCTGAATGGCGGGATTCAGTTCCCGGCTCAGCCACCCGTGGATGGCCCGGGGCTCAGCCTCCGAGCATCTGCGTTATCGTCGCGGTCGCCGCCTCGGCGGCTTTCTCCGGGTCCTCGCCCTCCAGTACGGCCGTCATATAGGGCTTGATCGGGTTGTTCGCCTCGACCTGCGCCCAGCGGGCCAGGGTGGGCGTCGCCCGGCCCTGTGCGGCGCCGGCGGCCATCGCCGCGGTGCCTTCGCTCCCCATGCTGACGTAGGCGAGGGAGGTTTTGTTCGGTACGTAGCTCATCGACCGGGCGAGGTCGGTCTGCCACTTCTCGCCCGTCAGCGCGGTGATGACCTTGACTGCGGCCCGCCGGTTCTTGGTGGTACCTGGCACGATCAGGTCGGAGCCGCCGGTGAAGACGGCCCCCGGCTTGTCCTCGGTCTTGCCGGGAACGGGGAAGTAGCCCAGCTTCCCCTCAAGTTCCGGGTTGAGCTGTTCGACCAGACGGGCCGATCCGGGCGGTGCGATGATCTGCGCGACGTCCCCGCCCGCGAACACCTCAGTCTGCGGCGGCGTCTCCTCGTCGGCGTCCTTTGGCCCCTCGCCCAGCTGCTGGAGCTCCTTGTAGAAGTCCATGCCCTTGAGCGCGGCCGGTGAGTCCAGGGTGCCGCTCCAGATGCCACCGGACTCCTCGGCCAGGTTGCCGCCCTCGTCCCAGATGAACCCGGCGAGCACGTACCAGTTCTGGCCTGCGAGGTAGATGCCCTGCTGGGAGCCCTCGTCGAGCTTCTTGGTGTCCTTCAGCCATTGTTCGCGGTCCTTGGGCGGTTCGGAGATCCCCGCCTTGGCGAAGAGATCCTTGTTGTAGATCACCACGCGGTTGGCGGCATACCAGGGAATGCCGTACTGGGCACCGTTGACGGTCCCCGGGTCGGACAGGCCGGGCAGCCAGTCCTTGCTACCCCAGTCACGGACGGATTCCAGGGTGAGGTCAGTGAGCTTGTCGCTCTCCGCGTAGATGGCGACCTGGGTGTTGCCGACCTCGATCACATCAGCGGTCTCGTCCCCCCTGAGCACCGCATTGATCTTGTCCCCTATGCCTGTCCACTCCTGGATCCTGATGTCCAGATCTATGTCCTCGTGCTCCGCTTCGAAGGACTCCTCGAAGCGGTCCAGGAAGCTCTGTGAGGCGCTGTCCTTCATCAGCCAGACGGTGACCGTGGTGGTACCGCCGCCACCGGGGAGGTGGCTGCAAGCCGAGAGGGCCGCTGCGGCGAGGGCCGTGCACGCGGCGAGGAGGCGCTTGTTCACTTAGGTCACCTTCTGAACGGGACGGGCGGTTTGCAAGGGTGTGCCGCCCGGTGGCTTCCTGTGACGGAGGTGTCACAGGAGTTCACTGGGTTGGCTTGAAATTGGCATGTACCAATGAACGGGTCAAGGGTCTGGGCATCATGTTTTCTTCACCGCAACATCACGCGGCCCTCGCCTCGCGGGGATTGTGTCCCTGGGGCACCGTGGTAGGGCACGAGTTCAACCGACCCGGCAGGGAGTGTCACATGTCCAATCACACCTACCGCGTGACCGAAATCGTCGGTACCTCGCACGAGGGACTGGACCAGGCGATCCGCAACGGCATCCAGCGGGCATCCCAGACTCTGCACCATTTGGACTGGTTCGAGGTCACCCAGATCCGCGGTCACCTGGAAGCCGGCGAGATCGCCCACTTCCAAGTCGGCATGAAGGTCGGCTTCCGACTCGACGGCGACGCCTGAAATCCGGACCGCCCGCCGGGCACCGGGGCCGTGCTTCGGCGTTCGCCGCTACGCTCGTTTCGTGCACGAGATCGTGGTGGTGCGCCATGGCTCCGGGCCGGAGGTCCTCCTCGTACACGGAGGAGCCGGCCCGCGCACGACGTGGGGCGCCCTCGCTCCACTGGCCGAACGGTGGTCCCTGGCATACGTCCACCGGCGGGGCTACCCTCCGAGCCCTCCGCCACAGCGGCGTCAGGACTTCGACGTGGACGCGCAGGACCTCGCCCCCTTGCTCGTCGGCAGCCCCCATGTCGTCGCCCATTCCTACGGGGCCCTCGGGGCGTTGATCGCGGTCGCTGCCGCGCCCGGCAACATACGCTCACTCACCCTGATCGAGCCACCGCTCAACCAGCTCGCCCCCTACGACCCTGAAGTGGCACGGCTCCAACGCATCGGTGATGCGGTCCTCACCCACGGGATGGACACTGACCCGGGCGAACTGCGTGAGTTCCTCGCTCTCGCGGGCGCCCCCGTCGGCGAAGGCCCGCTGCCCAAGCAGGTGGTGGCCGGCGTCCGGCGGGCGCACGGCAGTCGACCCACGAGCGAGGCACGCCCACGGCTCGCCGCCGTCCGTGGAGCCGAAGTCCCGGTGCTCGTCGCCTCCGGAGGCCACTCAGCCGCGCTTGAGCGGGTCTGTGACGCGCTCGCGGCGGCGCTCGCCGGCGAGCGCGTCGTCCGTCCCGGCGCTGGTCACTTCGTCGCCGGGGCACCGGGCTTCAGCGCGCGGCTTGAGACCTTCCTGCGCGACAACGCCCGCTGAAGTGCGGCTGCGCCCAGCAGGTGGGTGCTGCGGCGGGTGAGTGAGGTATCCGGCGGGCCGTGGACTCCTGTTCCGTCAACTGGAGAGTGAACCGGACGACGCCGCACTCGACACTCCCTCGATCATGCGGGCGAGGGCGACGAACGCCTGGACGGCCTCGACCACCTCGGTCGGTGGGGCAGGACGCACGTGCGGGGCTCCGCCCGGGACCCGGTCACCGTCCGGGCCGCTCACCGTCCGGGCCGGTCAGCGGTCGAGCGGCCCGCTCGTAGGGCGCGCAACCATTCCTTGTTCATCGCCGCGATGGACGGCAGCGGGATGCCCTTGGGACAGGCCGTGGCGCAGGCGCCGGCCAGCGTGCACCCGCCGAATCCCTCCTGGTCCATTCGCTCCACCATGTCCAGGACCCGGCTCTCCCGCTCGGGTGCCCCCTGGGGCAGGACGTTGAGATGGTTGACCTTGGCCGCGGTGAAGAGCATCGCCGAGCCGTTGGGGCAGGCTGCGACGCAGGCTCCGCAGCCGATGCACTCGGCGTGCTCGAAGGCGTGGTCGGCGTCCGCCTTGGGGACCGCGACGGTCTGTGCCTCGGGAGCGGCGCCGGTGGGCACGCTGATGTAGCCGCCGGCGCCGATGATGCGGTCGAGCGCGGTGCGGTCCACGACGAGGTCCTTGAGCACGGGGAAGGATGCCGCCCGCCAGGGTTCCACGTCGATGGTGTCGCCGTCGCGGAAGGCCCTCATGTGCAACTGACAGGTGGTGGTGCGCTCCGGGCCGTGCGGTTCCCCGTTGATGACCAGGCTGCACGCTCCGCAGATCCCCTCGCGGCAGTCGTGGTCGAAGGCGACGGGGTCCTCGCCGCGCAGGATGAGATCCTCGTTGAGGGTGTCGAGCACCTCCAGGAAGGACATGTCCTGTTGAACGCCCTCGATCCGATAGGCCACCATGGCCCCGGGGCTGTCGGTGTCCGGCTGGCGCCAGATCCGCAAGTCGATCCTCATGCGTAGCTCCGCTGGGTGGGGTGGACGTACTCGAAGACCAGGTCTTCCTTGTGCAGGACGGGTGCGTTGCCGGCGCCGGTGAACTCCCATGCGGCCACATAGCCGAACTCCTCGTCCGAGCGGGCAGCTTCACCCTGTGGGGTCTGTGACTCCACTCGGAAGTGCCCGCCGCAGGATTCGGCGCGGTGCAGGGCATCGAGACACATGAGCTCGGCGAGTTCCAGGTAGTCGACGATCCGATTGGCCTTCTCCAACGACTGGTTGAACTCCGCTCCGCACCCTGGGACCCTGACGCGCCGCCAGAACTCCTCACGAACAGCGGGTATGCGCTCAAGGGCCGTACGAAGCCCCTCCCCGGATCGCGCCATCCCGCAGTACTCCCACATGAGTTCGCCGATCTCACGGTGGAAGGAGTCGGGGGTGCGGTCTCCTTGGACGGCGAGCAGACGCTCGATGCGCGATCTGGTCTCCCGCAGGACCTCGGCTGCCTGCGGATGGTCGGCGGTGACGGGGTCCGCCTTCGGTCGGCGGGCGAGGTAGTCGTTGATGGTGGACGGGAGGACGAAGTAGCCGTCGGCGAGGCCCTGCATCAGGGCGGAGGCACCGAGCCGGTTCGCACCGTGATCGGAGAAGTTGGCCTCGCCGATGGCGAACAGACCGGGCACGGTGGTCTGGAGGTCGTAGTCGACCCAGAGTCCACCCATCGTGTAGTGCACCGCGGGGTAGATCCGCATCGGGACCTCGTAGGGGTTCTCCGCGGTGATCCGCTCGTACATCTCGAAGAGGTTGCCGTACTGCTCCGCCACCTTGTCCTTGCCCAGGCGGCTGATCGCGTCGGCGAAGTCGAGGTACACGCCCGCTCCACCGGGCCCGACACCCCGCCCCTGGTCGCAGACGTTCTTGGCGGCGCGGGAGGCGATATCGCGCGGAACCAGGTTGCCGAAGGAGGGGTACAAACGCTCCAGGTAGTAGTCCCGGTCGCGCTCGGGGATCCGGTGCGGTGGTCGGCGGTCTCCCTGAGTCTTCGGAACCCAGATCCGGCCGTCGTTGCGCAGCGATTCGCTCATCAACGTGAGCTTGGACTGATGTGCTCCGGTTCGCGGAATGCAGGTGGGGTGAGTCTGGGTGAAGCAGGGATTGGCGAAATGGGCTCCTCGGCGGTGGGCCCGCCACACGGCGGTGGCGTTGGAGTTCATGGCGTTGGTCGACAGGTAGAAGACGTTCCCGTACCCACCGCTCGCCAGCACGACCGCATCGGCGATGTGAGTGGAGACCTCACCGGTGAGAAGGTCCCGGGCGACGATGCCCCGGGCCCGGTCCTCGATCACGATCAGGTCCAGCATTTCGGTGCGGGCGTGCATCTCCACCCGTCCGGCGGCGATCTGTCGGGAGAGCGCCTGGTAGGCACCGAGAAGCAGTTGCTGACCGGTCTGGCCCCGGGCGTAGAAGGTGCGTGACACCTGCACACCGCCGAAGGAGCGGGTGTCCAGACCACCGCCGTACTCTCGGGCGAACGGCACGCCCTGAGCCACACACTGGTCGATGATCTCGACCGAAATCTGCGCGAGGCGGTGGACGTTGGACTCGCGGGCGCGGAAGTCCCCGCCCTTGACGGTGTCATAGAACAAGCGGTGGACCGAGTCACCGTCGTTGCGGTAGTTCTTCGCCGCGTTGATACCGCCCTGGGCGGCGATGGAGTGAGCGCGGCGGGGGGAGTCCTGGTAGCAGAACTGGACCACCCGGTAGCCCTGTTCGGCGAGGGTCGCACCAGCCGCGGCACCGGCCAGCCCGGTGCCGACCACGATGACGGTCTGACCCCGGCGGTTGGCCGGGTTGACCAGCCTCGCCTCGAATCGTCGACGGTCCCAGCGCTCCGCCAGAGGACCTAGCGGCGCCTTCGTGTCGGTGAGGGGGGCTCCGGTGGTGTAGGAGGCGTAACTATTCAAGGTCATTTCACCACTTCGGTCATGACGGCGACGGGGGCTGCGGCAAAGCCCAGGGTCAACAGGACGGCCAGGGTGTTGGCGAGGGCCCTGAGGGCACGGTCGCGGGCGGCACTGCCGAGGCCGAGCGTCTGGGTGGCGCTCCACAGTCCGTGGCGCACGTGGAACCCGAGGGCGATGACGGCCGTCAGGTAGATGACGTTCCCGTACCAGGTGGAGAAGGTGGCGAGCACGTTCTCGTACGGATGGCCGGCCCAAGCCCGCTCGTTGACCGTGAGGGTGGTGAGGTCCAGCAGGTGCCAGACGAGAAAGAGGCCGATGATGACACCGCCCCAGCGCATCGTCCGGGCGGCGTAGCTGTCCCGGTGGCGTCGGCGGGCGTAGGCCACGGGCCGGGCGCCGAGATCGCGGCGGCTCAGCTGATAGGCGCATGCGCCGTGCAGGAGCACGGCGGCGAGAAGGACCACACGGAAGATCCACAGCGCCCACTCATGGTGCAGGACGGGCTCACCCAGGCTACGGAGCCACCGTGCGTATCCGTTGAACTCCGCGGGCCCAAAGAAGATCTTGAGATTGCCCAGCATGTGCACGACCAGGTAGCCGAGCATGATCAGCCCGGATACCGCCATCACCACCTTTTTACCGATGGTGGACTTCCAGAGGGTGCCCAGGACGGATGGCCGTGGGCCCCTCCTCGTTGCCAGATCCATGGATGCGACGCTAAGGCCGCCCGCATCCAGAGGTCCAAGACATAGAGTGGACCATCTCCATAGGGTTTGCCTATGGAGATGGCCTACCCTGGATCTGTGCAGTTGCAGCAGCTCCGCTATTTCACGGCCGTCGCAGAGACCCGCCACTTCACCCGCGCAGCCGAGCGGGTACACGTCTCCCAGCCCTCTCTGTCCCAACAGATCCGCTCCCTGGAGAGGGAGCTGGGCGCCGAGCTGTTCAGCCGGGCCCGCGGCCACGTCGCCCTCACCGAAGCGGGGGAAGCCCTGTTGCCGCTGGCCCGCCGCATCCTGGCCGATGCCGACACCGCCCGGCTGGAAGTGCAGGAGCTGGCCCAACTACGGCGCGGACGAGTACGGCTGGGCGCCACGCCCAGTCTGTGCACGGGGTTGCTCCCGGAGGTGCTGCGCTCCTATCACGCGGCGCACCCCAACATTCGGCTCCTGATCGAAGAAGGGGGCTCGCACGACCTGGTGCGCCTCCTCGCGCGTGGCGCCCTGGACCTGGCCCTCGTCGTCTTGCCGCTCCCGCCCTCGGCTCCGGCGTTGACCACGGTGGAGCTGCTACAGGAGGACCTGGTCGTGATCTCCTCCTCAAGTGCTCCACCACCGGGCCGCAACGGGCAAGTGCGCCTGGTGGACCTGCGCGATGAGCCACTGGTGATGTTCCGTCACGGCTACGACCTGCGTGAGCTGACCGTAGCGGCCTGCCGTGCGGAGGGCTTCGAGCCCTCGTTCACCGTGGAGGGGGGTGAGCTGGACGCCGTCCTGGGGTTCGTGAGGGCAGGACTCGGCGTGGCTGTCGTACCGACGATGGTGGCCGATCGGTCCGGACCGGGTCTGCGCGCCACTGCCCTGGCGCGCCCCGGGCTACGTCGCACGATCGCACTCGCCCACCGCACGGACGTGGCGCCTCCACGTGCCGCCCGCGAACTGCTGCGCATGCTCCTACTCAGGCCGCCGGACCTGCCGGAGCAATGACGTCCGCGAGCGAGAGCACATGGATGCGGTCCGGCGCTCCGGGCCGCGCGTAGTACCAGCCCTGAGCGGTGTCACAGCCGAGTTCACGCAGCTGCGCCGCCTGTGCGCCGGTCTCCACGCCCTCCACGGTGACGGCGAGTTCCAGACTGTGAGCCAAGGCGACGATCCCCTCGACGATCTTGACGTCAACCGGGTCGGCTGGCTGCTGCTGCATGCCCCGGGTGAAGGAGCGGTCCAGCTTCAGCACGCTCACCGGCAGGCGCCGCAGGTTGGCCAGGTTGGAATATCCGGTGCCGAAGTCGTCCAGGGCGATGTCGACGCCCATTTCAGCAAGCTGCCGCAGCGGCTTGAGCAAGTCGTCGTCGGCTCCGATCAGCGCAGATTCGGTCACCTCCAGGCAGAGCGCTCCCGGCTCCAGGCCCGAACTCTCCAGGACGTGCACCGTGTCGGCGACCAACCCGGGGTGGTGCAACTGGGTCGGTGAGAGGTTCACGTTGATGCGCAGCGGTCCTCCGGCGGCCCGACCGCCGTGCTCCCGCTGCCAGTTCCTGGCCTGGCGCACCGATTCCTGGAGCACCCAGCGCCCCAGCGGCACGATCAGCCCGGTCCGCTCCGCGAGCGGAATAAACCGGTCCGGCCCGAGCACGCCATGCTGCGGATGGGACCAACGGACCAGCGCCTCGGCACCGTGCACCGAGCCGTCGTGCAAGTGCACCAACGGCTGGTACTCGATGAAGAACTCGCCACGCTCCAGGGCCGCCGGCAGCGCGTTGGTGAGCCCGTGCCGGGTGATGGCCCGGGCATCGGCCTCCGCGTCGGCGTACTCGAAACGGTTGCCGCCCGCCGCCTTGGCCCGGTACATGGTGATGTCGGCGCTGCGCAGCACCTCGGCCGGGGAGCGCTCGCCGGCCGGACCTGAGACGATCCCGACGCTTCCGCGCACGGTGATCTCGCGGCCGTCCAGGCGGATCGGTGCGGACAATGCGGTCAGGATCCGGATCGCGAGGTTGGTGATCTCCTCCTCGCTGCCCCCTGGACCGGTGGTGAGTGCCACGAACTCGTCGCCGCCAAGGCGTGCCACCATCTCGCCGGGCCCAGTGGCACAGCTCTGCAGCCGATCCGCGACCTCCACCAGCAGCCGGTCCCCCGCCGAGTGCCCCAGGCTGTCATTGACCGTCTTGAAGCCGTCGAGGTCGAGGTAGCACAAGCCGAAGCGGCGCCCGTGCTCGCCGGAGAGCGCCTTCTCCAGACGTTCGAAGAACAGCGTCCGGTTGGGCAGCCCGGTCAACGCGTCGTGCGTGGCCTCGTACCGCAGACGAAGGTTCAACAGCCGACGTTCGGTGGTGTCCTCCATCAGGGCCAGCTGGTACTGCGGACGCCCTTCGGCGTCACGCAGGAGGGACACCGTCAGGTTCGTCCACAGCACGGTCCCGTCCGGCCGGTAGTACGGCTTCTCGACCCGGTAGTTCTCGCGTTCGCCGCGGACGAGTTCGCCGTACAGCCGCCAGACCTGCGGTGCATCCTCCGGATGGCCCCAGTCCATGACGTTGCGGCTGAGTACGCCGGCGTCGCCGCCGCCGAACATCTGGATCAACGCATCGTTGACCTCCAGGACGTTTCCGTCGAGGTCAGCTATCCCGATGCCGATGGCGGCGCCTTCGAAGACCGCGCGGAAACGCTGCTCGGTGGCGTGCAGCGCCTCCTGAGCGTCGCTGCGGGCGGTCATCGCCGACCGCGCGATGGCCTCCTGTTCGCTGAGCGTCCGCTCGCGCAGGGCGCGGGAGAAGCCCGCCGCCAGTGCCTGCTGGAGCCGCGCGCACCGGGAGCGGTACTCCTCACGGTCCGGGCCGGCCCCGGGCGCCTGCTCAGCGGCGGGGGTGCAGTAGAGCACCAGGTAGGCGTCGATGACACCGAGGGTGCCGGACAGTGCGTCCGGATCGGTGCAGTGGGCAGCCACCAGGGCGGCACCCACGCCCTGCGCGGGTGAGGGGTCGAAATGCCTGGCGTGCAAGGCCTCGGTCAAGGTGGTGGCCAGAGGCAACAGGTGCCCCTCGAACTCGCAGCGGGTCAGTGAGGTGGCGGTGACCGGGAAGATGGCCCGACTCCAGATCCGGGCGAACCGCCCGATCCGGTCCTGCGGACCATCGGGGTCCGCGAGACCGGCCACCACCGCGCTCTCCGCTTGCGCCGGCATTCTCACGCCCTGCGCCCCACGCCAGCGAAGCCCGAGAAGGCGTACGGGTCCTCGTCCTCCACTTCCCCGTTCTCCGTGTCCGGCCTCCAGGAAGGCATGGACACCACTCCGGGGTCGACGAGCTCGAAGCCCTCGAAGAACCGGGTGATCTCCTCGCGCGAGCGCATCACCAGCGGGTTGCGGATCTCACGGTAGACGCCCACGGTTCCGCTGGCGGTCTCCTCGGAGACCGGGATGCCTTCGTAGGAGGCGTGGGTGAGGATCAGCAGGCTGCCCGGGGCGAGCGCGTCGCGCAGCTGCGCGACCGCATGGTAGGGGTCGTCCGCTTCCTCCAGGAAGTGCAGGACGGCCACCAGCATCAGGGCCACCGGCTGCTTCAGGTCGAGGAGCTCCGCCACCTCGGGGCTCTCAAGGATCTCCTGCGGCTTGCGCAGGTCCGCAGCGGCGATGCCCGCGGCCTTGTTTCCTTCCAGAACGGCTCGACTGTGTGCGACCGCGACCGGATCGTGATCGACGTACACCACACGAGCTTCCGAACTGGCGGACTGGGCCACCTCATGGACGTTGCCGAAGGTGGGGATACCCGAACCGATGTCCAAGAACTGCGTGATGCCCTGGTTTACCGCATATCTCACAGCTCGGCGCATGAAGGCACGATTCGCCTGCATGACTTTGGGCAAACCGGGCAGGAATTCCATGGCCCGGCGGGCCGCTTCCCGGTCGACCTCAAAATTGTGCGAGCCCCCGAGGTAGTAATCGTAGATCCGGGACACGCTCGGCACCGATATGTCGATGCCGGGAGGAGCCCAGGCAGGACGCTCCATCAATATCTCCAAGGCGTAGGCCGGCAGGGTACTCGTGGTACCAGTGTTGATGAGCAGAATCTACTGATCATTCGCCAACGGAGCGAGCAAAAACGGAAATTGGCGATCCGTTCTTCGTCACACCCTCAATGACAGGGTGGGACGTTGATCCCGCTCACGACTGAAACCGACAAATCCGGGTTTGCGGACGATGACCCATGCAAACCCCCGACCGACATTCTCCCTCGATCAGGGGAACCACACGGGGAGCACCCCTCGCGCGGGCGCGCGAGGACACACGCTGTCGCGGTGAACGGACCATACGCCAGGCGCCTGTTGGGCGCGCTTGCACTGTTGTGCCTGCTGCTCACGCCTACCGCCGCAGTGACCGAGACGGCAGCTCGGGCCGCCAACGGGCCGGGCGGGGCCCACGGTGCGGGGGCTCCGGAACGAACCGACGATCCGCGGCGTTCGGCCCGTCCAACGCCACCAGGACCCGGCCGGAAACCAGAGCGAGTACCCCGCCCCACCCGTTCACACCCGACTAAGCGCCCATACCCGCCCAGGCCCCCGCACCCCTCGAAACCCCCACACCCGCCCAAGCCCCCGCACCCATCCAAACCACCCAGGCCCCCGCACCCCTCGAAACCCCCACACCCGCCGAAACCCCCGCAACGGCCCAAACCGCCATGGCCGAGTCACCCACCCAAGCCACCCCAAACCCCCTGTCCCCCCGTGCCGAGCGTGCCGCCCGCACCCCCCTCCCCCACCCCGCCCCCCACACCGCCTCCTTCACCGCGGCCCACACCACCACCCGCGCCCGCCCCGGTACCGACCAAGCCCGCGCCGCCAGTTCGCCCCCCGGTACGGGCCCTTCCTGCTCCGGTGCCCGCGCCCGCAGCACGCACCGCCCCGCGCCGGACAGCATCACCACGACGCCCGCGCGCGGTACGCACGGCACCCGCACTGCGCCCTACACCAGCACCGGCGGTGGTTGCGGTGGCCCGCCCTACGTACCGCCCACCCACACGGATGGATCCCCGTCGACGCATCTCGCCACTGACCGTCACCTTGATGATCATGGCCCCCGCGATCATCGCCGTCGCAGCCCTGCGACCCCGCTGACGCCCACCCGCCAGGCACCCCACCCTCGGAAGGATCCCCTTGTCAAAATGGCTTGTCCTCCTCATCGCCATGGCGTCGACCTGTGCGGTGGTGCTGGCCATCGCCTTCCTCAACCAACGCAGGGTGCGTGCGGACGATGACCCGTCCGAGACCCCCGACGTCATCGAGTACATGACGATGATGATCGGAGTGATCTACGCGATCGTGCTGGGGCTGGCCATCGCAGGCGCCTGGGAGACTCGGGGCTCGGCCCAGGCCTACGTGGCCCAGGAAGCTCAGGCACTGCACGAGGTCAGCGTGCGCTCCGAGGTCTACCCACCCGCGGTGCGCACCCGCGTCCAAGCCGACCTGGACGCCTACCTTCACCATGTGGTGACCGACGAATGGCACGCCATGGCGGACCGCGGCGAGGTGACCGAGCGCGGCGGTGAACTCCTGGAGCGCCTGCGCCGGACCGTCCGGGACTACGAACCGCGCACCGAACTGGAGGGACAGGCTTACCAGCCCCTCGTCGACCAGGTGGCCCTGGTCGACGAGGCACGGATGGGACGAGCCGACAGCGCCGGCTCGGGCATGCCCGGTGTGGTGTGGTTCGGCTTGCTGGTCGGGGCGGCGATCACCGTGGGGCTGATCTTCACGCTCCAGATCAGGCGCTCCTTCCGGGAGATGCTGCTGGCCGGGTTGTTCAGCGCCCTGATCGCCTTCCTGCTCTTCCTCATCTGGGACTTCGACTCTCCTTTCAGCGAGGAGATCGGCGACATGGCCGCACCCTTCTTCCAGCACTTCCCCCAACTTCGGGACTGAGGGAGCTCTCCAGGCTCTCGTCGCGTCCCCGTCCCGACCGTCGGCGGGACGGAGCCTCGACGACGGACACCCCCGCCGGACGGGGACCTGCCCACCGGTACTCCGCCCGTCCACCCCGCCGATCTCACTCGGGCGGATCAAGAAGATGCCCCATTCGCCCGACTCTGATCGCTCGTGTTCGATGCCGCACCTAGCGTGGCGGACATCGAGGTGCACGCCCCGTCGCCTGTGGAACGGTTCCGCAGCTGCCCCTCGGGGATCCGGAGGATTGACCATGGGTGCGATACGTACCGCGGCTCCCGCCGTCCTAGCCGTCGCCGCCGCCCTCTGTCTCGGCGCCACCGCGACCACCGGTCTGTTCACCGGATCCGCCGGACCCGCCACCAGCCCGGCCGGAGCCGCACCCGTAGTGCCGGTGCAGCAGACCGATACTCCCTTCGGCTTCGCCCTCACGCCTTCGGTGGTCGCCCCCGGAGGCTCGGTCACGCTCAGCGTCACCGACTGCGACGCGTCCTTCGCGACCGCCTCCTCCGGTGTCTTCGACACCGTGAGCGTTCCTCGCGGTCAGACCGTGGACGTCACTGTGGACCGCGATGCGCGACGCGGCGCCGTCTACTCCGTCACCTTCACCTGCGACCGCGACAACGGGAGCACCGAGCTCACCATCTCCGGCGGTACGTCCACCCCCACGACGAGTTCCACCAGCAGGCCTCGGCCGCTGGCCCCCACCGCCACGCCGACGCGCAGCGCCAGCCTGCTGCCCGTGGCCCCGCCTGCTCCCGCGGCTACGCGTTACCCCTCGGCGAGCCGCACCTCCGCCGGGGCCTCGCTCGGCGTCCGCGGGGGTCTCGGCGGGAGCTCCTCCACCCATGACGTTCTCCAACTGGCCGCCGGAGCGTGCCTGTTCCTCACAGCGACTGCCGGGACGGGCTACGTGCTGCGCCGACGCTCGGGCGCCGGTCGCCACCAGTGACGAGGTGGATCCGGCCGATTCCGCCGCCAGGTGTGTTCCCGCACGCCGAGCCCGTCACCTCGGGTCCCTGAGGGGCCGGGGTGACGGGCGGGGTGGACCAGAGAAGCTCAGCCGATCAGCCCCGGGCGCGGAACAGGCGGCGCCGACGCATCAGGTAGGCGCCCCCGCCGAGGGCGGAGCCTGCCACCAGCCCGCTGCCGATCACCGTCTCGGTGGTGCTGGGCCCGAGGGAACCTCCGAGTCCGCCCCGGGCACCTCGGCCGTTCAGCACCTGGAAGCGCCGGGTGGCCAGCAGTGAGCTGTCCCGGCACTTGACGGTCAGGGTGTGGGTACCGGGGACCGCATGGTTGTACACGCGGATGCTGGCAGCTCCCACCGGGCCACCGGAGAGGTCCGTGGGATTGAAGACCCCGGGTGCGGTGACCGTGCCACCGCGGTTGCAGCCGTAGGCGGTGACGTGCAGCGTGCCGCCTTGATGGACACGTTCGGGGTTGACCGACACGCTGTGCGGACCCCCGTTGCCGCCCATGCCGAAGTTGTCGCCACGGCCGTCGCCGCGACCGTCACCCCGGCCGTCGCCGCGACCGTCACCGCGCCCGTCACCGCCCCCGATTCCGAAGTTGTCGCCGCGACCGTCACCACCACCCGCGGGGTTGGCGGCGGCCACCGGGGCGGCAATGGCGATGACCGCGATGGCCGCGGCCGCTGTGAGAGCGCGTGAAGCACGCATGGTGGAACCTCCAGCGGGAAGCGCCCCGGAGCGGTGGCCCGGGATGATCGACGAGAACGCCTCCCATGACGAACACTCACCTGGCCCCGCAAGCGGTGCATGTCGACCGTGGAGACCCGGCCGTGACGACACGCCGCGACACGCGGAGTCGCTCCCGGTGGATGCGCAGGTCACACCGCGGCAGACACTTATATGACCATTACCTGGATGGCTGCACCCCTTCCGGGCCCGCCACCCGTTCGCCTTCCCCTCCTCGCCCGCAAGCGGGACCGCCCTTAACGTGCGTGAGGACCGGGGACGAGACCGCGGGTCCGGACGAACCGCGTCGGGAAGGGAGAACCATGACTGAGGACGAGTGGGATCAGGAACCGAGGAGAAGAAGGTCCCCCTGGGGCGTACTCGCACTGGTCATGCTCTCCGGCCTCGCCATGATGCGAAACGGCGCGGACCTCTCCGACGGTCCCCCGCAACCCGCCGCAGCCGCCGCGGTAAGTTCGAGCGTCGACTCTCCCACGGTCACTGCGCCGGTGCCTCCCTCTGCTCTCTCCGCACTCGACTACTCCTCGGCGCGCCGGGTCGCCATTGCGGCCATCGGGGTCAACGCACCAGTGATGACGGTGGGGTTGGACGCGGACGGCTGGATCGAGGCGCCCCCGCCGGGAGACCGCAACCTGGCCGGCTGGTACCTCAACGGCATCGCCCCGGGCCAGCGGGGCACCGCCGTGGTGGTCGGACATGTGGACAACGCACAGGGGCCGGCGGTGTTCTACGGTCTCGGCTCGCTCAACAAGGGCAACCACGTGGAGGTCGAGCGCTACGACGGCCGGATCGCCGTCTTCGAGGTCTATGGAGTGGAGGTGTTCTCGAAGAACTCCTTTCCCGGTGCGCGGGTTTACGGGGACACCGGGCACGCCGAGCTTCGCGTGATCACCTGCGGTGGCGGCTACTCCAAGGCCAACGGCTACGACGGCAACGTGGTGGTCTTCGCCCGCATGGTGGAGGTGCGCTGACGCCGCACGGTCACCGGAGCGCGCCGGTGCCGATCGCGCGGCAGGGACCGCGGGTGACGGGCACCGGCACGGCGGTCGTGCCGATGCCCGAAGTTCAGACGACCGCCTGCCGCGGCAGGGTCATCACGTAACCGCGGTCGAGGAGTTCGGGCAGATACCCGGCGAGTGCGCGAACGGTCTGCGAGCGGTCACCGCCCGCGTCGTGCGCAAGGACGATCGCGCCCGGCTCCGCCTGGTCCAGCACCCGACGGCTGATCGTGGTGGTCCCGGGCTCCGTCCAGTCGAGGCTGTCCACCGTCCATGCGAGGGGTTCCATGCCGAGCCCCGCACCGATCTCGAACGCCGCCCGGTTCCAGGCCCCGTACGGGGCACGGAACCACTGCGGGGCCTCACCCACGGTCCGGGCGACCAGTTCGCTGGTACGCCCGACCTCGGAGAGGATCGCGGAGCGGGAGAGTTTGGTGAGGAGCGGGTGGCTCCAGGTGTGGTTGCCGATGACGTGGCCGTCGGCCGCCATCTGCCGCAGCAACTCACGGTTGTCGACTGCCATCTCGCCGCAGACGAAGAACATCGCCCGCACGTCGTGACGGCGCAGGGTGCGCAGGATGGCGGGCGTGTAGCGGGGGTCCGGCCCGTCGTCGAAGGTGAGTACCAGGCCGTGGGCGGTGGGCTCGGGCAGGCTCAGGATCGGCCGGGTCCGCACGGCGGGCAGGGCTCGCCGACGGGGTGGCGCCCCCTGCCCGGTCATGGGACGTAGCCGGTACGCCGCAGCGTTCGGTGGGGTGAGCGGGGGTGCCTGCGCGGGTGGCGCGCCGGCGGCGGGGCGGGTTCCGGTGCCGAGCACCGGTCGGGCCACGGTGTGCCCGGGCGCGCCGGCCTCTTTTCCGATGAGCAATCCGGAGGCAACGGCGGTGCCCAGGAATACCGCGGCGCGCAAGACCTTCCGGCGCCCCGGAATCTGTTCATCCGATTTCATTATCAATAGCTCGCACGACAGGCAGCGTGCAGCGGGAATCAACACTGGTCAAGGCTTCTAAAGCACCCGATGGGAGCAGCCGTCCCGACCAGTGGGCACAACCGCCCACCCCGCGGAACCGGTGGCCCCGCGGCCCTGACAGGCGGGTCACCGCCGAGGCGGCGCCCCGTCCACGGGCGGACCTCAGTCGATCGAGGTCAGTCCGTCCCTGTCGGCACCCCGGCTAAGGACGGCCTCCTCGATGACTTCTCGCGCCCGCCGATGGTCCTCGCGCCCCGGATGGTCCTCCGTGGCCCGGACGAGGTCGACCACCCGCCCCGACCCACCGTCCATCCACTGCGGGAGGAACTGCGCCTGGGTGACCCGCCAGCGCTCCCCCGCGCTCTTCGGCGACTCGAAGCGGAAGCGGCCGATCGAGCTGTAGTTGCCACGGGGGTCGAAATCGCCGTCGTGGTTGAACATCCGCCCGGCGATCTGATCACCCATGCCGTAGATGATCCAGGTCCCGTTGACCTTCTCGTACGGTTGGGGGACGTGGGCGTGGGTGCCAAGGATCAGGTCGATGTCCGCACGCCCGCGGGTGCGGGCAGCGGTGAGGGCGCGCCCCAGGGACAGTTGGGTCCGATCGGGGGTGGTCTGCCATTCGGTGCCCCAGTGCAAACTCACCACCACCACGTCCGCGCCCGCCTTCCTGGCGGCCCGAGCGTGTTCGAGGATCTTCCGCTGCTCCGCCACCTGAACCGCCCACGGCTGACCCTGGGGCATCGGGTGGTCATTGGTGCCGTAGGTGTAGGCGAGGTGCGCCACCGTGGCCCCACCGGCCTTGAGCAGGGTCGGGGTCGCCGCTTCCGTTGCCGTGCGTGCGGTGCCGGCGTGCGCGATTCCGGCCCGGTCCAGCCGGTCGAGGGTCCGGGCGAGGCCCGCCGCCCCGTCGTCCAGGCTGTGGTTGGAGGCCGTGGAGCAGGAGTCGTACCCGGTGGCGGCGAGGGCCTCGGCGATCTGCGGGGGCGAGACGAACGCCGGGTATCCCGAGAAGGGCCCGTCCGGCGTTCCGTAGACCGTCTCCATATGACAGATCGCCAGGTCGGCGGAGGAAACCACCGGTGCGACCCCGGCGAGCATGGGGCCGAAGTCATAGCCCTCGCCGCCGGCGTCCGCCTGGGCCCGGTCGATGACGGACTCATGAGGCAGGACGTCACCGCTGGCCACCAGGGTGAAGCCGCGCGGCTGCTCGGGGCGCCGGGGGCCGGCGGGAGGTTGGGAACGGGCGGCGTCGGGGCCGGCCAGGTGCGCCCCGGAGGAGCCGGCCACGGAAGAGCAGCCGGCGGGCGCGGCCAGCAGGCCGGCCAGGAGCATGAGGGTCAGGGCCGGCCTGCTCCGCCGTCGGGGACGGGTCTGCGGTCTGCGCGTGGTCATGGCGCGGGCTCCCCAATCTCTATTTATCCGACAATCAGATCTTCCTCTCGGGACTTCAGGGTGATGCCGCACCGAAGTCAAGTAGCCGGACCGGTCCCGACCCTCGAACGGGCCAACGGACCCATGAGTCGCCGCTCGTCCCGCGGGGTCGACCGCTCACCCCGGATCCGCCCATCCGCCGACCGGCGGCGACACTCCGGCGCTCAAGAGCCGGATGGCGGTTCCCGGGCGGCTGTCGGCAGGTCAGGGTGTGGCGTATCAGACCCAGCCCGGCCCTTGGGGAAGGAGCCCATGGTGAGCCCCACCGCGACCGCACAGCGCACCAGCCCACCCGCACTGGCCCAGCTCCAACGCGAGCACGGCAAGGCACTGCACGGGTTCCTGGTCGGTCTGACCCACGGCGATGCACAACGCGCCGAGGACCTCGTCCAAGAGACCCTGCTGAGGGCCTGGCAGCACCCCGAGGCACTGGAGAGCGAGCACGAATCGGTTCGGCCCTGGCTGTTCACCGTGGCCCGGCGCCTGGCCATCGACGCGCTGCGGGCCAGGATGTCCCGGCCCCAGGAAGTCGCGACGGACGTCATGGAGGCGCCCGTCACCCGGCTCTCCCCCGCGGACCCGCTCGCCGGCTCCGTCACCGCTCTCGACGTGCGCCGCGCGGTGCGCTCCCTCGGGCGAGAACACCGGGACGTCCTGGTCCAGGTCTACTTCTGCGATCGTTCGGTGGCCGAGACAGCGCAGGTGCTCGGCATCCCGGCCGGGACCGTCAAGTCCCGTACGTACTACGCCCTTCGGGAGCTACGACGGGGGTTGTCCGGGTACGGGCACGGCTGCTGACCGGATCGGGTCACACAACGGGCCGTAGTGTGCGCCGGGCGCATCGAATCGGCCACCGATGTGTCCAAGTTGGGTAAACCGCACCCGGTCCACGGTCCTGTGCGTGAAGTCTCGTCGCGTACGGCAGGAAAGACTCAGCTGCGGGAGAAGGTGGACCGGGTGCGACCCGAAGGGACGAACGGTATCGGCGGCGGTGGACTCGCCGTGCCCATGGCCTGGCTCTACGCGGAGTACATAGCCGATGAACTGCTGCGGACCGGTCACCTGATCCCCGTGAACAGCCTGGAGTTCCGGGCCGGGCGGGACACCCTCGCGCTGACCGTCTACCTCTCCGACGCGGCCGGTGAGCTGTCCGGCATCCGGGTGGTCTCACAGTTGGACGAGTGGATGTCCCTCACGGCGTACGGCCACCCGTGGCGGGACTTCGTACGAACCCGGCTGCTGGAGCTCACCGAGAACGCGATGGAACGCGGCAGCAGCGACCCCGACCTGGAACTGGCCAGGGCGGCTTGGCGCTGGCTGGACGGTACCGAACTCCTCGCCGCCAATCTGGACGCGTCCCGCTTCGGGCCGGGGGTCGCTGTACCGGACGAGGACTGCCGCGCCTGGGTCCCCGCCTGGCAGTTAGGGCTGCCACTCAGCCATTTGACCATGCACCTGTTCTGAAGTGGCCGGTGAATCAGTGCCGTTCGGTGCGGCCCTCCACCAGCCCGGTGAAATCACGTTCGTTCCGCTCGGCACGGCGCACGTACCATCGGGCCGTCACCACCATCACCGGATACACGGCGAAGCCGAGAGCGCACCAGAGCAGCGGAGCGGGCGGACCGGCAGCGCCGGGCAGGGCGAACAGCAGGGGGACCACCCCGCCAAGCAGTGCGAGCACCGCGAGCACCACAAGGGCGATCCGCAGCTGACTGCGCATCAACGCCCTTACGTAGGTGGCCCCCAAAGTGGTCTGCTCGGTGATCTCGGAGCGTGCCGGGGTGTGCGCCGGCGCCCTGCGGGCAGCCCTCGGCACACCGGTGACGACCTCGCGGCGGGGCGGCTGTGGGGGGACGCCTGACATCGCCGAGGAGTGTACTCGTAGGGTCGCAGAGCTTGCGAGACGCGGTGCACGGCCCCACCGCGTCGTCACAGTGACTACCTGAGGAGTCGGGACAGCCGTCGGTCGGCCAACGGGCGGCCACCGGTCTGGCAGGTGGGACA
Source organism: Streptomyces sp. NPDC006879 (assembly GCF_042869595.1). Taxonomy (NCBI): domain Bacteria; kingdom Bacillati; phylum Actinomycetota; class Actinomycetes; order Kitasatosporales; family Streptomycetaceae; genus Streptomyces; species Streptomyces sp. NPDC006879. The sequence continues at coordinate 26,495 of NZ_JBIAGC010000033.1, forward strand.
GTACTGGAGGGAGGAGTCGGCGAAGGAGACGGATCGGATCGTGTCCTCACACACCGGGCAGCGCTCGCCGGCGCGCCCGTGCACCCGCAGGCCAGTCTTCTTCTCCGCCTTGAGCTGGCCGACGGCCAAGCCCCGCGAGCGCTCCACGGCCTCGTGCAGCACACCCTCCATGGCCTCGTACAGTCGGGTGAGTTCCGCTTCATCGAGCCGGTCAGCCAGCTTGAAGGGAGACATCCTGGCCGCGTGCAGGATCTCGTCGCTGTAGGCGTTGCCGATCCCGGCCAGTACCCTCTGGTCCCGCAGGATCCCCTTGATCTGTCTGCGCTCCCCCTTCAGCAGGGCCGCGAACTGGGCCGGCCCGAACCCCGCCGCCAAGGGGTCCGGCCCGAGACCGGCGAGTGCCGGCACGTCCTTGGGGTCACGCACCACGTGGACGGCCAACCGCTTGTGCGTCCCGGCCTCCGTCAGGTCGAATCCGCTCCCGTCCGTGAGGACGACCCGAAGGGCCAAGGGCCCCCGGCCCGGGTGGGGCGGCTGTGCGGGGACCCGCTCCCGCCACCGAAGCCAGCCGGCCCGGGCCAGATGGGTGACCAGCCACAGTTCACCGGCGGGTACCGCCAGGAACTTGCCGTACCGGGCCGTCTCGCCCAGTTGCTGTCCTTCCAAGGCGGTCAGGGGCGGAGCGAAGGTCTTGAGCACGCTGATGGCCACCGGCAGCACACGTTCGACGGTGTGCCCGGTGAGCTGTTGTGCGAGGAAGGCCCGCAGGGCTTCCACCTCCGGCAGTTCCGGCACATCTCCACCCTGCCCGACGCGCGGCCGGCCCGCTCGCCCACGCGGGCCGGATCCCGGACCGACGCCGCCGGCTCAGTCCACGATGAACTCGCACCAGACGCACTTGCCACTGCCCCTCGACTCCACGCCCCAGAGGTCCGCGAGCCGGTCCACCAGCAGCAGGCCACGGCCTGAGACCCCCTGCTCCCCCGCTTCCCGACGCCGCGGGAGGGCACTGGAGCCGTCCTCCACGTCGACGCGCAGTCGCCGTTCGGAGTCGGTGAGCACCCGGATGGTGACGATCGCGGGACCGTCCGTGTGCATCAGTGCGTTGGTGATGAGCTCGTCGGCGACCAGTTCGATCTCGTCGGCGCGTTCCCGCGCGCCCCAGGCCCGCACCGCGGCACGGATCATGTGGCGGGCGTGGGAGAGCGCCTCGGGATCGGACTGGGCCACGTGCTGCTGGAGTCGACCACCGCTGCGGGGCGCGTCACCGATCCGGCGGCGCAACAGCAGCAGCGCCATGTCGTCGTCACCCCCGCGGTCGTCAACGATCTCGCATAGTTGGTCGGCGAGGCTCTGCAGGTCGAAGGGGCCGCTGCGGACGAGCGAGGTGAGGAGTTGGATGCCGTCGTCGAGGTCGGCCCCCGGCTGCTCCACCAGCCCGTCGGTGCACAGCAGCAGCGTCTCACCGGGGTCCAGTTCCACGGTGGTCACGGGATAGGCGAGAGTGCCGAACTCGGCCGACAGGCCCAGCGGCATACCGCCTTCCACCGGAATCCGCTGACAGTCCCCGCTGCGGGAGCGCACCAGGGGGTCGATATGCCCTGCCCGCACCAGTTGCAGGACGCCCGTGGAGAGGTCGATCTCGGCATAGGTGCAGGTGGCGAAGCGGTCGGTGTCCAGCTCGTGCAGGAAAACGGAGGCTCTTGCCATGACGGTGGCCGGGGAGTGCCCTTCGGCCGCGTAGGCGCGCAGCACGATGCGGAGCTGCCCCATGACGGCTGCGGCATGGGTGTCGTGCCCCTGTACGTCACCGATGACGGCGCCGACTCGACCACCGGGCAGTGGAACCACGTCGTACCAGTCGCCGCCGATGTCCCGTCCCATCCGGGCGGAGCGGTACCGCACGGCTACCTGGGCGCCGGGCACGGCGGGGATCCGTCGCGGCAGCATGGCCTGTTGCAGGCCCTCGGCGAGGTCGTGTTCCTGTTCCAGGAGCATCGCCCGCTGAAGGCTTTGAGCAATGCTGCTCCCCAGGGCGACGAGAAGGTTGCGCTCGTCCTGGGTGAACCCGTCCTTGTCCCGGTACAGCAGGCCGATGGCCCCTATAGGCCTGGCCTGGGCGATGAGCGGGAGATAGGCGGCGGCCGAGACCTTCATGTACGAGATCTTCGACCACAGGCCCGGGTAGCCCTCGGCGAACTCCTTCGCGGAGTCGATGAACCGAGGCTGGAGCGACCTCACGACCTCGCTCATCGGATACTGCTCGTTGATGCGGGTGTACCGGGTGCCCGGTACGAAACTGCCCTCCGGCCCTTCGGCGACCAGGTGTATGCGCCCGGCCTCGACCAGGCCCATCACCATGCCCATGGATCCAAGGCGCTCCAGGCCCTGGTCGTCGCTGAGCGCGTCGATGACGTCCCGCACGGTGCGCGCGTGCGCAAGCGCTGCGGTGGTTCCCTCCACCACCGTGGTCTGGCGCCTGCGCTCCTCCTCCAGGCCGAGCCGCTCGGCGGAGTGGCTGAGTTCCTCGGTCGCGTCCCGCACGATGCCGATGATGCGGTACGGGCGGCCCTCGGAGTCGCGCAGCACCCGACCCTGGGTGTGGGTCCAGCGCGGTTGCCCGTCTCGGCACCGGATGCGGAAGTAGGCGCCGTATCTGTCGGTGGCGCTCTTGAGCGCACCGGAGACGAGCCCGTCGAGCCGGACGGCTTCGGCCGGCGGGACGCGCAGGGTCAGGCTCTCCGGACGGTTGTCGAACTCCTCGGGGCTGAGGTCGAAGACATCGAGGGCGGGCGGGTCCATGTGGAGGAGGCCCGTGACCAGGTCCCAGTCGAAGCTACCCATCCGGTTGAGCGCGAGACTTCGGTCCGGATGCGCGGGCCAGTCGTCCGGCAGCGATAGGGCGGTCGACACCGATCCACCATGACACCGTTTGCCGGATTCCTCGACAGGAACCTCACGCCCGCTCCCGGTCCGAGCCGAAGTCGGTGAAGCCGGCGGGTTCCGGCACGGCGTAGGGATCCTGCGTCCCGCCGGGGCCGTAGGGGTCCTCGGGCGCGTAGAACTGGTCGGGGCCGTAGGGGGCGCCGTCACCGTAGGGGTCGACTGCGGAGTTGGGCGCCCATCCGGGCGGCTCCGCCAAGAACTCGCCCGGCGGCGCCACGGGCGCACCGTAGGTGTCCGGGGCGGCGGGGTCGAGCGGGGCAAGCTCGGGGACCTGACCGGCGCCCGCCGGGCACCGAGTGGCCCTGGGGGCGCGGGCCGCGCTCCCGTCGGGTGCCGGAGCTACCGGCACGTCGTTCAGACACGGATCGGGAGCGGCTGCGGCGGCTTCCGGCAGGTCCGTGGGGATCGCGTCGTTGGGGCCGTAGGGAGGCGGGTTGAGCGGCCGTTTGTCCTGGGCGCCGGTATCGCCGACCTTCCGTTCGATCCAGCTGCGGTCGGCGAGGTTGACGATCACCAGCTTGTCGATCAGTCGCGCGGTGGCTTGGACGGCGATGACCTGTTGGGGCTCGTACCCGCTCCACGGCCGGCCGCGGGTTTCGGTGGCGCCCTGCGCCGCTGTGGGCGGGAGCAAGGGGTTGCCAGAGGCGCACCGCAGTCGGGGCAGGCCCCGCTCGTCCACCAGGACGGCGGTGCCCGCTTGGAGGACTGACTGGTAGGCATGGGGTTCGCCGGCCCGGTATCCGTGGTTGGTCACCCGGGTGTCCGCACGCAGTACAACGGGGGTGAGTTTGCGGAGGAAGTCGGCGATGGTGGCTTCGCTGACACCGGAGACCCGCGCGAAGGCACGGGCCCTGCCGGGATCCTCGGTCAGGAGGCGCACCTGTCGTTCGACGTCGCAGGAGCCGGCCGACTGGGTGCCCCCGTAGAGGCCGGGGGTGGAGCCGTTGATGTTCTTGAACCCCTGGGCGGCGGCGCCGGGCGGGCCGGCGGCGGCGGTGGCCGCCTTGGCCGGGGGGCCGGCCAGGGTCGCCGAGGAGGCGGTGAAGGGCTCGGGCCCCTGCTCGGCGACGGGCTGCAGGTAGATCTCTTGACCACCACGGGAGCCGCCGGTACGCACAGCCTCCTGTCGACCGCAGCCGGCGGCGAGTGTCGCCAGGATGCCGAGGGCGGCCACGCCTACCACGGCATGACGACGCGTCGATGCGTACACGTAGATCTCCTGTTCCCTCAGCCCGATGTGCCTCCATCTGTGCCGTAGCTCACGGGGACTCGCAACCGGGAGGCCTGCACGCCGTCACCCGGCAGGCGGCATGTCCAGGGCCGGACTTGAACGCGTTCAAGAGACCCTCTAGGCTCCAGACTGGAGTTGAACACGTTCAACAGAGGGGGCGAATCTTGTGCTGACCATGCTGGTCCAACCGGTGGTGGCCTTGGGCATGCTGTGGGTGGTGCCCTTCGGCCTACGGCTTGCAGGAGCCTCTGGACGCTCCGCACTCGTCCCCGCCGCCAGGGCCTGGCCACTGTGCGCAGCACCGGCGGCGATTGCCCTCTGGCTACCGCGCGGCGCGCTCGCCGCCACGCTCGTGCTCCCGTACGCCGCCGCGGCCTCGGCGCTCGCCGGCTACGCCGCGGTGCACGCGGCCCGGGCTCTGCGCCGTAGCGGCGCCGCGGAGGGACCCGCTCGCGGGACGCTCGGATCGACGACGGCCGCTCTCGTGGCCCTGACGACCGCGCTGTGCTCGCCGGCAGTGGCCGCAGTGGCCCTGGTCGCCGAACGCACCGGACGGGAGTTGTTCGGCTTCGACCTCGACGTCCTCACCCTGACCGTGGCGCACTTCCACTACGCCGGGTTCGCCGCGGCCCTGATCGCCGGGCTGGTCTGTCGGACCGCTCCCGGCCCGCTGGCACGCTTCGCCGCATACAGCGTCCCCACCGGAACCCTCCTGGTCCTCATCGGGTACTTCGTCGGCGACTGGGCGGAGCTCGTCGGCGCCGCGGTGCTGACCGCGGGGATGTGGTCGGTGGCGCTGGTGACCTGGCGCGAACTGCGCGGACGCGGGGAGGAGCGCGCCACCCGGATGCTCCTCACCGTCTCGACCACGGTGCTTGCGGCCACGATGGTGCTGGCGCTCAGCTGGGCGGTCGGCGAAGCCACCGCGATACCTCACCCCAGTGCGGCGTGGATGGCCGCCACCCATGGCCTGGGCAACGCCCTGGGGTTCGCCCTGTGCTCCCTGCTGGCCTGGCGCCGGCTGCACACCTCGGACATACCTGACCGGACCGAGAGCCCCGTCCGGCCGCTCACACCCAAGGAGACCACCACATGATCAAGACTCGGCGCACGCTCAAGGAGCAGCCCACTCCCAACTATCCCGAACGTGGCGCCACCTTGGCCCAGCCACTACCGGCCGGATACAACCACCTGCGCTACCGCACCCGGATCGGTCACGGGCGGGCCGTGTTCGAGGCCGCCGGCGAGGCCGTGACCACGTACCGGATGCACAAGGCGGCCGGCGTACACATGCGTTCCGACCTCGAACGTGCCCAGCCCGGCGTGCGAGTGGACTGCCGGATCGGCTTCGGCCCGATGCGGTTCGCCGGCAGCTGCGAGGTGATCTGGACGGCGTACGAACACGACCTGCTCGGCTTCGCGTACGGCACCCTGGGCCGGCATCCGGAGGCCGGCGAGGAGTCCTTCCTGGTGGAACTGGGCACCGACGGCACGGTCTGGTTCACGGTGACGGCCTTCAGCCGGCCCAACCGCTGGTACACCCGGGCAGCCGGCCCCCTCATCCCCCAGCTCCAGCGCAGCTACGCCTGGAACTGCGGGCGAACACTGCGCAGGCTGACGGCCGGCGTCTGATACTGGAGTCGATGCAGTGGTTCACCGCACCCGAATACTGGCTGGGCCGGCTGGTCTTCCAGCGGGCGCTGGCGGCGGTCTACTTCGTGGCTTTCACCGGCACCGCCCTCCAGTTCCGAGCCCTGATCGGGGAGCGGGGCATGCTCCCGGTACCCCAGTACGTGCGCAGGGTGCCCTTCCGCCTAGCGCCGAGCCTGTTCCAGCTGCGCTACTCCGATGCGCTGTTCGCAGGCTGCGCCTGGAGCGGGGCGGCCCTGTCCGCGGCCGTACTGGCCGGGGCCGCCGACGCCGTGCCACTGCCCGCCGCCATGGCGATGTGGGTGGTGTTGTGGGGCCTCTACCTGTCGATCGTCAACGTGGGGCAGACGTGGTACGCCTTCGGCTGGGAGTCCCTCCTGCTGGAGGCGGGTTTTCTCGCCGTCTTCCTGGGCAACTCGCAGGTGGGACCGCCGCTCCTGGTGATGTGGCTGCTGCGCTGGGTGCTCTTCCGCGTCGAGTTCGGCGCCGGTCTGATCAAGATGCGCGGCGACCCCTGCTGGCGGAAGCTCACCTGCCTGGACTACCACCACGAGACCCAGCCGATGCCCGGACCGCTGAGCTGGTTCTTCCACCACCTGCCGACCCCGCTGCACCGGGTGGAGTGCGCCGCCAACCACCTGGCACAGCTCCTGGTACCCGTACTGCTCTTCACCCCGCAGCCGGTGGCCTCGGTGGCCGCCGGGATCATCGCCGCCACCCAACTGTGGCTGGTGCTCTCCGGCAACTTCTCCTGGCTGAACTGGCTGACCATCGCACTGGCACTGTCCGCGGTCGACTTCAGCGCGGTCGCGGGCACCCGTTCCAGCCCCCCGAGCCCACTCTGGTTCGAGATCACGGTATGCGCCCTGACCGCGGGAGTGCTGTGGCTGAGCTACCGGCCCGCCCGGAACCTGCTCTCGCGTCGGCAGGTGATGAACACCTCCTTCGACGTGCTGCACCTGGTCAACGCGTACGGCGCCTTCGGCTCGGTGAGCCGAGTACGGCTGGAGGTGGCGGTGGAGGGAACCTCGTCGAGGGGACTGGGCCCGGACACGGTGTGGCGCGAGTACGCCTTCAAGGGCAAGCCGGGCGAGCTGGGCCGGCTACCGCGCCAGTTCGCCCCTTACCACCTGCGGTTGGACTGGCTGATGTGGTTCGCCGGCCTCTCCCCCGGCTACGCCCGCCCCTGGTTCGGACCTTTCGTGGAGCGGCTCCTGGAGAACGACCCGGCCACCCTGCGGTTGCTGCGCCACAACCCCTTCCCCGACAGACCGCCGCACCACGTCCGAGCCCGCATCTACCGATACCGCTACACCACCTGGCGCGAGCTACGCCAGTCCGGCCAGTGGTGGCACCGCACCCTGGTGCGGGAGTTCCTGCCGCCCACCCGACTGGAGCGCGGCGACGACGGGGCCTGAGAACGTCCGCCTCCGGGGCGAGGGATGTCCGGTGGCCGACCCGAAGTAGTTCACAGCGCCCTCAGGAACTCCCGCTCCCTCGCCCGGTCGAGGCCGGGCGGACGCTGGTCGGGGCGCTGCGGTGCGGCGCCGCCGATCCCCGTGAGCCACCGCCAGGTGTCGGCGACGGTGTCCTGGACCGGACGGCAACGCAGCCCGTCGGACCGCGCCTTGGTCACGTCACCGCAGTGGAAGTAGTCGTACGACGCGCCCTCGGGCAACCAGATGGGCAGTTCCGTCCACGGTTCGATGCCGGCCTCCGCGAGGGCTTCGGCATCGACCCAGCGCAGCTGCGCACCCGCGCCGGTGACCTCGCGGCAGGCGTCGAGGAGGTCACCCATCGTGGCATGACCCGGCGGGGAGGCGAGATTGTAGGCGCCTGCCCGCCCGTGGAGCAGCGCGTCCAGGGTCCAGATGGCCAGATCTCGCCCATCAATGTACTGAATCGGGAGTTCCGCCGGACCAGGGGCCAGCACCGGGCCGCCTTCGGCCATCCAGGTGAGCCACCACGGGAGGCGCCCGATGTTCTCGTACGGACCGATGATGAGCCCCGCGCGCACCAGCAAGCTGCGCTCGGGGCCGAGGGCCTCCAGGAGTGCGAGCTCACCGCCCCGCTTGGCCTGGGGGTAGTCCACCTCGCCGGCGCCGGAGGAGGCCTCGACCAGTGGGCCGTCTTCGGCCAGTCCCGCGGGCGCGGGGTAGCGGTAGACCGATCGACTGGAGACGTAGGCGTAGTGGCGCACCCGGTCACGAAGCAGACGGGCACTGTCACGCACGGCGCAGGGGGCGCCGGACCATGTGTCCAGGACGAAGTCCCAGGTCCCCGCATCCAGGGCGCAGAGGCCGCCGGGGGCTGTGCGATCGCCGTGCAGGGAACGGGCGCCGGCCGGAGCGGGATGGGTGCCGCGGTGGAACACCGTCACTTCCCACCCGCGGGCCAGGGCTTCCTCGGCGAGGGCCCGACCCACGAACTCCGTCCCGCCCAGAATCAGTATCCTCATGCGGCAACCGTGCACCGGCGGCCTTGCCAGGGGGAACTACTGATCGCCGAAAGCGGAAAGCCCATCCGCCGGCGCAGCCCGGAGGGAACGGCGAGGCCCCCTGCGAACCAAGGGATCACAGGGGGTGCGTACGTGCGCGTCTCGCATCAGTCGATCGAAGGCAAGATGTGCGGCTCCGCCAGATCATCCTCATAGCCGGCCAAGCGGATCGGCGCCGAGCGGGCCCAGACTTCCAGGCTGCCCAGCTCGTCCGAGCGCCGACTGCGCTCGGTCCGCTCCCGCGGGCCCTCATCAATGGCTGTCAACTCAGGTGTCACCACGCACTCCTTTGCGTCGCGTCACCGGCGGTCAATCGGCTCACGGGCCTCGGCTGGCTCCGGGACCGACCGTCGGTACAGAGGATAGGAATTTCCGGTCGGGGTGGCGCCGTCGCACATCGGTACGGAGTAACCCTTGTGGGGCCGTCCGTGTCGATCAGAGTACACATATGAGCACCATCCCGCTCGATGGGTGTTGGATTCCGGCCTGTTCACTCATCGTCGCTCTTCGTTAATAGCGTGGCCCAGGCAACTGTTCATCCACTCGTGGTCTGCTCAGCCCGAAGTCCAGAGCGGGAGGAGTCAGGACGTGACCAGGCAGGGAACAGAAGCCGATTACACCGACCACGGGGCACACGCACCCCGAGACATGGCCGCGACGGAGCATCTCAACCACGCCGAGCGGGCCATCCCCACCATCACCGACGTCGACGAACTCATGGACCTGCTGCTTGCCTGCCGGGGCGCCTGGGGCACCCCGGACCACGGCGGCGACCCGGTTGACCTCCACGACCACGCGTTGCAGACCGCGGCGCTGTTGCGTCGATCGCACCCCGCCGACAAGGAACTGCAGATCGCCGGGCTCCTCCACGACCTCGGGCACCTGCTGCGCCCCGGTGACGACGCGGGCCACGGGGACCTCGCGGCCAGGGTGCTCGCCCCCCTGCTCGGCGCCCGAGTGGCCCGCCTGGTGCAGTTGCACGTACCGGCGAAACGCTATCTGGCCGCGGTGGAGCCCGCCCACACGCTGTCGCCTCAGAGCGCGCGGACCCTGCTGGACCAAGGCGGCGCGATGAGCCGCTCGGAAGCGGCCCGGTTCGCCGCCGACCCGGAGGCGGGAGCCGCCTTGATCCTGCGCCAGGCCGACGACGCCGGCAAGGTCATCGGGCTGAACGCCGGGGAGATGGAGGACTGGCGGCCCGTGCTGGAGCTGGTGGCGGGCCGCCGATCCCGAAGTCGATGAAGCCTGCGGCTCACCAGTTGGCGGGTGCGTAGTCCTTCAGGAAGCAGCCGTACAGATCCTCGCCCGCTTCCCCACGCACGATCGGGTCGTAGACCCGTGCGGCGCCGTCCACCAGGTCGAGCGGGGCGTGGAAGCCCTCCTCGGCGAGCCGGATCTTGTCCGGGTGTGGGCGCTCGTCGGTGATCCACCCGGTGTCGACCGCGGTCATCAGGATCTGGTCCTTCTGGAACATCTCCTGTGCGCTGGTGCGGGTGAGCATGTTCAGTGCGGCCTTGGCCATGTTGGTGTGCGGGTGGCCAGCGCCCTTGTACCCGCGGCTGAAGACGCCCTCCATCGCCGAGACGTTGACCACGTACTTGCGGTCCGCCTCGGCAGCCGCCATGGCCGACCGCAACTTGCTGATCAGGATGAACGGCGCGGTGGAGTTGCACAGCTGCACCTCAAGCAGCTCCACCGGGTCCACCTCGGAAACGGTCTGGATCCAGGTGTTGGTCTCGTGCAGGTCGGGCACCAAGCCGCCGGCGTCGATCGCCACGCCCGCCGCGATGCGCTCCAGCGAGGCCGAACCGGAGACCAGAGCCAGCTCCGCGACCTCCTGGGCGCTCAGGCCGCCGCTGCGCGCGGCGGGCAGAGCCGCCACCCGGTCGACGGTGCCACTGCCGAAGGTACCGATGACCTCCGATGCGGGAAGCTCCCCGGTGGGCAGCGGGGCCCCCTCGGCGGCCACGAGCTCGCTGTACGCCTGCGGGGAGCGGCGCACCGTCTGCGCCGCGTTGTTGATCAGGATGTCCAGCGGGCCCTCCGCGGCGACCGAGTCGGCCAGCGCAACGACCTGAGCCGGGTCCCGCAGATCGATGCCGACGATCTTGAGGCGGTGCAGCCACTCGTGGCTGTCCGGCATCGCCTTGAACCGACGGACCGCATCACGGGGAAAGCGCGTGGTGATGGTCGTGTGCGCGCCGTCGCGCAGCAGCCGCAGGCCGATGTACATGCCGATCTTCGCCCGACCGCCGGTGAGCAGGGCACGCCGACCGCTCAGATCCGTACGGGCGTCGCGACGCGCCCGGTTGAAGGCCGCGCAGTCCTGACACAGCTGGTGGTAGAAGGCATCCACCTCGACATAGCGGGTCTTGCACACATAGCAGGAACGAGGGCGCTGCAGTATGCCCGCGATCGGACCCTTGACTGCGGACGTCAGGGCGTTGCCCTGGGTCTCGTCGTCGATCCGCTCCGCGGAGCCGGTGGCGGTGGCCTCGGTGACGGCCTTGTCGTTGGCGGTCTTGGCGGCCCGCCGCTCCTGGCGACGGCGCTGTTTCACGGTCCGGTAGATGCCGGCCGTGGCGCGCCGCACGGTGATCGCGTCGGGGTGGTCGACATCGAGCGAGTCGAGCTCCGCGAGCACGCCGAGGCAGACGGCCAGACGCTGCGGGTCGATCCCCGGCCCAAACACCTGGTTGTCCTCTGTCACCGTCATCGCCGCTGCCGTTCCTCCGCTACCGCGTGCGCGTGGCCGCACGCTCCCAAAAGGGAAACTTTACGGAGCGGGTGGCTCAGGCTCCAAACCCGCGTACGCTGCGTCACCGGGCGGACGTGCCGCGTAGGCCGTCGCGTCCTGCGCGACCACGCCAGCCGGCATGATCGAAGTTGCACCGCAAGGTGGCGGGCCACCCTCGTACAGCGCTTACTCGGGCGATCCGGCGACGCGGCGAGGTGTCGTAGCCCTCGTCGTGCGCCCGCCGGGAACTTCCGGGCAGCCCCTAGGGCCTCTCCCGGCGGGGAGCGCAGGCACGCAGGGCCCGGTCGTACGACCAGCGGGGGACGCCCCGGGGGAATACGTCACCCTTAGCCCGTTTCCGCAGTTGAACGTACTGCGGAGGCAGTACCGGGGATTCCCCTCTCAAGAATGACGCGCACCGCCTTCGGCGGAGGGATTCTTGAAGGTATGAGTGCCCTCGCCCTGGCGGTGCTGCTCTCCTTGGTGTCCGCGGTGGCCTATGCCGCCGCGGCGATCCTCCAGGAGCACGTGGCCGCCACCACCCCGAACCGGCCGTACGCCCCGATGCGCAAGGCCTTGTGGTGGGTGGCCGTCACCCTCAACGGGGTGGGCGCGCTGCTCCACGTCGCCGCGCTCGCCTGGGGACCGCTGAGCGTGGTGCAGCCGCTCGGGGCACTGACCATCGTCTTCGCGCTGCCGATGGCCGCCCTTTTCGTGGGGCGCCGTGCCGGACGAGCAGCTTGGCGCGGGGCGGTCATGACGGCCGTGGGCCTCGCGGGGCTGCTGGCGCTGACGGGCAGCGGCGAGGCGCACAACCTGATCGGTACGCAACGCGCGGTCACCGCCGCGGTGAGCATGGGCCTGGTCGGACTGCTCTTCCTGGTGGCCCAGCGGGTGCACCGGGCGATGATCCGCAGCCTGCTGCTCGCCACCGGCGCCGGTGTCGCCTTCGGCATGGCCTCCGTGTTCACCAAGTCCGTCGCCGATGCCTGGACCGCCCGCTCACCGTTGGCGGAAGCTCCCACCATGGCCGTGATCGGGATTCTGGCGGTCACGGGCCTGCTGCTGTCCCAGGCCTCGTACCGGGGTGCCGGCCTGGCCGCCCCGCTGGCCACCTTGACCGTGGTCAACCCGGTCGTCGCCGCAGCCGTCGGCCTCACCCTCTTCGGGGAGACCTTCCGATACGGCCCGGCCGGCATGGCAACCGCGCTGGCCTGCGGCGCGCTTGCCGCGAGTGGGCTGGTGCTGCTCACCGTGGAACGGGTCGCCGCCACCGGCCGCACCGCTACGGCGGGCGCCCCGAGGGTCGGCCGAGCGGCGCCGGCGCCAGCCCGATCAGATCGAGACGCCACGTTCCCTGAGGTAGGCCAGGGGATCGATGTCCGATCCGTAGCCCGGTCCCGTGCGCATCTCGAAATGCAGGTGCGGGCCCGTGCTGTTGCCGGTGGAGCCGGACCGGCCGATACGCTGACCGGGGTTGACGCGCTGTCCTTCACGGACACCGAGCGCGGAGAGGTGGGCGTACTGGGAGTACCGCCCGTCGGCGTGTCGGATGACGATCTGGTATCCGTAGCTTCCCGCCCACCCCGCCGAGACGACCTGCCCGGTCGCGACGGCCTTGACCGTGGTGCCCGTCGGAACCAGGAAGTCGACGCCCGTGTGGTAGCCGCTGGCCCACGACGTCCCCGACGCCCGGTACGGCGTTCCGATTCCGCCGGCGACCGGGGTGGAGAATCCGTGCTGCCGAGCACCCGCACCCGTTGAGGGCTTGGTGGTCGCCGGCTTGGATCGGGCCGCAGGCTTGGTCGCGGGGCGCGCTTTGGACACCGGCTTGGTGGCGCCGGGATCGGCGGGAGCGGGCCGAACGCCCTGCGGCGCCTCCGCCCTGCCCTGAGCCCGCAAGGTGAGGCGCTGGCCCGGATGGATCATGTTCGGGTTGCTACCGACCACCTGCCGGTTGGCGCGGTACAGGGCCTGCCAGCCGCCACGCACATCCCGTTGGTCGGCGATGGCCGACAGCGAGTCACCGGGAACCACCGTGTAGCGGTCCGAGGTCTTGGAGGTCAGTGGCCTGGTGCCGGCGGCAGATGCCTGGGCCGGGGCGCTGCGGGGGGCCACCGCCTGGCGGGCCGCTGGCGCCGGGGTCCTCGTGGCGCCCGGGTCGACGTCGCCCCCCGCGCCACCGCGGCCGAGTCCGGCCCGCACGGAGCAGACCGGCCAGGCTCCCGGACCCTGGACTTCCAACACCTTCTCGGCGATGGCGATCTGCTGGTCCTTGGAGGCGAGGTCGGCGCGACTGGCGTGGACCGTACCGCCGAACTCGCGCCAGGTGGCGCGGCTGAACTGCAGTCCACCGTAGTAGCCGTTGCCGGTGTTGATGTGCCAGTTGTTGCTCGACTCGCAGGCCGCGACCTTGTTCCAGACGTCCACGGAGGCCGCGTGAGCCGAGCCGGCGCCTATCAGCGGGAGGACCATCCCGGCGCCGCCTGCGGTGACCGTGAGGGAAGCACGGTTGATCGTGCTGGGCTGATAGCGGCGATGCCGACCCCGAACGGCCATGAACGTCCTCCAAGACATCAGGGAACGCAAAACTAGAGGCTTCGTTCCACCCGTGACAAGGACTTGCGCACAATCCAATTACCTGTCGGATGACGGATGTTGCCTCGGCGGTGGACGTGCATCACTGGTTCCGGCCACCGCTGCCTGTAGCGTCGGCTCACCTCCGCAAACCGAGAACCTCAGGAGCACAGGGATGACGAGCACGGCTCAGATCGGCGTCACCGGACTCGCGGTGATGGGGAGTAACCTCGCCCGCAACTTCGCCCGCAACGGCTTCACCGTGGCCGTCCACAACCGCACGGCGGCGAAGACCCGCGCCCTGGTGGAGGAGTTCGGCGAGGAGGGGAGCTTCATTGCGGCGGAGTCCGCCAAGGACTTCGTGGCTGCCCTGGAGCGCCCCCGACGACTGGTGATCATGGTCAAGGCAGGTGAGGCCACCGACGCCGTCATCGAGGAGTTCGCACCCCTGCTGGAAGAGGGTGACGTCATCATCGACGGCGGCAACGCACACTTCGAGGACACTCGACGACGGGAGCAGGACCTGCGCCAGCAGGGAATCCACTTCGTCGGAGTGGGCATCTCCGGCGGCGAGGAAGGCGCCCTCAACGGTCCCAGCATCATGCCGGGCGGCTCGACGGAGTCCTACCAGTCACTCGGCCCGCTCCTGGAACGGATCGCGGCCAAGGCGGCGGACGGCACGCCCTGTACCACCCACATCGGGCCCGACGGAGCGGGCCACTTCGTGAAGATGGTGCACAACGGCATCGAATACGCCGACATGCAACTGATCGCCGAGGCATACCACCTGCTGCGCACGGTCGCCGGCTACTCCCCCGCGAAGATCGCCGAGACCTTCCGTACCTGGAACACCGGGCGCCTGGACTCGTACCTGATCGAAATCACCGCCGAGGTCCTCGCCCACGTCGACGCGGAAACCGGCAAGCCGTTCGTGGACGTCGTGGCCGACCGCGCGGAACAGAAGGGAACCGGCCGCTGGACCGTCCAGATCGCCCTCGACCTCGGGGTGCCGGTATCCGGCATCGCCGAAGCGGTCTTCGCACGCTCCGTCTCCGGCCACACCGAACTGCGCGAAGCCTCCCGTTCGCTGGCCGGCCCACAGGCGAGGGCCCTGGAAGGCGAGGCCGCCGAACGCTTCGCCACACAGGTGGAGCAGGCCCTGTACGCATCGAAGATCGTGTCGTACACCCAGGGGTTCCACCAGATTCAGGCGGGCAGCGAAGCCTACGGCTGGGACGTCGACCCGGGTGCGGTCGCCGCCATCTGGCGCGGTGGCTGCATCATCCGTGCCGCATTCCTGGACCGCATCCGCGCCGCCTACGACGCTCGACCGGACCTGCCCAGCCTGCTCTCGGACCCGGCCTTCGCCGAAGAGATCACCGCGGCGCAGGACGACTGGCGCGCCGTGGTCATCACCGCAGCGGGTCAGGGCATCCCGGTGCCGGGTTTCGGCGCCTCCCTGGCGTACTACGACGCGCTGCGCGCCCAACGACTGCCGGCCGCGCTGACCCAGGGCCAGCGCGACTTCTTCGGTGCGCACACCTACCTGCGCACCGACCGGCCGGGCTCGTACCACACCCTGTGGGGCCAGGACCGTTCCGAGGTGCGCACCGACTCCTGAGCCGGCTGCCCGAGGCCGGGCGGCGCCGGACACCGTGAGCCCTCGCACCGCATCGGCCTCCGGGCCCTCCCCCCTCTGACAGTCAGCCGATGGGACCCGGCTGCGGGACGGGGTCAGGACCCGGAGGCCGCGGGACCGGGTCTGGTTCCGGCACCGGCGAGGGAACCGGAGGCACCGGGTCGGGGAAGGGCCCGGGCGAGGGGACGGGCTGGGGTTCGGGTGGGGGCGGTTGGGTCTGCTCCGCTCGGCGTTCCATGAGGCGATCCATGAGACGTTCCATCCCTCCACTGTCCCACCCGTACCGTCCGGGGCGCCCACCGAGCGGCGCGCCCGGAGCTCTGTCGGGCCGCACGCCGCGGCGCCCGGAGCGCCGATCGAAGATCACCCGACCCATGTCGGCCTCACTCTGGCGACGCGCGCGAGGGGGCGGGCCCCGACCTACCCGGCCGGTACGGCCTGCGGGCTGCGCTCGGCGTCCGTCCCCGGAACGGGCGCGGAGGGGTCCGCACCGAGCTCGACGATCCGGTTGGAAGCGTCAACGTGGACCACGCGCGGGCGCAGCGCCCGGGCCTCGGAGTCCTCGACCTGCGCGTAACTGATGAGGATCACCAGGTCACCGGGGTGCACCAGATGCGCTGCGGCCCCGTTGATCCCGATCACACCGGAGCCGCGTTCGCCCTCGATGACATAGGTCTCCAGCCGGGCGCCGTTGTCGATGTCGACGATGTGTACGAGCTCACCCGGCAGCAGGTCCGCCGCCTCCATCAGGTCGGCGTCGACGGTGACGGATCCCACGTAGTGCAGGTCCGCCTGGGTGACCGTGGCCCGGTGGATCTTGGACTTGAACATGGTGCGAAGCATGAAGAAACTCCCGAAATGTCTGCTCCCTGCCTGCGTCACACAGGTCAAGGGCGGTCTCTGGAGCGTACAACGATTCGCATATTCAGTCAGCACTCCGCAGCTCTTCCAGGACTCGCGCTGATCGATCGCCGACCTTTCCACCATGCCGTCAGATTGGTGCGGAAGCCGTCGGCCTCCGCGGTTCGGGGGACTGGGTGCGAGGCAGAGCTGGCCACACCTTCAGGGCTGCCGCCAGCGGTCAGGGCTGGTTCAAGGTCTTGGTGATCACGTGGAAGCGCTGATCACGGCGGGGTGACAATCCGGCGAGGTATCGCCACGGACACAAGGAAGCTCCGGTTGACGGGGCGACCTCTCAAGTCGCCCTGTACACGCGGAGCTTCGATGTGCCGTCAGTCCACCACGCGTCAACACCGTGAAGCCCCCCGCAGCTGGACGGCCGGCTGCGGACGCCGCCCGACCCGCGCAAACGCCGTGGACGCCGTCATCCGCCGGTGTAGGTGCTGCTGACCTCTGCCCGCGCGGTGCCTACAGGAGCCCGTTCCCACCTCGTGATCGGCCGGTGGGCCCGCAACGCGCCTCGGGACACCCTCGCCCGGCTAGAAGCCGCCCCGGGGCAGGTAAGGATGCACGCCGGCGTCGACTCGGCCCTGCCGCACCCACCTCCGGATGGTCTCAGTGGTGCCGATGCCGAGTTCCTGCGCGACCGCTGTCATCGCGGCCGGTGTCGTGGTCGGCTGGCCTGCCCACCGCAGCCTGACCCAAGACCCAAGACCCGAACCCGCCCTCCCCTGCCCCACCATCAGCCGCTCACGTGCCCAACAACGTGACAGAGCCTCCACCAGGGCGGGCGCCTTCCTGCCCGAGTAGCCAGCCACGGCACGCTGAAGGGGCGGAACCTACGGCGGGGTCGGGGACCTGTCCGTGAACTGAAGGGGCGGGACCAGCGCTGTGGTGGTGCTGGAGGTGTGCAGGGTGGAGCGGGCAGTGCTCAACCAGGCGGTGACGTCGGCGTCATGGGCGGGGCCGGCGCCAATCAGCAGGTCGAGGTGGCCGCCTTCGGCGGTGAGGGCGAGCGGGTGGCCGTGCCCGGCCGCTGTCCACATCGGTGCGGTGGGGTGGGACTGAGCCGGGTCGTACCCGATCCAGCACTGGCGGCCAGACCACCTCCACCCGGTCCAGCAGCCTCCCTCGACCTGCTCGATTCCCGCACTGCCGTCCCACAACGCACCCAGGTAGTCGGGGATGACGAGATTCTCTACGGTGACCGGCCGGGCGGGGACGCCGTGCAGGCAGGCGGCGAGGGCCGGTACGCCGGCGATGAGTGCGTAGCGGCGCTTGCGCACGAAGGGGCTGGGGGTGGCGGGGAGCAGGTCGACGGTGACCGCGCGTCCGGTGTGTACGGGCGGCTGGGGGTGCCAGGCCAGGTGCGGGTGGTGGTCGGCGAGGGCGCCGGGGTGGGCGGGCGGGGCGTCCATGAACCGGTGGAGTTCTTGTTGCAGGTTCCAGTGGTCGACCGGGTTGCCCACGATCACTGCCGCCCCTGGTGGGTCAAGGTCCGGCGCTGCCCTGCCCGTGCTTTCGGGATGCCGGTGAGCCAGCAGACAGACTCGGGCGCCTTCGGCCGGGGCGACCAGGCACCACACATCGTCTCCGGCCAGGATGAGCTCATCCGTCCCATCTCCGTCGATGTCGCGGACGGTGGCTTCCGGCGTGCGGGATCCGGCTGAGGCCCAGCGTGCGGCGGTCAGCAGCGGTCCGGCAAGTCGGGCGTGTGAGGCCGTCGCCTGCACCCACGGGGCCAGTTGGCGTTGGCCTTCTTCTTGGTCGTGCCAGGCTGTCTCGTGTGCGCCGGCCATGACGAGCTTCTCGGCGAGTGCGGTCAGCCGTGCATCAGCCTTGTCCGGCCCGCGTGCGGCGCGGATCCGAGATTCCAGTTCGGCGAGCAGCGTCGCGTAGGGCTGCCATTGCGGATTGTCGGCCCAGCCTCGATAGTCCTCCCCGGCCCGCCAGTCGATGGCCAGTTCGAAGTAGGTGCCGGCTGCTGGTACAGGACCTGCTTGCGGAGGGTGGGTGTCCAGCCAAGCCTCGAGGGCGACTGGCTGGACCAGCGGGTGCTGGCCGAGCCAGTGGATCACGCGTCGGTAGTCGACGAGAGCGGGCTCCCATCCGGCGACGCCAGCGGTGCGTTCCAGGTCGTCGGCGTAGACCAGCAGCAGGCGTTCGGGGTGGTCGGCACGCGAGCGCACATCGGCGACGAATTCCTCCAGTGCCCCAAGGTGTTCGAGAGAACGGGCGGGGATCAGATAGCGCAGGTGTGAACAGATGGGCACCATCTGAAGCTCCCGCCCTTCGATGGCGATCTGCCGAGGCTGCAGAAGCACGGGATCGACCAGGCCGGTCACGTTGGACTGGAGGCCGCCACCTGCCCCGTACGGGCCGTGCCGGTCGGCCAGGGCACGGGCTGAGCCGGGCGGGGCCAGGACACGGTCGTCGACCAGGACGCGTCGGAAGCCACCGTGGGGCAGGGAGGGGGCGGTGAGCTGCGGGGCGAGTGCGGGGTCCCAGACGCGTTCGGGCAGCCACACGGTCGACGTGGCGCCGTCAGGGACGGCGAGGTGGTGCCGTAGCAGGTCGGCCATGGCCCGTAGCTGACGTTCATTGGCAGCCGGGTCGTGCAGCGGCATGATCGGCTCGGCGTAGGTGCCGCCGATGAGCGTGAGCCACCCCTCGGCGCACCCAGTGCGGACCTCGGTGAGAAATTCCGGATGGTGCCAGGCCAGCGCCTCGATCAGGGTGCCGGACAGGTGCAGGGCGCACGGAACCCTGAACCGGCGGTGGAGCCGCAGTACGGCCGTATAGCCGCGGCAGACGGCGGTGATCCCGTCCCGGTCGTTGTAGCCGTCACCGATGACCAGTTGGTTGGCGTGGTGCACGAAGGCCACCGCCACCGGCGAGCGAGCGAAGGTCATCGCGTGCCCCGGGCGAGGCAGTGCAGCGCCCCGGGCCCCTCGTCGAGTACCTCGGTGGCCAGCCATGCCCAACGAGCCAGGGTATGGCGGCCTCCACCTCCGTAGCCGACCAGCTCGAAGTAGAGCACCTGCACGAATGCGCATGCCACCTGCACCGCGATCCGCTCGTCGTCCGCCGGCCCGCCGTGTGAGCGATAGGAGCCCCACAGCGCGCCGGCGATGCGTGCCAGCTCGTCCTGGGGAAGACCAAGGTGCGTGCCCGTCACCAGGATCTGACAGATCGCGTATCCGACATCGAGGGCAGGCTCGTACATCCCCGCGTGGTCCAGATCGATCACCGTCACGAGCGGGGGTGTGGCGGCGTGCCTGTCGAGGTAGACGTTCTTGGGGTGCAGGTCCCCGTGTCCCGCCACCAACCGCACCGTCCTGGCAGGCTCCAGGAGCGGATTGAGCAGCTCGGTCAGATGCTGCACCGCACCGAGCCCGTCCCGCGCGCGGATGGCGGCGAACTCGGCCAGATCCGCGAGCCGACACAGAGTCTGCTCGTGCAGCGCGGGTCGGCGCGGCAGCTCCACCGGAACGCCCTGCAAGACGATCAGGAAACCGGCGACCGCCTCCACGGCACAATCCGCCTCGGGACCGGTCAGCGACAGCGCCCAGGGCCTTCCCGGAGCACGCTCGGCCACCAATGTGCCCGCCGGGTGGACGCCGAGTGTGCGCAGCACCTGGTACGGGGGACGGTCGAGCCCGACAGCACGTAGCTGATGAGCCGCCTGATCCGCTGCCCGTCCGCTGCGGTGCGAGTCATGTTTGAGCACCAACGGAACTTTCCGCCATCCACCGCCGGATGGGTCGTCCATCTCGGCCTGCACCTCGGTCAGCAACGTGGAATGCCGCCGTCGGTGCCGGGTCACCACCACCTCGCCCACACCTCGATCCCCGACGACACCATCGGGGATCGCCTCTCGCAGTATCCGGGCGCACTCGGCCGCAGTCGGCGGCGCTTCACTCATGGGCACCCCGGTGCCGGCAGTCCCAGCCGGTGCTGTGGCGCGCGCCGCGGCCTCTTCGCCGACCGAAGGATGCAGGGTCCCCGCGAGTCTGCCCTCACTGTCACCATGCGGCGGCTTGTGAGCGTGCTCTTCCATCGGGTCAGCATGACCCAGCGATCCCCCTCACACGATCCGGAGACATGCCTTTCGCCCCGTATCCACCCTTACAGCGCTCTCCGGCTTCGGCTGGTCAAGGTGACGCCGGGTCGTCGAGGGTCAGGCCGCTGCCAGGCTGCGCTTGACGGGTCAGGGTGCGTGGGGAGGGCCTCTCCGGTGTCATGATCATCTGTCTGGTCGGATCGCTGGGGCACCTTGTGGACACGGTGCCGCGCCGGGGCTTCCGATTCCCGCCGGAGGCCATCTCCCACTGCGTGTGGCTGTACCACCGGTTCAGCGGTTCCCTGGACGGCCCTCAGCAACGCCCTCACCGCCGCCGCGCGCATCGCCCGAGCGGGGCGCGGGTCACGTCCTGGTGAACGTACGACGGTAGGTGCGGGGCGGCACACCCCGGCGGCGCACGAACTGCTCGCGCAGGACGGCCGCGGAGCCGTATCCGACCATCCGGGCGATCTCCTCGACCGGCAGGTCGGTGGTCTCCAGGAGTTCCTCGGCCCGGCCGAGGCGCAGGCCGAGCACCCAGGCATGTGGCGTCGTGCCGGTCGCGGCGGTGAACCGGCGGGCGAAGGAGCGGCGGCTCATCAGGGCACGCCGTGCCAACTCGGCCACGGGCAAAGGTTCGTGGAGATGTGCTCGGGCCCAGGCGAGAACACCGGCGAGCCTCTCGTCCTCACCGTCCTCGGGGACGGGGGCGGCCAGGTACTGGGCCTGTCCGCCGTCACGGTGCGGCGGCAGAACGAGGTCGCGGGCAACGGCGTTGGCGGCGGCGGCCCCGTACTCCCGCCGCAGCAGATGCAGACAGAGGTCGAACCCGGAGGCGGCGCCCGCGCCTGTGATGATCCGGCCCTCGTCGACGTACAGGGCGTCGGGCTCGACGGTGACGGACGGGTACCGGGCGGCGAGGAGCTCGGCGAAGCGCCAATGGGTGGTGGCCCGCAGGCCGTCGAGCAGCCCGGTGGCGGCGAGCGCGAAGGCCCCGACACAGTGCGCGCCGACGAGCGCGCCGCGTGCGTGCGCCGCGCGCAGCGCGTCGAGGACGGGGGCAGGCGGCGGGGTGCGGAAGTCGGCCCAGGGGAGGGCGAGTACGAGATCGGCGGCAGCGATCCGTTCAAGGCCATGCGTGACGGTGAGCGGTATGCCGACGTCGGTGGGGACCTCGCCAGGTCGGTCGCTGCAGAGCGCGAAGTCGAAGCGCGGGGGCCCGCCGACGTGGGCGTCGAAAACCTCGGCGACGAGAGCGGCGGCGAGCATGCCGACCCTGGGCGGGGCGTAGGCGGCGACAGAGACGAAGGGCATGGCGCGGAGTATGGCAGGTGGTGGCAGAAAACCTGCGACCAGTGGCAGAGCAGCCACTCGTATGAGGCGAACGGCGGGGTGAGAGTGGGGGCCATGACAGACCGAGTGATCGACCGCGTGACCGACCGAGCGATTGACGGAGTGAGTGGTCGAAGGATCGACCAGCCCCGCGGCAACAGCGCCTCCTACACCATCCTGACCACCGGTTACACCCTTTCCACAGGACCGGGCGTCGCCGCCACCGTCTCGTACGTCCGGGACGGCGACCGGCACGTGATCGTCGACCCCGGGATGGTGGCCCACCGCAACCGGATCCTCGGCCCGCTCGCCGAACTGGGCCTGAGCCCGGACGACATCACCGACGTCGTCCTCAGTCACCACCACCCCGACAACACCTTGAACGTGGGCCTGTTCGGCCAGGCGCGCGTCCATGACCACAAGGCGGAGTACCGGAACGACCAGTGGATCGACCGGGACGCCGAGGGACATGAACTCACGCCGTCCCTGCGCCTGATCCGCACCCCGGGCCACAGCCCCGAGGACATCACGCTCCTCGCCGGCACCGCCGACGGCGTGGTCGCCTTCGCCGGCGACCTCTGGTGGCGCCCGGACGGCCCGGCCGACGACCCGGTCGCCCCGGACCGCGACACCCTCCGCTGCTCGCGCACACGCGTGCTGGCGGCGGCCGACGTCATCGTTCCGGGCCACGGCGGCCCCTTCCCGGCGGGAGTGGAGGCGCCGCTGTAGGTGGGGACCACCGCAGGGAAGTCCGTGACGCCGAGGCCCGTGCGCTCAACCGATCGCGCTGCCTGGCGCACTCGGCATCGCCCAGCTGGCTCCCTACTACGATCCAGCCGGCCGCGCGATGATGACGCCCAACACAAACGAAGCGCGGGCACGACCGGCCCTGTGGCCGGCTTGGCGTGGCAGTGGGTAGCGCCGGCCAGCCGGCTCGCCGTCGGGTGTGCCCGTGCCCGTCAGCCCGAACGGGATCAGGACGGTGGCTGGCTGGCTCTCACCGACAGCGCCGTCTGGCCCGTCGCGCGTCGGAGAAAGATCCGGAGCCGCAGTCACCGTGCCCGCGCGGGTGCCGCCGTCCCGGCGAGAACGGCTGTCCCGGGCGGGCGACTGGGACCGGTCGGCACGGGCGGACGATCTGGAACTCATGGCTTCGGAAGTGGTGACCCACACACTGATCCGCGGCGAGCACCATGTCGACCTACCCTTGCGGGAAGGCGCCGACCACATCCGGCTTGGGCTGCGAGACCGTGACGTGACGCCCCCGTCCCCTCCCCGATCGCCGCGTCCGACGAGGAGAACGCCCGGGCAGAGCACGGCCGTGGCCTTGTCATCGTCGAGAGCCCGGCCAGTTAGTGGGGCACTTCGCCCAATGGTCGCGGCAAGACCATCTTGCTGGGGACGCCCGTCCGAACGCCCGGCCCGCGCCGCGGGCGTCTACCAGTAGTGCCGCCGGCCTCCGACCGAGCGCCCCGCAGTACCCAGGGCCCACAGCGCCAGTCCGATAACGGCCAAGATGATGCCGATGGCCCACAGGACCGAGATCCCAGCGGCCCATCCGATGACCATCAAGATGATTCCAAGGGTGATCATTTCGTCCTCCACTCAGCTGCCGCCGCGAGCCCTCTCCCACTGGACTTCGCACCCGCGGGAGCGCTCTGCCATCCGGTCCCCGCGGGCTTCGGCGTGGCGTCGTACGCCCCGTTCGGCAGTCCGCCGCCGGATGCTCTGCATGCGGCGTCCACCACCGGGCGCACCTGGGCGGAGAAGGGGGCCTGCGGTCTCCGGAGCCCCGCTACCCGCCGGTTTGGGTGGCACTCCACACCCCGCGCTCTTTGGTCCTCGACCATCCCATACCCCGATTCGGCCCGGTCATCTGCGCCAAGGGCGCTCCCGTGGTCCGCGGCGCATCAGCGCGCGGCGTCAGATGCGGTGCCTCTCAAGGCGGAGCGGTGACCTCGTGCCGGGGCGGATCCAGGTGGTCCGCCGGCGCGGTGAGGTGCCGCATCCGACGCCGCGGACCCGCCGGGGACTGTGGGAGAGCCCTTGGGAGCGGCCCCGTTTCTGCCGGCGCCCCCGCGGCCACGCACAGCGCTGGGCGCGCACCTGGTATCCGGTGCGCGCCCAGCATTGCTTCACCTCCGGCGTGTCGTGTTCGCCGGCGCCCCCCCTCGCGGGAGGTCCCGGGTCAGCCAGCCATGTCGTGGCGGGGGCCGGCGGCCTTCCCCGGGAACACCCCCGCCTTCACGGCGGCCAGGATGGCGTCGGCCTGGTCCTGCGTGAGCTTGCCGTCCTTGACGGCCCCGTCGAGGCGTTCGGCCAGCTTCTCCTGGCGTTCGGCGCTGTTCAGCCGCTTGCCTTCGGAACGCTGCTGCTTGCGCTCCTCGATCTTCTTGGTGCGCTCTTCACGCTGCGCGGAGTGGAACTTCTCCAGCGACCCGGTGACCTTCTCCACCGGCACACCCAGGTCCTTCGCGAGCGCCTCGGCCAGCTCCTTCTGCCGCTGGTCGCGCTGCTCCGCCGTCCTTCCGTGGCGCGGCCCGGGCTTGCCCGAGTCCTGCTGCTCCGTGCTGGGAGCGTCGGTCTTGCCGGAGTCCTCGGCGAGGGCTACTGCGGGGAAGACCAGACCGATGCCGACCAGGGTCGCCCCGGCGGCGAGGCCCGCGCGCTTACGGACGTTCTTCATGGATGTCCTCCGTTGATCAGGTTCTACCGGGATCCAGGCTGACGTCCCCGGGTGAGCGGGCCATGGGGAGCGGATGAGAAGTTCCTTAGTACGGCGCCCGGCGAGCCGGCGGCCTTGGGGGCCCTTGGGTGTCGCCTCGACCAGCGCTCGATCTGGCTGCGCGCCGCCCCACCCCGACCGCTGGCCGCGGCACCGACGGAACGTCAGCGGCTCCTTCAACTCCGTTGATTCAAAGCCAAGTCGACACTCTGGCGCTTCTTCTACGCACCGCTCTATCCTGCCAACGCCCATCGCACTTCGAACGCGCTTGCCATACGGGTGAGCGAGCTGCTCCGGGTCGGCCGACCACCGTCCCGTCCCCACCATGTTCGGAGGTCCCCCTTGGACAAGTCCTCGCGTAGCCGTCTGCGTTGGCCATCCCTCGTGGTCAGCGCTCTGGCGACGGTGGCGGTGATCGCCGGCCCGGTGAACGCCGCCGCGCCCGGCCCCCAGTCGGGCGAGATACGCACGGTGGCCGGCGCTCAACCGGTTCCCCACAGCTATCTGGTGGTGCTCAAAGACAGCGCCGTGCCCAACCGGGCGATCCCGCAGACCGCCGACAGTCTCGCCGAGCGCTATGGCGGACAGGTCCGGATGGTCTGGCAGAAGGCGCTCCATGGCTTCGCCGCGCGGATGAGCGCGCCGCAGGCGGCGCGATTGGCGGCCGACCCGCGCGTCGAGTACGTCCAGCAGGACGCGCAGGTGCACACGCAGGGAACACAGCCGAACCCGCCGTCGTGGGGTCTGGACCGAATTGACCAGCGCAACCTGCCACTCGACAAGAGCTACTCGTATGCCGGCACCGCCGCCAACGTGACCGCGTACATCGTGGACACCGGCATCCGCACCACCCACTCGACCTTTGGCGGCCGGGCGGTCTGGGGCCACAACTCCGTGGACGCCAACAACACCGACTGCAACGGGCATGGAACCCATGTGGCGGGCACCGTGGGCGGCAGCCAGTACGGAGTTGCCAAGGGGGTCAAGCTCGTTGCCGTCAAGGTGCTCAACTGCGCCGGCTCCGGAACGACGGCAGCCCTGGTGGACGGCGTGAACTGGGTGGCGTCCCATGCCGTCAAACCCGCGGTCGCGAACCTGAGTCTCGGCTTCTCCGGCACCAACAGCGCCGCCGACACCGCCGTGCGCAACGCGATCACCTCCGGCGTGACCTTCGTCATCGCCTCGGGCAACTCCGGTGCCAACGCGTGCAACTACTCGCCGGGGCGGGTCGCCGAAGCCATCACCGTCAACGCGACGAGCAGTTCCGACGCGCGCGCCAGCTTCTCGAACTACGGCTCCTGTACCGACCTGTTCGCACCGGGCGTGAGCATCACCTCGGCCTGGAACACCAGCGACACGGCCACCAATTCCCTCCAGGGCACCTCGATGGCCACCCCACACGTGGCGGGGGCTGCCGCGCTGCACCTGTCCACCCACCCGGCGGACACACCGTCCCAGGTTTCCGCCGCCCTGATCGGCGCGGCCACCCCGAACAAGGTGACCAACGCCGGCACGGGATCGCCCAACCGACTGCTCTACACCTCCGGTGGCAGTTCCTCAGCGGTCAGCGTCGCCAACCCCGGCAACCAGACGAACATCCAGTACGACAGCGTCAACTTGCCGATGGCGGCTTCCGGGGGCACCAAGCCCTACCGGTGGTCGGCGGCCAACCTGCCGTCCGGTCTGACGATCAACACCACCACCGGCCTGATCTCCGGCCTGGCGCGGGGCGCGGGCACCCGGACCGTGACGGTCACCGCGACCGACTCGGGGAACTCGGTCGGAAGCACAAGCTTCAGCTGGCACGTCATCTGGGACGGCTGCCCCACCTGCTAACTGCGCCTGATCACACCTGTGGCGGGGGGGGGGGGGGGGGGGGGGGGGGGGGGGGCCGGCCGGGGGGGGGGGGGGGGGGGCGGCGGGGGGGGGGGGTATAAAGATGAAAATAATATTAAGAAAAAAA
>NZ_JBIAGC010000033.1:52764-66771 GCF_042869595.1 Streptomyces sp. NPDC006879
CGCGCCTCCCCCCCCCCCCCCCCCCCCCCCCCCGCCCCCCCCGCCCCCGCCCCCGCCCCCCCCCCCCCCCCCCCCCCCCCCCCCCCCCCCCCCCCCCACAGGTGTGCGATCGGCACTGCGCCGGCGTCATCACCCGGTCAGGGCGGCGGGCCGGCCTCGGCCTCCCACCGGGTTCAGACCACCGGCACGGGGAACGTCGGGTACTCCACCCCGGACACGTGCTGGACCACGCGGATGACCTGGCAGGAGTAGCCGAACTCGTTGTCGTACCAGAGGTAGAGGATGGCGTCGTCGCCCTCCACCTTGGTTGCGCCGGCATCGACGATCGAGGCGTGGCGCGATCCGATGAAGTCGCTGGAGACCGCGTCGGGGGCGCTGATGAAGTCGATCTGACGCTTGAGCGGCGAGGTCAGCGACACGTTGCGGAGGTAATCCAAGACCTCTTCGCGGTTGGTCTCGCGGCCGAGCCGCAGGCTGAGGATCGCGATCGAGACGTCCGGCACCGGGACTCGGATGGAGCTACCGGTGATCCTCGCGTTGAGGTCCGGCAGCGCCTTGGCGACCGCGGAAGCAGCACCGGTCTCGGTGATCACCATGTTGAGCGGCGCCGAACGACCCCGACGGTCAGAACTGTGGTAGTTGTCCAACAGGTTCTGATCGTTGGTGAACGAGTGAACGGTCTCCACGTGACCGCGCAGGACGCCGTACTCGTCCGCCATCGCCTTGAGCGGCGGGACGATCGCGTTGGTGGTGCAGGAAGCGCAGGAGATGATCTGCTCGTCCGGCTTGATCATGTCGTGGTTGACGCCGTGGACCACGTTGAGGACGTCACCCTTGCCGGGCGCGGTCAGAACGACCTTGGCGATACCCGGCTGAAGGTGCTTGGACAGGCCCTCACGGTCACGCCACTTGCCGGTGTTGTCGACGAGGATCGCGTCCTTGATCCCGTACTCGGTGTAGTCGACCGAGGTCGGGTCGTCGGAGTAGATGACCTTGATCTCGTTGCCGTTGGCGATGATCGTGCTGTTCGCCTCGTCCACGGTGATGGTGCCCTGGAACTGGCCGTGGATGGAGTCACGCCGCAGCAGCGAGGCCCGCTTGACGAGGTCCTGGCCCGCACCCTTGCGGACGACGATGGCGCGCAGTCGAAGCCCGTTGCCGGAGCCGGCCTTCTCGATGAGCAGGCGCGCCAGCAGGCGGCCGATGCGGCCGAAGCCGTAGAGGACGACGTCGCGCGCTTCCCGGCGTTCGATCTTGTTGGCGCCGGTGGCTCCGGATACGGCCCCGGCGGTGAACTCCTCCACCGACAGACCCCGGCCGTCTGCCTTGTACGTGGCGGCGAGCATGCCGATGTCGATCTGGGAAGGCCCGAGATCGAGGCTGGTGAGAGCCTGCAGGAACGGCAGGGTCTCGGTGACCGAAAGCTCTTCACCGGCGATCTGCCGGGCGAATCGGTGGGTCTTGAGGATGCTGACCACCGACTTGTTCACCAAGGAGCGGCTGTGGAGGAGGACGGTGACGTCCCGCTCCCGATGCAGCTTCCCGATGATCGGGATCATCGACTCCGCGATCTCCTCGCGGTTCTTCCAATTGGTGAACGAGTCGTCATTGACAGTCACAGGTTTATCTTTCGAGCTAGGCGGCGCTCATATGCTAACCCCTCCCCCTTTCGCCTCTCCAAGGGGTGCCCATCAAGCAGGCAGCGGCCGGAACTCCGGCGTGGCACCCCGGGCGGAATCAGGCCGTATCACCCGCCCCCGCATGTCGATGGCCGTCCCTGTTTCCGGCGCGCCGGCCGCCACCCCCACTCGCTGGCAGAGCCCGTGATCCATCCGTGGCCGTTCGCCTCCGGCCCCGCGCGCCACCTCACCGTGGGAGCGCGCACTGGTTACCTTCCGCGTTCATGACTGCCTCTCGCCGTTCGGTCCTCGCCGCCACAGCAACCGCCACCGCCGCGGCTCTGTACCCGACCCTCGGCTCCTCGCCCGCCTCCGCCGGGGCCCGGGGGCAACACCCCACACCCGTACGATCCGGATTCGAACGGCTGCGGAGCGACGGCTACCGGCTCCTGGAAGGCCAGAGGGTCGGGGTGCTCACCAACGCCACGGGCGTCACCCACGACTGCCGCGGCATCGTCGAGGTCATGAAGGACGACCCCCGCGTCGAGGTCACCGCCATCTTCACGGGTGAACACGGCTACCGCGGCACCCCGCAGGCCGGCGAGTCCGACGGGGACACGGTGGACGGCCCCACCGGCCTGCCCGTGTACGACACCTACAGGCGGAGCGGCAAGGTCCTCGCCGATGTCATCGCGCAGTCACGCATCGACACCCTCGTCTACGACCTCCAGGATTGCGGAGCCCGCTTCTACACAAGCATCTGGACCCTTTTCGACGCCATGGCGTCCGCGGCGATGGCGGGTCGTCGCTTCGTCGTCCTCGACCGACCGAACCCCATCACCGGTCGAACCCCGCTCGGGCCGGTCCTGGACAAGGGGTACGCCAGCTTCGTGGGGCGCGAGCCGATCGCCCAGGCCCACGCCATGACGCCCGGGGAGCTCGCTCTGCTCTTCAACGAGCGCTTCCTGCCGGCGGTCGGCGGACGCCGGGTCGACCTCGAAGTGGTGACGTTGTCCGGTTGGAGGCGGAGCGAGTTCTACGATGCGACGGGGCTGCCGTGGGTCCCACCGAGCCCCAACATGGCCACTCCCGACACCGCGCTGGTGTACGCCGGAACCTGCCTGTTCGAAGGCACCAACCTGTCCGAGGGGAGAGGGACCGTCCGCCCCTTCGAGCTGCTGGGCGCTCCGGGCATCGACGGTTCCTGGGCGGAGGCCGCCAACACGCTCTGCCTGCCCGGGGTCTACTTCCGTGAGGCGTACTACACGCCTACCTTTTCGAAGTACGCCGGTGAGGTGGTCGGCGGACTCCAGATCCACGTTCACGACCGCGCGGCCTACGACCCGGTGCGTACCGCGATCGGGCTCCTGATCACTGCGAAGCAGACGTGGCCGGACTTCGCCTGGCACCCGGACCACTTCGTCGACAAGCTCGCCGGCACGGACCGGCTGCGCGTCATGATCGACCGGGGCGCCACCCTTGAGGAGGTCGTCTCCTCCTGGCAGCCGGAACTCGCGGTCTTCGATTCAGTGCGCGCAAACCATCTCCTGTACCACTGACCGCCAACCGCAATTGGGCGATCCGCCACTCCAGCGAGGAATCCCGCGAGCAGCCTTACGACGTGGATCAGGCACACCATCCGAAGATCCGTCAGAGCGGATCTTGAGATTCTCCTGATTTCGCCGGTACTCGGGTGATACCACGTGAACCAGAGAACGGAGAGAGCACACATAGTGGGGGCGTGTGACCGGTGCACCACAGGGGATATGTGATCGAGGCAACGAGTCGGGGCCGGAGATCCAGAAGGGGGATCGCGACCGCCTTGTCCGGCTGCCTACTGGTCAGTGGCTGTAGCAGCCTCCTCGGCCAGGAAGAGGACACGAAGGACGCAATGGAGATCGCCAAACCGGTGATCATCGAGATGGCGAAGGACGCGCTCCCCCGGATGCTGAGCGCGTCGACCAGGGCATCTCTCATCGGAACGTTCGCCGTCGAGGTCATCGCGGCGGAGCAGGCCAAGGAAGCCGATTCCACCTACCTTCTGATACGTCGGAAAAACAAGGGCAAAACTTCCGTCAGCGTCTTCCGGTTCCCCACCAGACGCAAACTGCGGATCAGCATGAACGGAGAATTCGTACAGGAGGTGGAACACAACCGAATAACCATCACCGTCGCCCCTGACACGAACTCACGCATTTCCGTCGTCGATGCACACACCGGCGACAGGCTCCACCGGGAGGGAAGTTTCCGCCTCTTCGGCTGGGGAGCCAAGGAAGCCTACGACCTCGACACGGGGAAGTCCGGGGACGCCGATTCTGATTCCACGACCTTCAAAAAGGGGCACGACCTCCGCGTCGCCTCCTTGACGGAAACCTTCGGCAAGGGGCTGGGTATCCGCATGGCCAACGGCGCTTCCGCAGCCATTGTCAAGAATTCCAAGCAGGCCACTTATGACGGCTGCGCCTCGCTGCCCGCCGACAAGTGGAGCGGGCGCATGTTCAACTCCGACCCGTTGGAGGTGCACCCCACGTTCTGCGTGCGCACGAGCGATGGGCGTTACGGCAGGGTGCGGATGAAGCTCGACCTGTCGTACCACTACGTGTTGTGGGAGGTCCCGGCCAGCACCTGACGGGTGGCCGGCGCACCCGAAGAAGCGTGGCCGCCGCCCCCCAGCGCGGCGGCCACTCGGCTCACCTTACTCGTGTCATATGCGCCAGGGGAGTACCTGCACGACGCCTCCACAGCACCCTTGACGGCCCATCACGTGGACCGGGACCCGCCGTGGGTCAACTCAGAAGGGCATAGACCGTGGAAGCCTTGGCCGCCGCCACGTCGGACCCCTCGGGCATGAGGGCAACGTCGGCGAAGGCCATGCGCCGACCGAGTTTGGTGATCTGCACGTCGACGAGGAGGTCCACGCCCGTCACGGGCCGCTGAAAGGTCATGGACTGCTGCACCGTGGTCATCGGGCCGTAGGAGCCACGGGCGGCCGAGATGGCGATGACGGTGGCGGTATCGGCAGCGGCCATCATGGCCTGCCCGCAAAGCCCACCGCCGTCCCGAGCCAGTCTCCCCGACCAGGGCAGACGCAACAGGGCATGCCGCTCCCCCGTCTCAGCCACCGTAAGACCCAGGTCGAGCACCCAGGGAGCGAAGCAGTCGGTCAGGATCTTGTCGGCCTCGTGGGGCGTCAGCGTCACAGGGGCAATTGTGGCTGCCGTTGCATGACACCACAACACCCCGACGAAGCGCCGCGCCGCCGGCGGGCGCCCCGGGGGAGGTGTCCCCCTGATCCGGGGCCGCCCGCGACCGGGTACTGCTCGCCGGCCGGCACGTTGGGGAGTCAGAGCGTGGCGGCCAGTTCGGTGCCCTGACGCACGGCCCGCTTGGCGTCGAGTTCAGCGGCCACGTCGGCACCGCCGATCAGGTCGACCGTGGCTCCGGCCTCGACCAGTTCCTCGTACAGGCCACGGCGCGGTTCCTGGCCGGTGCACAGGACGATGGTGTCCACTTCCAGGGTGTGGGCTGTCCCGTCGACGGTGTAGTGCAGCCCCTGGTCGTCGATGCGGTCGTAGCCGGCTCCCGCCACCGTGGTCACACCGCGGTGGCGCAGTTCGGTGCGGTGGATCCAGCCGGTGGTGGTGCCCAGCCCGGCGCCGACCTTGGTGGTCTTGCGCTGGAGCAGGTGGACGGTGCGCGCGGTGGTGGGGCGCTCGGGAGCGCGCAGGCCACCTCGTTCCTGGTAGGCGGTGTCCACGCCCCAGTGTCGGAAGTAGGTCTCGGGGTCAGCGCTCGCCCCGTCCCCCGCGTCGGTGAGAAACTCTGCGACGTCGAAGCCGATTCCACCAGCGCCGATGATCGCGACACGCTCGCCGACCTGGACTCCTTCACGCAGCACGTCGAGGTAACTGACGACGCTGGGGTGCTCGACCCCTTCGATCTGCGGGGTGCGGGGGGTCACACCCGTGGCCACCACGATGTGGTCGTAACCGGCCTCGATGAGCTCCTGCGCGCTGGCGGTGCTGTTCAACCGGACATCGACGCCGGTCGCGGCCAGCTGACTGCGGTAGTAGCGCAGCGTCTCGTCGAACTCCTCCTTGCCCGGGATGCGGCGGGCCACGTCGAGTTGGCCGCCGATGTGGGCCGCGGACTCGTAAAGGGTGACCTGGTGGCCGCGTTCAGCGGCCGAGACGGAACAGGCCAGGCCCGCGGGTCCGGCACCGACGACGGCGATGCGCTTGGCGAGCCGGGTCGGGGAGAGTACGAGTTCGGTCTCCCGGCAGGCCCGGGGGTTGACCAGGCAGGTGGTGAGCTGGCCGCTGAAGGTGTGGTCGAGGCAGGCTTGGTTGCAGCCGATGCAGGTGTTGATGGTCTCGGGCCGGCCAGACTCGGCCTTGGCCACGAAGTCGGGGTCCGCGAGGAACGGCCGGGCGAGGGAGACCATGTCGGCGCGCCCGTCGGCGAGCAGCTCTTCGGCGACCTCGGGGGTGTTGATCCGGTTGCTGGTGATCAGCGGGATCGTGACGGCGCCCATCAGCTTCTGGGTGACCCAGGTGTAGGCGGCGCGCGGCACGGAGGTGGCGATGGTGGGGATGCGCGCCTCGTGCCAGCCGATGCCGGTGTTGATCAGGGTGGCGCCGGCCGCTTCGATCTCCTTGGCCAGGGCGGTGACTTCTTCGAAGGTGGACCCGCCGGGGACCAGGTCGAGCATCGACAGCCGGTAGACGATGATGAACTCGGCGCCGACGGCCTCACGGGTACGGCGGACGATTTCCAGAGGGAAGCGCACCCGGTTCTCGTAGGAGCCGCCCCAGCGATCCTCGCGCCGGTTGGTCTCGGCGGCGATGAACTCGTTGATCAGGTAGCCCTCGGAGCCCATGATCTCTACGCCGTCGTACCCCGCGGACTGGGCCAGGCGGGCCGCCCGGACGAAGTCCTCCACCGTCTGCTCGACTTCGGCGTCACTGAGTTCGTTCGGCACGAAGGGGCTGGTGGGGGCCTTGAGCGGGCTGGGCGCGACCAGCTCGGGGTGGTAGGCGTAGCGGCCGAAGTGCAGGATCTGCATGGCGATCTTGCCGCCTTCGCGGTGCACCGCCTCGGTGATGACCCGGTGCTCGGCGGCTTCCTCGTCGGTGGTGAGCCGAGCGCCACCGGGGAAGGGGCGTCCCTGGTCGTTCGGAGCGATGCCACCGGTCACGATGAGGCCCACGCCGCCGCGGGCGCGTTCGGCGTAGAAGGCGGCCAGGCGCTCGAATCCGCGTTCGGTCTCTTCCAGGCCGGTGTGCATCGAGCCCATGAGCACTCGGTTCGACAGGGTGGTGAATCCCAGGTCGAGCGGGCTGAGCAGATGCGGGTAGCGGCTCGGGCTGGTCGGGCTCGGGCTCATCGGGGCGCCTCCTCGCGCGGTGGTGATGACCCTGTTGTAGCGAGCCCTGGCATTTTTTGCAACTAGGTGCAAAAGAATCTCACACTCCACCCCGGCGGTGATCAGGGCTCTCCCCCGCGCCTTCCGTCCCTCGATCACCGTCCAGGCTGCCGCAGCCCCCGCAGGTGCGAACCCTCCGGCGACCGGAGCGCGACGAGCTCGACCCCACCACAAGACCGACGGCCCGAATGGCGAGCGGGGAGCCGGAGCACCGATGGCCCTGGCACCCCGCGCGGCTGCCCTCAGCCCTCGGTGGCACTTGAACTAAGAACCTCAAGATGATCGGGACGACGCAGTCGCACCGTCACGATCTGAAAGGGCCTCAGCTCCAGTGCCAACGAGCCGTCGGCCGCCAGCCCGCACACGGCGTCCGCGGGCAGCGACCGCTCCAGTACGTCACACTCCTCGGCCGCCGCCACCGCGAACCCGGGGGTGAGCACCGCCCGGGCCCGACCCCCCAAGGACTCGTACACGCGGACGACCACATCCCCCGAGCCGTCCTCCGCCATCTTCACCGCTTCCACCACCACCGCCTCACCGTCAACCGTGACCAACGGGTCGACCGGGCCCGCACCGTGCAACACCCGCTCGGGCAGGTTGATGCCGTGCCCTTCACGGACGGCGTCAGCAACCGACGCTCCCGGGAGGAACGCATAGCTGAGGGCGTGCACGCCCTGGTCGGTCTCGGGATCCGGATAGCGCGGTGCCCGCAACAGCGACAGGCGAACGGTGGTGGTCTGACCACCGTCAGGGCGCACATCACGGGTCACATCGTGCCCGTAGGTGGAATCATTGACGACAGCGGCGCCCCATCCGGTCTCCTCCAGGTGGATCCAACGGTGGGCGCAGATCTCGAACTTCGCCGCCTCCCACGAGGTGTTGGTGTGGGTGGCCCGGAAGACATGACCGAACTGGGTCTCGGAGGCGCTGCGCTCCGCCTTGACGTCCACCGGGAAGGCCACCTTGAGGATCTTCTCCGTCTCCCGCCAGTCGATCTCCGTGTGCACTTCCACCGCCTTGCGGCCCGCCCGCAGGGTGAGCCGCTGGACCACCCGGGAGGCGCCGAAGGAGCGGCAGACCCGCACGGTCGCCGACTCGTCCCGGGGGGAGAGCAGTTCCACGCTGTCCACCTCCGTAAGATCGGTGACGCGGTGGCGGTAGAACTCGTCGAGGTCCCAGGCGTCCCACATGTTGGGGAAGTCCGGATGCAGTTGCAGCAGGTTCGCCGCCGCTCCCGGAGCAATGCTCTCCCGCTCGGCATCCAGATCGTAGGCCGAGACGACAAGCCCCCGGCCGTCGATCACCACCGACAGCCGGCCGTTTCCGAGCAGGAATCCGCCGTCGGACCGCCGCACCACCGTGACGGCTTCCGCCACCGCCCGCGGCACGGCGGCGCCGCCCGCGGGAACACCGCGACGCTCGTGCGGGGCGCAGTTGAAGACCAACTCGGCAACTCCCTGCCCGGCCAGGGCCCGCTGCGCCGCCTCGGTGATCGCCCGTAGCTCACGCTCCACCCGCCCATAGGTCTCCCGGGCCTCTCGGTGCACCCAGGCGATGGAGGAGCCCGGCAGGATGTCGTGGAACTGGTGCAGGAGCACGGTCTTCCAGATGCCCTCCAGCTCCTGCTGCGGGTACGTGAAGCCCGCCACCCTCACGGCGGCCGTGGCCGACCAGAGTTCGGCCTCCCTCAGCAACGACTCGCTACGCCGGTTGCCCTGTTTGGTCTTGGCCTGGGAGGTGTAGGTGCCTCGGTGCAGTTCCAGGTAGAGTTCCCCGGCCCACACCGGGGCCTGCGGGTACTCCTCCTGGGCCTTCTCGAAGAAGCGTGCGGGGCGCTCCACCTCGACCCGCGGGGAGCCTTCGAGGTTCCGCTGCCGACGGGCCCGGGCCAGCATCTCGCGGGTCGGACCACCGCCGCCATCGCCCCAGCCGAAGGGCACCAAGGACCTGGACCCCCGCCCCTTCTCACGGTAGTTGGAAGCTGCGTGCGCCAGCTGGTTGCCGCCGAGGTCGGAGTTGTAGGTGTCCACGGGGGGAAAGTGGGTGAAGACCCGGGTGCCGTCGATGCCCTCCCACCAGAAGGAGTGGTGCGGAAAGGCGTTCACCTGAGACCAGGAGATCTTCTGGGTGAGGAACCAGCACGCACCACTCAGCTTGACGATCTGCGGCAGGGCGGCGGTGTAGCCGAAGGAGTCAGGCAACCACACCTCCCGGGTGTCGATGCCGAACTCCTCCAGGAAGAACTTCTTCCCGTAGAGGAACTGACGGACCATCGCCTCACTGCCCACCATGTTGGTGTCGGACTCGACCCACATGCCGCCGACCGGAACGAACTGCCCTGCTGCCACCTTCTTCTTCACCCGCTCGAAGAGTTCCGGTCGATGCTGCTTGATCCAGTCCAGTTGCTGGGCCTGTGACATCGCGAAGACGAACTCGGGGTGCTCGTCCATCAGGTTCAGGACGTTGGAGCAGGTACGGGCCACCTTGCGGACGGTCTCCCGCAACGGCCACAGCCAGGCGGAGTCGATATGGGCATGGCCCACCGCGCTGATCCGGTGCGCCGAGGCGCGGGCGGGTGCCGCGAGCGCCGGTTCCAGTGCCGCTCGGGCAGCCGGTGCGGTGCCGGCCACGTCGGTCAGGTCGAGGACGTCCAGGGACCGCTCCAGGGCGCGCAGGATCTCGTACCGACGAGCATCGTCGCCGGACAGCTCACCCATCAGGCCGTGCAGGACCTCAATGTCCTGCACGAGTTCCCACACCTGCGGCTGGAAGACGGCGAGGTCCATTCGGGCCAGGCGGTACAGGGGCTCCTCGGAGGCCGTGAGCCGGTCCCCCTGCCGGCTGGGACGATGCTCGACCAGCACGGGGTTCGAGGCGGCCTCCACGTAGTACTCCACCCGCTCGCCACCTGCTGCCCGGTCGGTGACACGAATCCAGTCGTTGTACGGGTTGAGCGCCTTGACCTCGCTGCCGTCGGCCCGGTGTACCAGACCTTCGCACTGGAACCCGGGCATCATCCGGTCGAAGCCCAGATCGAGGACGGCTTCCACCGCGTGTCCGGCCCATGCGGTGGGGACGGCTCCAGTGACCTTGAACCACGTCGTCCCCCACGCCGGGCCCCACACCTCGCCTGCGGCAGCCGGCCGGTATCGGGCCATCAGCGCGGCTGCGACCGGGACGGGTTCACCGCCAGCCTCCCAACGCTCCACGGTCAAGGGCAACGGATCCGAGCGAACCGACGGCCTGATGCGTTCTGCCAGGACGCGACGGACTCGATGTTCGACGATGCTGCGGTCGTCATGCATGACTGCTGCTCCCGGGGATGGTCGAAACCTGCGGTCTTGGGGATCTGCGGGCGTGGTTTCACAGCGTGGGGGTCAAAGCTTCACCGCCCCCTCGCCGACACCCTTGAAGAAGAACCTCTGGAGGGCGAAGAAGAGCAGCATCATCGGCAACAGGGCAGCCATCGCGCCTGCGGCGATCAGGCGCTGGTCATTGACGGTACTGGCTCCGGCCAGGCTCTTCAGTCCCAGCTGGAGCGTGTAGTGCTCGGAGTCGGTCAGCACGATCAGGGGCCAGAGGAAGTCGTCCCAGGCCCCCATGAAACTGGTGATGCACACGACCGCGAGTGCTCCGCGGGCCGCGGGGAGGAAGACCCGGGTGAAACGGTGCCATTCGTTGGCCCCGTCCAGCAGCGCGGCCTCCTCCAGTTCGCTGGGCACGGCGAGGAAGGCCGCCCTCATGATCATGATGTTGAGTACCGAAACGGCACCCGGCAGCCAGACGCCGGCCAGGGTGTTCACCAGACCCATCTCCCGGATGGTCAGGAACATCGAGATCATCACGGACTCGAAGGGGAACATCAAGGTGGCGACCAGCACCGTGAAGACGACCCGCCGCCCCTTCCAGCCGGCTCGGGAGAGGGCATAGCCCCCCATGGCCCCGAACACGACGTTCGAGCTGACGGCGAGTGCGGCCACGATCAGCGTGTTCCCCACGTACTGCCCGAGGGGGAAGGCGTCGGCCACGCGCAGGTAGTTGTCCAAGGTGGGCTGGGACGGTAGGGCCCCGGCGTAGACGTTCTCCCCCCGCCCCTTCAGCGAGGTCAGGAACTGCCAGACGATCGGCCCGACCATCAGCACCAGCAGGAGGCACAGCGCCGCATACCGCCCGGCGAGCGCGACGAGGCGACGGACGCGGGTCCGCGCACCCGCGGTTCGCACGGCGACCTCCCCTGCGACCTGCGTGCGGCTCACCCTTCGTCCCCTTTGGACAGGCGGCGGCCCAGGAGGCTGAAGACCAGTGTCAGCAGGAACAGCAGGATCGAGATGGCAGCGGCATAGCCGGTCTCCCCGGCGAAGCCGAGCCCGACCTGCCGGATCAGGAAGGGCAGCGTACGGGCGCCGCCGCCCGGCCCCCCGCTTTCGCCCCCGAGGATGTAGATCTCCGTGAACACCCGCAGGGCGGAAATGGCCGACAGGGTGCCGACCAGCAGCATCATGGGCTTCACCGAGGGGACGGTGACATCTCGGAAGCGGCGTATCGGGCCGGCTCCGTCGAGGGCCGCTGCCTCATATAGGGCGGCGGGCACGTTCCCGAGGGCTGCGAGGTAGAAGACCATGTAGTAGCCCAGGCCCTTCCACACCGTCACGATCATCGCCGAGATCAGCAGCATGGTGCTGTCGGTGAGGAAGGGCACTGGTTCGCAGACCAGGCGCAGCTTCAGAAAGACGGTGTTCACCAGGCCGTCGCTGCGCAGCACCCATTGCCAGATCAGGCCCACGACGACGGCCGAGGCGATCACCGGGGTGTAGAACGCGGACCGGAAGAAGCCAATGCCCGGAACCTGTTTGCGGACCAGGACCGCCAACGCCAGGGGCAGCACCACCAGGCAGGGCACGACCACCAGGAGGTACAGGACGCTGTTGCCGGTCGCCAGCCAGAAGTCCCCGTCGCCGAGGGCACGGCGGTAGTTCTGCATTCCGACGAACTCGCCGCCGCGCAGGATCTGGGCGTCGGTCAGGGAGAGGATGACGGTGTTGACGAACGGCCAGAGGCTGAACAGCGCCACCAGGGCGAGACCGGGCGCGAGGAAGAGATAGGGCGTCCACCAGGCGCGGTGCGCCGGTTGGGACCCGCGTCCCGTTCGTGTCACGGGTGCGCCGCCCGCGTCGCCTTCGCCAGGATCGCATTGGCCTGTTCCAGGGCCCGCTCTACAGTGGTGCGGGCGCTCTGCTCGCCCTTGATGGCCTTCTGGACCTCCCGCACCACCGCGTCCCCCACCTGACTGGTCCACTGCACCGGGGTGTTGGCATCGAGGTCCGCGGTGCGCAGTTGCTCGGCCCCTACCGCGCGAGCCAGGGTCTCCGCATCGCGGCCGTCACCGCGGTCGGTGAAGTACGGGTCGTCCAACCCCCGGGCGTTGGACGGGTAGATCGTGGCCTTCTTGGAGAAGGCCACCTGGTTGGGGCCGTTCGTCACCCACTTGGCGAACTCCGCTGCGGCATCAGGGTGTCGGGTGTCCTTACGGATACCGAGCGACTGGGTGTAGATGCCGATGTGGCCGAGCTTCCCGGTCACGGCTCGGGCCACCCGGGTCTGCGCGTAGACCTGCGGAGCATTGCTCTTGATGTCTCGGACGAAGCCCGGGGAGCCGGGCCCGAACACCAACTTGCCTGCCCCGTAGAGCTGGTTGATGTCGTCTGACTTGGTGAGGGACTCCTTGGGCATCGCTCCCATGGCGTACAGCTTCGTCATCCGCTCCACCCATTCGACCGCCTTATCGGTTCCGAAGGTGAATCGGTCCCTGGCTGCGTTGAGGAGGGGCACGCCCATCTTCTGCCAGTCGCCGGGGAGCCGCCCCTTGGGGTCCGCCATGAAGGCGTGGTAAGCCCCGCCGGAGGCACTCGCGATCCGCTCCGCGTGGTCGAAGAACTGCTCGACGCTGGTCGGGGGCGCTTCGGTGTCGAGACCGGCACGACGGAACAGGTCCTGGTTGTAGGTGAGTATCTCGGGCGTGACGTACCAGGGATAGGCGTAGACACCGGCGCCCCTGGCGGGCAGCTTGTACTGTTCCCAGGCGCCCGGCACGTAGTCCTTGGCCACCTGCGGATCAAGGCGGGCGACGTCCGCGAGCATGCCTCGGTCGCCGAGGAGTTGGAAGGAGTCGGTGTTGAGGTTCACCACGTCGGGGAGCGCCCCTGCCTGGGCGTCCGCCACCAGCTTCTCGTTGTAGCCGTCGCCCGGTACGTCCTCCCATTTCACTTTCACCCGCGGATACTTGTCCTCGAAGGAGTCGATGACCCCCTCGACGTACCCGGTGAATACGGGTCTGAGCTGAAGGGTGCGGAAGGTGATCTCACCGGCCACCGTGCCGGTACGCTCAGCTTGTTCCGCACTACTCGTGCCCCCGCCACTGAGTCCACAGGCCGAGCTGGATAACAGTGCCGCGGCCAGTGCGACGGCAACTGCGAAACGGGTCCTTTTCCTCACGGTCATCGCTGCCCCTTCGCAAGGTCCGGAGTCTGTGCCGGAGAGCGGTGACAACGATGTCTGCCCTTGCTGGGCCCGTCAATGCCCAGCAAACGGGAACGACTCCACAACCGGCCGAACCCGGTTGGCGAAATCGAGGAGTCGTCTCCGCCGTTTCTGGGCGTCCGCAACGGCAGCTACCGCGCCCCGCCACCTCGCCGGAACACCTCCACACCCTGCACACGAGCGTGCCCCTCCACCTTGGAAAGCACCGAATCCGGCGCCGGGCTCCGGCCCACCGCACATGCGGGACGACTCAGCCGAGCTCCACAGAACTCCCCCGTCGAATACCCCTTACCCCCTGGACTAATGCGCTTTAGTCCATCCGATCCCACACTGAGCTCTTTCCAACCTGCGGCAGGAGCTTGGCGGTTGGGCTGACAGCGTGGTGAAGCCCCTGGTAGATGGGTTTTCGACCAAGAGAACCGTCTC
>NZ_JBIAGC010000034.1:0-66566 GCF_042869595.1 Streptomyces sp. NPDC006879
AGTCCTCGATCTGCGCGACCGTCAGCGATTCATCACACAGTCAGCCCAACGACCAAGGCGACGACCAGTCACATCACATGCGGTTGCAGTACTAGTCGCCTGCGGCGGCGGCGACGCCCCGCACCTGGCCGGTCCCGGGGCGAGGGACGGTCCTTAGACCTTGCTGCCGTCGACGTTCACGACGGTGCCGCGCTTGAACGGGAACTCGGTCTGCCCGAACTGCTTGTGGATGGCGTAGGTCGAGTCCGACTTGTGGCTGCCCAGGGCCAGCAGGTAGACCATGGTGATCTCCTGCTTGGCGTTCTTCTCGACGTAGTAGAACACCGTCACGCTGTTGTCCTTGCCCTTGGCTCCGGCGCTCGCGTGTTTGATCTGGATGTTGGCCTTGCCGTCCACGGTGGTGGTGAGACAGGCCTTGCCGCGGTCTAAGAAGACGTCGTTGAGGGCCTGCTTGGCGCTGGCTTCCCTGGTCTTGTCGTTGTCGATGCTCTTGAGGACGTAGGCCTCGGCGGACTTCTGGCGGTCGCTGGTGAAGTTCGCGTAGCTGACGATCGACATGGTGTGTCCCTTCTCTGCCGTGAGTGGCCTCCGGCGGGAGGTTCTCGGCTCTGCCGGGGGCCCTGGTGGTGAGGGGCTGTTGCCCTGCTCGCCCCTCGTTGGTTGCTATCAAAGGGCTTGGTCATCAACAGCTGATGAACGGTTGCTGTACGGCGCCAACGAAGGCGCGGGCGGTCGGGACCCCGGCGGAAACGACAAACACCGGGCGGGGCTCCGAGGGTTCGGAGCCCCGCCCGGCTTCCCACCCCACCCGCGGGGGAATTGGGTGTGGAGCGGGAGCTGGGGGGTTGGCTACTGGGCCGCGTGGCTTTCCTTGCCGATGTTCTGGCCGGCGGACCGGCCGCCCTTGCCGGCCACCACCAGGAGGGTCAGGATCGCCATGCCACCACCGATCCAGAGCACGCTGGTGGTGGAGATCCCGTCGACCGCGAGTCCGCCGAAGAGGGCACCCAGGGCGATGGAGAGGTTGAAGGCGGAGACGTACAGGGAGGAAGCCGCCTCGGTGGCCTCCGGGGCCGCGTCGAGGATCCAGGTCTGGAAGGTCACCGGAACCGCCCCGTAGCCGAGCCCCCACAGGACCAGGATCAGTGCGGCGGAGACGGTGCCCTCGCCGAGGGTCGCCAGCAGCACCATGGCGGTGGTGAGGACGACGGCGATACCGAGAACGGTCTGGCGCAGCCGCTTGCCGATCAGGGCGCCGGCGATGAAGTTGCCGGTGATTCCGGCGATTCCGAAGGTCAGGAGCAGTACGCCGATCATGCCGTCGCTGACGCCGTCGCCCTGGAGGATCGGGCGGACGAAGGTGTAGGCGAGGAAGTGGCCGGTGATGACCAGGAAGGTCATGGCCAGGCCCACCCGGACACCGGCGTTGCCCTTGAAGACCTTGGGCAGGTCCGAGAAGCCGATGGTGCGCTCGGCGGGCAGCTTGGGCAGCAGGAAGAGCATGCAGGCCAGCGACACCAGGCCGAGGATGCCGACGGCGGCGAAGGCGGTGCGCCAGTTGCTGAGGTCGCCGATGAAGGTGCCGGTGGGCACGCCGAGCACGGATGCGGTCTCGACACCGCCGAAGATCACCGCCGTGGCGCGCGGCACGTGCTTCTCGGGTACCAGGCGCAGGGCGATGCCGCCCGCCAAGGACCAGAAGCCGCCGACGCTGATGCCGATCAGGAAGCGGGCCACCAGGACCACGGCGAAGCTGGTGGCGAAGGCGGAGGCCAGATTGGCCAGACCGACCAGGGCGATGAGCACGGCCAGCACGATGCGCCGGTCGATCTTGCCGGTGGCGACGGTCACGAGGGGGGCGGAGATCGCGGCCACCAGACCCGGAACGGTCACCATCAGGCCAGCGGTGCCCTCCGATACGTCCAGGGCGGTGCCGACCGGGGTGAGCAGGCCGACGGGCAGCAGCTCGGAGGTCATCAGGGAGAAGATGCCCAAGGTCACGGCCAGGACGGCGAGCCAGCCCTTGAGGGGGGAGGGCTCATTGCTGGTGGTGGTGGGCGCCGGGGTTTCGAGGGTGGTCACGACTTCAGTCCTTCGTCAGAAGTGGCGTTGCGTGGCGTGTGGGCATGCCACGGGCGGTGGCCCAGCGCTCGATGGCCACCGCCCGTGTGGTCGCTGCTGTTCGGGAGGGGAAGCGGGTGGTGCTCGCCCGTTCGCTCTACTCGGTGCCGGGGGTCTTGCGGGTGGCGACGTTCATCCGGTTCCAGGCGTTGGTGGTGAAGATCAGCGCGATCAGCTGCGCCAGTTCCTTCTCCTCGAAGTGCTCGGCCGCCTCGGCGTACACCGCGTCGGTCACGCCCTCGGGGAGGTGGGTGACGGCCTCGGTGAGGGCCAGGGCCGCGCGCTCCTTGGCGGTGAAGAGCGAGGACTCCTCCCAGGCGACGAGCTGGTAGATGCGTTCCTCGGACTCGCCGGCCTTGCGGGCGTCGTTGGTGTGGTAGTCGATGCAGTATGCGCAGCGGTTGATCTGCGAGGCGCGGATCTGGACCAGCTCCAGCAGCACCGGGTCGAGGCCCTCGCGGGCGGCGGCGTCGAGGGAGAGGACGGCCTTGAAGACCTTGGGGGCGACGGCTGCGAAGTTCATGCGCTCAGGCACCTGAAAAGTTGTCATGCCAAAAATGTATGCGCCGAATCGGCCCGGAGTAGGGTGCATTTCTATGGCAGAAACATGGGTCAATTCTCGACGCGGAGGACCGCGGCCCTCATCCGACC
Source organism: Streptomyces sp. NPDC006879 (assembly GCF_042869595.1). Lineage (NCBI taxonomy): Bacteria > Bacillati > Actinomycetota > Actinomycetes > Kitasatosporales > Streptomycetaceae > Streptomyces > Streptomyces sp. NPDC006879. The sequence continues at coordinate 2,773 of NZ_JBIAGC010000034.1, forward strand.
GCAGTCGCCCCGCTTCCGGGCCAGACCGCTCTGACCTGCCCGGATCGGCCAGTGAGCCCGCCGCCCCGGAGGGCTCCACGGGAGGCAGCGATCTCCATCTGGAGCTGAGTGGCGAAGGCAGCAGGCGCACCCAGCTGATGCATGCGCTGCGCGAAGCCATCCGCTCCGGTCGCCTCGCCCCAGGCACCCGACTGCCGCCCTACCGGACCTTGGCCACCGACCTTCACCTCGCCCGCAACACGGTCGCCGAGGCCTACGCCGAACTGGTCGAGGAAGGCTGGCTGGCGGCTCGTCAGGGCTCCGGTACCCGCGTGGCCCGGCGGGCCGCACCCCTCCAACCGGACGGGCGGCGCGGCGGCCCAGCCCGGCCGACGGCCCGGCGCAAGGTGCATGATCTCCAGGCGAGTTCGCCGGACGCGGCGGCCTTCCCCCGTACGGCATGGCTGAGTTCGGCCCGCAAGGCACTGGCCGCCGCTCCGAACGAGGCCTTCGGCGTCGGTGACCCGCGTGGGCGGGTGGAGCTGCGGCGCACTCTCACCGAGTATCTGGCGCGGGTGCGCGGGGTACGGACCGAACCGGACCGGATCATCATCTGCGCCGGGTTCGCACACGGCCTGCGCCTGCTCGGGGCGGTGCTGGAGGGTTCGGTCGCCGTGGAGTCCTACGGCCTGGGGTTCCACCGCGGCATCTTGGCGGAGGCGGGCCGGGGCACCATCCCGCTGACCGTGGACGGGCACGGCGCGGTCATCGAGGAGTTGCCCCGCTCGGGAGTGTCGGCGGCACTGCTCACCCCCGCCCACCAGTTCCCCACCGGTGGGCCTCTGCACCCCGAACGGCGTGCGGCCGTCATCGACTGGGCGCGCTCCACCGGCGGGCTGCTGATCGAGGACGACTACGACGGGGAGTTCCGCTACGACCGGCAGCCGGTCGGTGCGGTGCAGGGCCTCGATCCGGAGCACACCGTCTACCTCGGTTCCGCCAGCAAGAGCCTCTCTCCGGCGCTGCGCCTGGGGTGGATGGTCCTGCCCGGATGGCTGGTCGACGAGGTCCTCGCGGTCAAGGGCGACCGGGAGATGTGGTCGGGGGTGGTGGACCAGCTGACCCTCGCCGACTTCATCGCCTGCGGTGCCTACGACCGGCACCTGCGCAAGATGCGGCAGATCTACCGTCGCCGCCGGGACCTGTTGGCCCGGCGGCTGGCCGAACAGGCCCCACACATCAAGGTGAGCGGCATCGCCGCCGGGCTGCACGCGGTGCTCGAACTGCCCGAGCACACCGAGGAAGCGGCGCTGCGCGCCGCCCGCCGCCAGGGCCTGGCCCTGGACGGACTCGGGGCCTACCGGCATCCGAACACCGCCATGCCCGCGCGGGACGGTCTGGTCATCGGCTACGGCACCCCGCCGGACCACGCCTTCTCCGCAGCCCTGGACGCCCTGCTGATCGCCCTGCCCGAACCGCCGCGCGCACCGGACCCCGAAGCGGCCCGTCCCACCCGCAGGCCGGCGCCGGGCAGGCGGTGAACGGGTCCCGTCGCCCGATCCGCCGCGGGCCGTCGGCGGTCACCGGACGCCGCGAGCCCGCCACCTCGAAAGGGGCGGGCTCGGCTGGCGTGATGGTGCGGGTGCGCGGGGTCAGAGGGCGTCGGGGACGAGGAAGGCGTCGAGTTCGGCGGTCAGGCGGGACAGGTCACCGGGGTGGCCATGGGCCGCGATATGGGCGTCGGGGCGGATCAGGTGGTAGCCGGGGCGGGCACACAGTCCGCGGGTGCGCCCGAGGTGGCGGACGCGTAGCTGCGGCCAGCGGACGGCGGCGCGGCGGGCCTCCGCGGCCCACCGGGAGTCCCCGGTGGGGGCCCGCAGCAGCAAGGTCCAGCCGGGGACTCCCGCATCGGGCCCGGCCAGGCCCAGGTCCAGCGCGGCCGGGCGGGGCAGGACCGCTCCTGGCCGCGCCGTACCCGGGAGCAGGCAGGGTCCGCCGGTTGGCCGTTGGGTGGCCCGCTGCGGGGAGTAGGCCAGGCGCCGGCCGGCCATCACCGGGGCGTAGAGCCGTGCCGCCGCGCCGGTGCGGTCCAGGAACTGGAAGGTGCGGTCGCGGAGGGCGACCCGGCGCGGGGTGCGGGCGGTCAGCGCGCGGGTGTGGATGTCGGTGTCCCGCACGATGCGGCTGGTGGCCTCCACCCGCTCCGGGCTGTAGGTGGATAGCAGGCCGACCGGCGACCTGCCCTGGATGACCGCCGCCAGCTTCCACGCCAGGTTGTGCGCGTCCTGAAGGCCGTTGTTCATGCCCTGTCCGCCGGCGGGGCTGTGGACGTGGGCGGAGTCGCCGGCGAGGAAGACCCGGCCGCGTCGGAACTCCGTGGCCCGCCGTGCGTGCACTCTGAAAACGGTCTCCCACACCGGTTCGGTGATCCGCACCCCGCGGGGGCCACGGGTGTCGATCAGGCGCTGCATGGCGCCCCGGCTCATGGTGGTGCTCTGCGGCATGACCGTCAGGAACCGGAAGACGCCCTCTCGTTGTGGCACCACCACCAGAGTGCCGGAGGTGCTCTGGTAGTAGGAGATCTCGTCGGCGGGCAGGTGACCTTCGATGTGGGTGTCCAGCAGGGCGAAGGCCAGCTCGTAGGTCGAGCCTTCGAAGCCGATGCCCAACTGCCGGCGGACGGCGCTCCCGGCGCCGTCGGCACCGATGACGAACGGCGCCGCGAAATGCTCCACCAGGCCGTCCCCGTGTTCGAGCACGGCGGTGACCGGGCTGGTGGACTCGATCCGGTCGGAGAAGTCCACGTCGTCCAGGCACAGTAGCCGCACCCCGCGTTCCACCTTGCCGCCCAGGGAGTGCAACCGTTCGGTGAGGATCCGTTCGGTTTCGTACTGGGGCAGTTGCCGGGCCGCCAGATCGTCCGTGAAGGTCAGCGAGGCGACCGGGCGGCGATCGGAGAGGTAGCGGAAGGCCCGGATGGGGAGGGAGGCACGTTCGACCTCCTCGCCCACACCGAGGTCGGTGAGGATGTCCCGGACCCGTGGCCACAGGGAGAGGGCCTTGGGCACGGTGGCGGGCCGTTCGTTTTGGTCGACGATCCGGACGCGGACGCCCTGGCGGAGTAGTTCGCAGGCGGCCAGAAGGCCCGTCGGTCCCGCTCCGACGATCAGTACGTCCACGTCACGGCCCGGATCCCCGGGGACCCGGTCACCCATCGAGGCCTCGCAGGGCCGCGGCGGCCAGCCGGGCGGAGAGCTCGATCCGCTGCACCTTCATGGTGGCCGTGCGGGGAAGTTCGGACAGCTTCATCTGCACGGGGTCCGCCAGCTGCGGCCACTCGGCGGTCGCGGTCTTCCAGCGGGCCAGGTCCAGCGGCAGGTCCTCGCGGGTGCAGAGCACCGGCACGCCCTCCTTGGCCGGTCCCGGGACGACGACGAGTTCGGTGAGCTCATCGAGCCGGCCCAGGACGGTGTCCTCGATCTCCAGGGTGGAGGCGATGCCGGGGATCGAGTCCACCTCGCGGTCCAGCAGGTGCAGGCAGCCCTCCTCGGTCCGGTAGCCGAGGTCCATGCCGCGCCACCAGCCGCCGTGCACCTGGGTGTCGTAACGCTCCCGCTCGCCGAAGTAGCCGAGCGCCCGCCCGGCGGCCTGCACGTCGATGTAGCCGGGGTTCTCCCGGGTCACCGGCTGCCCGTTGCGGCTCACGAGCCGGAACTTGGTGTCGCTGGGGAAGGCGTAGCCCTGGCAGCGCCCGTCGGCACCGGCCGCCGTCTTACGGGTGAAGCCGCGGCCGACCAGGGGTCCGGTCTCGCTCTGGCCGTAGATCTGGTAGAAGAGCGGCGAGCTGCGGTCGGTGGCGTGCAGCAACTTGTCCATGGTGCTGGGGTGGATGGCGTCGAAGGTGGTGCTGAAGTACTTCACGTTCGACAGGGGCCGCAGCGGGTGCTCGGTGAGTACCTCCCACTCCATGAAGGAGTTGGGGTGCGATTCGATGAAGCCGGGGCGGGTCTCGGCCCACAGGCGGGCCACGGCTTCCGGTTCGGCGTCGTTCATGATGACCATCCGGTTGCCCCGGGGCAGCAGAACGGCGAGGGCGAGGGGCATCCGCGAGTGTACGTAGGAGACGTGCAGGGCGACCGTCTCCGTCTCGCGGATCATGTCGAAGAGCTTGGCCTGCGGACGGTAACGGCCGTGCAGGGTGCGGGCAGAGTGCACGACCAGCTTCGGCAGACCGGTGGTTCCGGAGGTGTGTGTCATCAGCGCCGGCAGGTCCGGGTGGGGGACGACCGGTTCCTGCCGGGGGGCGCCGGCCAGGTCCGTCAGACTGACGGTGCCCGGACGTGAACCCGCCACCAGGATCACCTCGGCGGTCAGTTCGGCCAGCGGGGCGTCGGCGAAGGAGCCGTCCAGTTTCGCGGTGTCGGTGACCAGGTACGGACCACCCAGCCGTTCCAGCAGCGCCAGCACGCTGGCCGCGTCCAGGTACGGGGAGAGCTGCACGGGTACCGCGCCGAGCCTGGCCACGGCCGAGGAGAGGATGTTGATGTCGAAGCCGTTGGACTTGTGGAGGGCGACGTGCTCACCGCGGCGCACCCCCGCCGCGTACAACCGGGCCGCCATGTCGTCGATGTGTTCGGCGAGTTCGGCGAAGGTCAGCTTGCGGCCGGCGTCCGGGAGCAGGTCCATGTCGTGGTCGAGGACGATCAGTTGGTCGCCGTGGGTCTGCGCGGCGCGCTCGGCCACCAGGCCCATGTAGAGGCCCTTGTCGCTGGACTGGACGGGAAGCATCGGGAAACTCCTTGTGACGGGTGGAAGGGGAGAGGAGGCGTGCGCCCGGTCAGACGGGTACCGAGACCGAGGCCAGTACGTCGCGCAGGAGGCCGGCGACGATCCGCGGCCCGTCCTGCGTGAGCACCGACTCGGGGTGGAACTGGAGGGAGGCGAAGTGCGGTCCGCGTAGTGCGTGGACCTCTGCGCTGGCCGGGTCGCGGCTCACCTCGACCACGCCGACGCCCTCGCACTCGGCCTTCTCCTCGTCCCATCGCGCGGCGAAGGTGTTGTAGAAGCCGACACGGGCGGGCGAGCCGAACAGGTCGATCTCCCGTTGCACGCCCTGGTTGGGCACCTCCCGGCGGGCCAGTTCGAAGCCCAACTGCCGTGACAGGACCTGGTGGCTGAGGCAGACCGAGAGGAACGGCCGACGCTCGGCCAGCAAGCGGCGTATCGCTCCCGTCAGGTGGGCGATCTTCGGGTGCGCCTCCTCGCGCGGGTCCCCGGGGCCGGGGCCCATGACGACCAGGTCCCAGTCCTCGAAGGCATAGGGTTCGTCGAAGCGCCGCACCGCGACTTCCAGGCCCAAGGAACGCAACTGGTGGGCGATCATGGCGGTGAAGGTGTCCTCGGCGTCGACGACGAGCGCCCGTCGCCCGGCCAGGGTCGGTTCGGGCCGCACCCGCTGGCCCTCGCCGGCCAACCAGAAGCCGGCGATCGTCTCGTTGCGGCGGGCCAGGGCGCTTTGCACTTCGGGGTGACCGGAGAAGCGGGTCGGACCTCCCGACTCCAGTGCTGCGATCAGGCCGGCCGCCTTGGCCCGGGTCTCGGCGACCTCGGACAGCGGGTCGGAGTGGCGGACCAGGGTGGCGCCGACGCCGATGCGGACGCATCCCGCGCGGTCGATGTCCGCGGTGCGGATGAGGATCGCGGAGTCCATCTCGCGGGCGCCGCGCTCGTCCCGGCCGATCAGTGCGAGGACTCCGCTGTAGTAGCCGCGGCCGTGCGGCTCGTACCTGTTGATGACCTTGCAGGCGCTCTCCAGCGGGCTGCCGGTGACCGTCGGAGCGAACAGCGTCTCGTGCAGGATCTGTCGCGGGTCCCGATCCGTCTGGCCCTCGATGAGGTACTCGGTGTGGGCCAGACGTGCCATCTCCTTGAGGTAGGGGCCCACGACTCGCCCACCACCCTCACAGACCCGGGCCATCATCTTCAGTTCCTCGTCGACGACCATGTAGAGCTCGTCGGTCTCCTTGCGGTCGGCGAGGAAGTCCATCACCTCCGGCAGGGTGGGCCCAGTGGCGGGGTAACGGTAGGTACCGCTGATCGGGTTCATCACCGCGGTGCCCTCGTGCACACTGATGTGCCGCTCGGGCGTGGCCCCGACGAAGGTGCGCTCCCCGGTGTGGACGATGAAGGTCCAGTACCCGCCGGACTCCTGCTCCAGCAGGCGGCGGAACAGGGTCAGGGCGGAGCGTGGCTCGTAGGCGCTGATTTCGGTCGTGTACGAGCGCTTGATGACGAAGTTGGCTCCTTCGCCGGTGCCGATCTCATCGGCGATGACCCGGCGGACGATGTCGGCGTAGTCCTCGTCGCTGATGTCGAACTCGCCGCCGCTCAACCGGATCGGCTGGTCGCCGATCAGGTCCGCCGCCTCGGACAGCGGTACGTGGCCCTGCTCGGTGACGGTGAGCGCGATCAGCGGGGAGCCGTCGTCGGCGCAGGCGTAACCGCGTTCGCCGATCTGCCGGAAGGGCACCACCACGAGGGACTCGTGGCGGGCCCCACCCGCCGTCGTCGCCTCGCCGTGCGCCGCCGGCGGGTCGAGGGGCACCTCGGCCAGCGTGCGGGGCGTGCTGATGTCCCCGAGGAGCACCTCCAGCACTCCCGGACCGGTTACGGCCGGGCGGTGCAGCAGTGCGAACGGCGGCGGTTTCGGGAGCAGGATCCGTGAGAGGAGCTCACTGCCGGTGGGGCGGCCCTCGGAGGCGGGGTGCCCCGCGGGAGCGACTGCGGTCATACCAGCGCCTCCTTGGCGGTGGTCACCACGGCGCAGCGCTGTGCGCCGTAGGAGAGTGTCATGCGGTGGTCTTCCTCGCTGAAGTCGGCGAGGGCGTCGGCGACGAGGAAGGTCTCGATGTCGTGGGTGAAGGACTCCACCGCGGTGGCGAGCACGCCGACGTGCGCGTACACCCCGCAGATGAGGAGTTGGTCCCGTCCGGATGCGCGCATCCGGGCCAGCAGGTCGGTCTTGTGGAAGGCGCTGTAGCGCCACTTCGTCAACAGCCAGTCCTCGGGGCGGGGGGCCAGCGGTTCGACGACCTCGCGGTCGGCGGGTGCGGTACGCATGCCCGGTCCCCAGAAGTCCTTGAGCAGCCCCCGCTGGCTCTCGGTCATGCCACCGGGCTGGGCGGTGTAGGCGACCGGGATGCCGAGTTCGACGGCACGCTCGCGCAGCAGGGCGGCGTTGCGCACCAGGTCGGTGCGCAAGGTGCTCGGCAGCGGCGCCAGGAAGTAGCGCTGCATGTCGTGGACCAGCAGCACCGCGCGGGCCGGGTCTACTTTCCAGGCAGCGGTGTTGACGGGCAGATCTCCCGATGTCGGCATCGGGTAGGGCTCGATGGTCGGGATGCCGGCCATGACGTCCTCTCGTTGCTCGAAGTGTTCGATGGAATGTGGCGCTCTGGCCCTGCCAGATGTCCCTCGGGGCTCCGGGCGCAGGCGGATGCGGCTCCGTCAGCCGCCCAGAGACGCGCCCCCGTCGACGGTGAGGGTGTGCAGCGTGATGTGAGAGGCCTCGTCGGACAGCAGGAAGACCACGGCCTCGGCGATCTGCGTGGGCTGGGCGAGCCGGCCGAGGGGTATGCCGACCCGGAAGGCGTCGGCCCGCCCCTCGATGGTGCCCCGGGGCCCTGAGTCGTCCTCCCACATGGAGTGCAACATCGGGGTGTCGGTGGAACCGGGGGCAACGACGTTGCAGCGGATTCCGTGCCGGGCCACTTCCAGGCCGAGGCTCTTGGTGAACATGGTGGCCGCGGCCTTGGAGGCGGCGTACGCGGACATCCCGGTACGTGGAGTGGTGGCGGCGTTGGAGGCGACCGTCACCAGTGCGCCGCGTCCCCGGGCGGCCATCCGGTTCACCACGGCGCGGGAGACGTGGAAGACGCCGGTGGCGTTGACCGCGAAGGTCGCGTTCCAGTCCTCGTCGGACAGTTCGCGTGCCTCGCCGAGCCGGAGCACGCCGGCTGCGTTCACGAGGTGGTCCAGTGGGCCGAACTCCCGCTCCACCGTCGCCACCGTCTCCTCGACGTCGGCGCTGCGGGTGACGTCGATGGGGAAGGCCGCCGCCTTGACGCCTTCGGCGGTGAGCTCCTCGACGGCCCGGCCGAGCTGCTCGGGGTCACGGTCGACGGCGGCCACCCGGACCCCGCGCTGGCCCAGGGCGCGGGCGACGGCGATTCCGATGCCGCCCGCCGCGCCGGTCACCAGGGCGATGGAGTCGTCCATGGGTCGTGCACCTCCTTGGGTTCAGTAACTCCAGCTCGATACGACGGAGATGGCCTGGCCCGGATTGAGCCGCGGGTCGCAGAAGCTGGTGTAGAAGTGGCCCACCCGGTCCATTCCGGAGGGGTCGGCGGCACACTCGGTGACGGCGTCCGCGGTGGTCTCCAGGTGGAAGCCGCCGGCCGTTCCGCCGGCTGCCGTCACCGCGTAGTGGAAGGCGACCGCTTCCCTTTCGACGGTCTCCACCAGGCGGGTCTTGAGTCCTTCGGGCGTGGTGATGGTGTTGCCGTGCATCGGGTCGGTCAGCCAGATCACCGGGTGCCCTGCCTCCCGGACCGCGGTCACCAGCGGCGGCAACACCTCGGGTACCTTGTCGGCGCCCATTCGGGCGATCAGCGTCAGCCGGCCGGGAGTCCGCTCGGGATCCAACCGCTCGCAGAGCGCGAGCAGTTCACCTGGGGTCATGCTCGGCCCGACCTTGCAGGCAACCGGGTTGGCGATCTGTGATAGCAACTCCAGGTGTGCTCCGCCGAGTTGGCGGGTTCGTTCACCCAGCCACGGCCAGTGGGTGGAGGTCAGGACGAGCTCGCCGCGCTCGTCCCGGCGGACCATGGGGACTTCGTAGTCCAGGAGTAGGGCCTCGTGGCTGGTCCACACCCGGGGGTCGATGTCGGCGCCGGCGTGGCCACCCCGCCAACCCAGGTTGCGCATGACGTCCTCGGCGGCCATGTACCCGGTGAGCAGGCGCAGCGGGTCAGGGCGACGGCTGTCCGGATCTGCTTCGGGCCCGTTGACCATATGGCCGCGGAACACCGGAAGTTCGGCTCCGTCGATGGTTTCGGTCGGGTTGGAGCGGGGCTTGGCGTACTGGCCGGCTATCCGGCCCACCCGCAGCACCGGCTTGTTGGTGATCAGTCGCAGGGTGCCGGCCAGAAGGTCCAGGACGGCCGCCTTGCGGGCGACGTGCTCGCTCGTGCACTCGTCGGGGTCTTCGGCGCAGTCTCCGGCCTGGACCACGTGGGCCTCGCCCTCGGCCACCCGCGCCAGGAGCCGGCGCAGTGCGTGGACGTCCGCCCCGTCCACCAGCGGTGGGCGGGCGAGGAGTTCCTTCCTGACCCGGCTGAGTTGCGCGGGGTCGTCCCAGTCCGGCTGTTGCAGTGCGGGTTTGAGCCGGACGTCGAGCAGGCTGTTGTCCATCAGACCTTCTTTCGAGGGGGCCACCGGCAGTCGCCGGTGGGGGAAGCGAATCCCTGGATCGGATCCGTGGAGCCCACCGGCGGCCCGCGCCCGGTGGCCGTGGCTGCCCAGCACGAAGCGCCCAGTGGAGGCAAGGGCTGCATCGGGCAGGTGGAGGTGAGCGGCTCGGACCGCCACCGGCCACGAGTGGGTGGTGCGAGAAGGCGTCGAGGTCCACCGCTCCGCCTCGTGGGCCCAGCTCGGTGCCGGCGCGGCACGGGCCCCTGGCGGCCACCGGGCAGGGCGAGGGTCCGGGGCGCAGGCCCTCAACGGGTGGGAGCTCCCACCGGTCGGGCCCGGCACCGGGAGCAAGGTCCCCGGCGCCGGACGCGGTCGGTCAGGCCGATGCCAGGCCGCGGACCAGGGCGGAGGCGATCTCCACGGTGCGGCGGGCCTGGTACTCGATGGCCGCGAGGTTGTCACCGTCGACGTTGTTGGCCTCGTTGCGGGAGACGCTGCTGACGCCGTAGGGGTTGCCGTTGGTCGGGGCAAGCTGGATCGGGTCCGCCACACCGGGCGGCACGATGATGGCGCCCCAGTGGTAGAAGGCGTTGTTCAGGGACAGCAGGGTGCTCTCTTGGCCGCCGTGCAGGGTGGCGGTCGAGGTGAACGAGGACATCACCTTGTTCAGCAGCCCGCGCTTCGAATGGAGCGGGAGTGTCTGGTCGATGAACTGCTTGAGGGAGGCTGCGGGAAGCCCGTAGCGGCCCGGGGTTCCCCAGATCACCGCGTCGGCCCACTCCAGGTCGTCGAGGGTGGCCTCGGGGATGTCCGCGACGGCGTCCAGGTGCTCGGCCCAGGCCGCGTTCCAGGTGTCGTTGCCCGGCACGATGGTTTCGGTGCTGAGCTCCGCGGTGCGGCGCAGCCGCACCTCGGCTCCCGCCTTCTCGGCCGCCTGGGCGGCGGCCACGGCGAGCTGGTGCACATTGCCCTGGGACGAGTAGTAGATGACGGCGACCTTGGTCATGTCGGGGGTGCTCCTCCGGAAATGTTCGAATCGGGTGGCCCGATCCTGTGCCGAAGCTGCCACCCCGGCCAACGGGCACCGCCACGATCCGTCAATTGCCGTGCCCCATACGTCAGGTTCGTTGCCATGGTCCGTCAGGTCGATCGGCGTCCCGGTGCAGGCGGTACCTCGATGGTGCGTCGGGTCCGGCCACCACGGTCCGGGCCGCCGAGGACCCGTAGGACGGGGCCGGTGGCGGAGCGTAGGGGGCCAGTGGGGAACGCAGGTGCGCGGTCGCGGCCGGTGCCACGGTGGGGTGTGCGTGGTGGTTGTTGGGGCGCCCGCTGAGCACGGCGATGGCGTGGGCGGCGGAGGCGAGCGTGGCGTGCCGGTGCCATCCGGTGAAGGAGCGCCCGGAGAAGTCCCGGATTCCCACCTGGTCCGCTATTTCGGTCAGGTCCCGGTCCACCCGGTGGGTGAGGCGGATGAGTTGGAGCAGCTCGGCGGGGCGCAGCGAGGTGAGGTCGGTGAGCCACAGCTCGGCGGGCCACTGTCCGCCGACGGCCACTCCCAGCAGCAGGAGCTCGGGGGCCCGGCCGGGTGGGGAGGAGAGGGCGGGGGCGGTCCGGACGGCCTGCCCAGCGGGCCCGGGGCGGCGGGTGTCGGCGGTCAGGGTCGCTCCGACGGCGACCAGTGAGGCCGTCCGGTCGCTCTCTGCGTCTTCCGGTGCGGGGGGACGGCGCGGATCGAGATGGCGCATGTGCCAGACGGTCGACATGATCTGCTGCGCCGTCATGCTCGCTCCCCGCCTGGGGAATACGGCTTCGGTGACGGTCAGCCGGACGGAACCGGACACCCGTAGCAGCATGGGTGTGCCGGCGGCGCGCAGTCGGTGCACGGTGGCCAGGACGTCGGCTTCCCGGGCGTCCATGACCAGGGGCCGGATCGGCAGGCCGGACCCGCGGATCATCCCCAAGTAGGCCTCGACCGAGCATTGTTCGAGGCTTTCGGGCAGGGTGCTCTCGGGGATCGCGGCCAGGTTGCGTCGGCGCTGATCCTCCAGCCAACGGCTGGACAGGTGCAGTCGCCAGCTGAGCGGGCTGCTCCAGTCCGGCGCTGCCGCCCATACTCCGACGGCTTGCTGGGCGTTGATGACCTGGCCCAGTTCCGGCACGAAGCGGCGTTCCACACCGACCGAGGTCTCGCCGGCCTTCGGGATGATCATCGGGTGGACGACGTAGGCCTGCGGGGGCGCCACCCGTTCGATGTGCTGGGCCAGCGCGCGTCTCACCGGAGCCCAGTCCCATGTGGAGCTGGAGATGAAGTGGTGCAGGCTCTGTTCGGCGGCGTCACCGCCGATGAGGGCGGCGATGTTGCGAATGGACTTGCGTCCTTCGGCGCCGAGCAGGCCACGGACGTAGTGCATGGCCTTGCGCCGCTGGTCACTGCGGGGCATGGATGAGAAGAGCCCGGAGAAGAGCTCGAAGGTGATGGTGTCCTCCGGGCCGGGGTCGGCGCTGTTCCCGCCCGCGGTACCGGCAGTGGTGCCGTGCAGGCGGCCCGGTCCGGTTGGGCGTGGCCGGTCCGAGGGCTCGCCCCAGCCGTGGCCGTCCTGCCCCGACCGTTCGTGTCGCAGGATCGTGCTCCTCATGGAAGTCTCCCCTCCGGCCGGGTGGTCGCCCTGCCAGCTGACTGCCTGTGTCGGCCGAATGGCCGATGCAGGTATGCAGCCTCATCGGGATCGACCAAGGGGAGGCCAAGGATCGGGAAGAGGACGTTCCACGGGCGGACGCGTGGTGAACACGGTGCGGGTGGCGGCTCCCGAGTACGGGGTCAGTTCCACCGTCTCGCCCGGTTCACCTGCGTGTGCGAGGCGGACCAGCTCCGGTATCCGGAAGGCCGCGGCCGTGGTCACCGTGCCGCTCACCCCAGGTGGGTGGGGGCTGTCCAGCTCCACCGCGTGGTGGTCCATCAGGCTGCCGAGTATCTGCTCGGCGGCGCTGGCGGGCATGCCCAGGAGCTGGGCCATGTCAGGTAGGGCGAAGGACCGGGGCCCGGACCGGCTGAGCAGCGCCAGTGCCTGCTGGGCGGAACGGGGCAGCCTGGCCCCGGCCGAGGCCACGTGCGCCAGTACGTCCCAGGCACCTGTGCGCAGTTCTACCCGGCGGCGGCGTCCGTCCGCCAGCCGAAGTGCGAAATCGGCCACTGACCACATGGGGCGACCGGCGAGCTTCTCGGCCGCGGCCCGTACGCCGAGCGGGAGTCCGCCCATCAGTCGGACGATCTGACGGACCGCTGCGGGGTCTTCGGCGGCGCGCCCCGGGCCGAGGACTGAGGCGAACAGTGCCGCCCCGTCCTCCGTGGTCATCGGCGGTAGGCCGAGATGGCTGGCGCCCGGTAGGCCGGGTAGCCGGACCCGTGAGGTGACCAGCACCGTGCTGTCGCTGCCGCCCGGTAGCAGCGGCAGGATCTGGCCGGCCGAGGCGGCGTCCTCGACCAGCAACAAAACGGCCTGGCCGGCCGTGTGGTGTCGGAACCGCCGGGCGAGTTCGTCCACGCCGCCGGCGGAGCTGTGCCCCGAGTCCAGCTGTAGGTCGCGCAGGAAGGAGCGCAGGACGAGGGCGGGGTTGACGGGAGCGTCGCCTTCCCCGTGCAGCCGCGCGTACAACTGGCCGTCGGGGAACCGGGCACTGAGCAGGTGGGCGGCGCGGACCGCGAGGGTGCTCTTTCCCGCCCCGATCCCGCCGAGGACGGTGACTACCCGTGGAGAGTTGCTCCGTCCGGGCCCCGGCCCGTGCCCGGCAAGCGCCAGCAGCCGGTCCAGCTCGCGTCGGCGACCCACGAAGTCAGGTGTGTCGGGCGGCAGTTGTGTCAGCGGCGCCGGTCGTGCTGGGGGTCGGTAGCCGAATCCGGGCGGTGGGCCGTGGCGGGCCGGTCCGTAGGTGAAGGCGCCGGCGGGGGAGCGGTGTACGGGTACCACCTCGTCCGTGGGGCCGACTGCGTACTGCGGTGGCTGTCCCTGGCCGACGGTCCCGTGGTGTGCTTCTTCGGTGGGCTCTTCGAGGACGGGCAGGGCCGTGTGGCGGTGGTCCTCGTCCGGCGTCGGGGCGGATCGGCCGGCGGAGCGGCGCTCCGCGGGGCCCTCGCCACGGCTCTCGGTCCGGGCGACGTTCGGCGGAGGGCAGGTTGTCGCCGAGGCGGTGGAGGAGTGCGGACCTGCCTCCTGTGAGGGGATCGCGCCGGGGGCCTCGGGTGCGATGGCCGGGCGGGGCCCGGTTCTGGTCGGTGCCGCGACGGGGGTGCCCCGGGAAGGGGTCCGGTGCGGGGTGCCGGAGGAGGGCGCCTGAGCGGGGGGTGCGGCGGGCACGCGGGCGCGTTGCCTTGGAAGGTCGCGGGGGGCGCCGGCGGTCAGGACCTCGCGTTGGAGGTCGCGCAGCCAGTCGGAGGGCTCGATTCCGAGTTCTTGGACGAGGGCGCGCCTCAGGCGCGTGTAAGCATCCAGCGCGGTGGCGCGCTGTCCGGCCGACTGTGCGGCGATCATGAGGTCGGCGGCGAAGCGTTCGTTCAGCGGGTGGTCCGCGGCCAGTTGGCGGAGTTCGTCGAGGAGCTCACGGTGCCGGCCGAGCTGGAGGTCGGCTTTGACGCGCAGTTCCAAGGCGGTGATCCGGGCGGCTTCTATCCGGGGCGCGCGGACGCAGAGTTCGGGTCCGAAGGAGATGTCGGCGAACGCGTCGCCGCGCCAGAGCGCGAGGGCCTTGCGCAGGTCCTGGGCGGCTTGTTCGGGCTGTCCTTCGTCGAGCGCGGCTCGGGCCCGGGTGACGAGGCCCTCGAACTCCCACAGGTCGACCTCCTCCGGGAGCAGGCGCATCAGGTAGCCGCTGGGTCGGGTCTGTAGGCGTTCGACGCCGCCCGGTCCGGGGGCGCGGGTGAGGGCGCGGCGCAGCTGGTACACGTAGGTCTGGACGGTTTTGCGGGCCAGTCTGGGCGGGTCCCCTTCCCATAGTTCGGCGATCAGGGTGGTCAGTGATACCTGGCGGTCGGCGCGTAGGGCGAGCATGGCGAGGACCCGCCTGACCTGCGGGGCGGTGGGGGTGCGGTCCTCTCCGTCGAGGTGGAGTTCCAGCGGGCCGAGCACCCCGACCCGCAACCTCGGCTGCTGCCACGCTGTGGTGTCCATCAGACCTTCCTTCGAGGCTTGGCCGCCGATGGGGAGCCCACCGCTTGGTGATGGGCCCGTTCGAGTCGGTGCCGCTCTGGTGGGTCGGCCCCCGGCTGAACCAGGGAAAAAACATACCGGCATGGCGGTTTCTGTTCGGTCATTGCCCGCCTCCGCCCCCTTGCCTGACGAGGTGTCAGATAGAAGCATGGGGCGGTCACCGCAGGTGGAGGCCGCACGGCACGGTGGTGCCGGCAGAGGGTGAGGCAGTCATGGCGCGCGTGTTCCCCGAAGGGCGGTTGGCCTACGGGATGCAGCTCCCGGTTCAGTCGCAGAGCGGCCTGTACGCCGAGCGCTGGGAGGCGGCGGCGGGCCCCGAGGACCTCGTCGCCGTCGCCCGCGCGGCAGACCGGTCCGGCTTCGGCTATCTGGCCACCTGTGATCACGTCGCCATCCCGCGTCGACTGGCGACGGCGATGAGCGCGGTCTGGTACGACCCGGTGGCCACCCTCGCCCATCTCGGCGCGGTGACCGAAAACCTGCGACTGCTCAGCCATGTCGCGATCGTGGGGCTGAGGCACCCGCTGGTCACAGCCAAGCAGTACGCCACCGTGGACCAGCTGTGCGGTGGCCGGCTGGTCCTGGGGGTCGGCGCCGGCCACGTACCGGAGGAGTTCGAGGCTCTGGGGGTGCCCTTCGCCGAACGCGGAGCCGTCCTCGACGAGTCGATCGATGCCCTGCGGGTCGCTCTCGGGCCGCAGGAGTACCCGTCCTTCCGCGGCGAGCGGTTCGCGTTCCAGGGGCTGGGGCAGCTTCCGCGCCCCCTCCAGTCGCGGGTTCCGATCTGGGTCGGCGGCTCTTCGCCGGCTGCTCTGCGCCGAGCTGCGGTGCGGGGCGACGGTTGGCTGCCGCAGGGCGACCCCCGCGAGGAACTCCCGGCCCAGATCGCTCGGCTGCGCGGCTTGCGGGAGCGGGCCGGGGTGGCGGAACCCTTGGAGGTCGGTGCGATCACCGAGCCGCTCTACGTCGGCCGACCGGGCTGGGACACCGGCCCGCGCACCCTGACCGGACCGGCCGAGGAACTGGCCGCCTCGCTCCGTGCCTACGCGGACATGGGGGTCGATCAGATCCAGGTCCGCTTTCGCAGCCGCAGTCGGGAGGAGCTGATCGACCAGGTAACCGCCTTCGGGCGGGAGGTGGGTCCTCTGCTCGCCACGTGAGGGTGGGTGTGGGAGCCACGGGCGCGGGTGGTGCCGGCGGAGGTGCTCGATGACTCCGGCCGGTGTGCCTCGATGTCGGTCGCGGGGCGGACCGGTCGTCCATGGCGGCGGCCGGTCGGCCGGGCCGGCGTCGTGGACGGGTGCTTCCGCTGCCGCCGACGGCTCGTCGGCTCTTGACGCCTCAAGTCGGCGGTGGAACAGTCAACCCATCGATCTGACGGAGCGTCAGAAACAAAAGGATGGTGAATCCCCTTGGAATTCGGGCTCTTTGTGCAGGGATACGTTCCCCAGGCGCGCTCTCAGGTCGACCCGGAGGCGGAACACAAGGCGTTGGTGGAGGAGACCGAGTACGTCATCCAGGCCGACCGCTCCGGCTTCAAGTACGCCTGGGCCTCGGAGCACCACTTCCTGGAGGAGTACTCCCACCTGTCGGCGAACGAGGTCTTCCTCGGCTACCTCGCCCACGCCACCGATCGCATCCACCTCGGTTCGGGCATCTTCAACCCGTTGTCCGCCGTCAACCACCCCGTCAAGGTGGCTGAGAAGGTCACCATGCTCGACCATCTCTCCCAGGGGCGCTTCGAGTTCGGTACCGGCCGAGGTGCGGGCAGCCACGAAATACTCGGCTTCCTGCCCGGCATCACCGACATGAACCACACGAAGGAGATCTGGGAGGAGACCATCGCCGAGTTCCCCAAGATGTTCCTCCAGGACGAGTACGAGGGCTTCCAGGGCAAACACTGGTCCCTGCCCCCGCGGAAGGTGTTCCCCAAGCCGTACGGGAAGTCCCACCCGGCCATGTGGTACGCCGCCGGATCGCCCTCCTCCTACGCGATGGCCGCCAAGAAGGGCCTGGGCGTGCTCGGCTTCAGCGTCCAGAAGGTCTCCGACATGAGTTGGGTGCTGGAGCAGTACAAGACGGCGGTCCAACAGGCCGAGCCGATAGGCGCCTTCGTCAACGACAACGTGATGGTGACCACCACCGCGATCTGCGCCGAAACGCACGAGGAAGCTGTTCGGATCGCTGTCGCAGGCGGCCTTAACCGCCTGCAGTCCCTCGTCTTCCGGTACCACGACACCTTCCCGCGCCCCGAAGGCATCCCGGAGTGGCCCGAAACGCTGCCCGCCTACAACGAAGAGATCATCGAGCTCCTCATCAGCGAGGAGCTGATGATCTGCGGCGACCCCGACGAGGTCACCCGTCAGTGCCGTCGCTGGGAGCAGGCCGGCGCCGACCAACTGTGCTTCGGGCTGCCGATCGGCGTCCCGTACGAGGCCACCATGAACACGATCAAGCTCATCGGGGAGCACGTGATCCCGAAGATCGACACTGATCCGGTGCACCGCACCACCCGGTTCCGGCAGTCCACCTGAGGCAACGGCCGGCCCCGGCCGCACCGAAGCAGCAACGCGCCGCCGACCCGAGGCGTCCCCGAGGACTCCCGCGGCTCGGCCGCACCACCCACAGGGCGGACGGCGGTTTCCCGGACCGCCGGCCGGAAGGGGTCCCGGCCGGGGTGCGCACGGCAGCGGCCTGCCGCGCGGACCCCGGCCGGACCTGCGCCCGCAGCCCGAACCAGCCTCCCGCTCAGCCCTGGAAGAAGGGGAACGGCCATGCTCGACCACCTGATCCGCGGAGCCACCCTCGTAGACGGCACCGGTGCCCCCGGCCACATCGCCGACGTGGGCCTGCGGGAGGGCCGGATCGCCTTCCTCGGGGAGCCGGGCACCGCCGCGGAAGCAGCCCGAACCATCGAGGACGCCGGCGGGCTCGTCCTGTGCCCCGGTTTCGTGGACCCGCACACGCACTACGACGCCCAACTGTTCTGGGACCCGTACGCGACCCCCTCGATGAACCACGGAGTCACCACCGTGGTCGGGGGCAACTGCGGTTTCACCCTGGCCCCGCTGCATCCCGACCGCCCCGAGGACGCCGACTACACGCGGCGCATGATGAGCAAGGTCGAGGGTATGGCACTTGCGGCGCTCGAAGAGGGCGTGGACTGGGGCTGGCACGGCTTCGGTGACTACCTCGACCAGTTGGAGGGCCGCATTGCCGTCAACGCGGGCTTCATGGTGGGACACTGCGCGCTCCGCCGGTACGTCATGGCAGAGGCCGCGACCGGCGGACGCCCCACCGCCGAGCAACTGGACGAGATGGTCCGCCTCCTCCACGAGGCGATGGACGCCGGCGCCTGGGGTCTTTCCACCACGCAGTCCGCGACGCACTCGGACGGCGCAGGAGCGCCCGTAGCCTCCCGGTACGCCCAGCCCGAGGAACTCCTGGAGCTCGCCCGGGCGGTAGGCGCGCACGAAGGCACCCAGTTGGAGGCCATCGTCGCGGGCTGCCTCGACCAGTTCTCCGACGAGGAGGTCGACCTGCTGGTCGAGATGAGTGCAGCAGCCGGGCGCCCACTGAACTGGAACGTGCTGACCATCGACGCCGCGGTGCCCGAGCGGGTGCCGCGCCAACTGCTGCCGAGTGAACGCGCACGCAAGGCGGGCGGCCGGATCGTCGCCCTGACCATGCCGATCCTCACGCCGATGAACATGTCGCTGGGCACCTTCTGCGCGCTCAACCTGATCCCGGGCTGGGGCGAGGTCCTCGCGCTGCCCGTACCGGAGCGGATCCGAAGGCTCCGTGATCCGCAGGTACGGGCCGAGATGCTCCGTCGGGCGGCCAGCAAGGAAGCGGGCGTCTTCCGTCGCCTGGCCCGCTTCGAGCGCTACGTCATCGGGGACACCTACGCCCCCGTGAACCAGCGGCTCTCCGGACGGGTCGTCGGCGAGATCGCCGCGGAACGCGGACTGGACCCGTTCGCCTGCCTGGTGGAGATCTGTGCCGCGGACGACCTGCGGACCGTCCTGTGGCCGATGCCCACCGACAACGATCCGGCCAGTTGGGCCCTGCGGCAGGAAACCTGGCAGCACGAGGACGTGTTGCTCGGCGGTTCCGACGCCGGCGCACACCTGGATCGGATGTGTGGTGCGCCCTACACCACCCGGTTCCTCGGGGACTGCCTGCGCGGGCGCCGGCTGCTCGAACTGGAGGCGGCGGTACGGATGCTCACCGCCGATCCAGCGCGTCTCTTCGGCCTTCGGGGGCGTGGCCGCATCGCTCGTGGCTACCACGCGGACCTGGTGCTCTTCGATCCGCAGCGGATCGACGCGGGCCCCGCGAAGCTGGTGCACGACCTACCGGGCCACAGCCCACGACTCCACTCGCAGGCGTCCGGCATCGTCTCGGTGCGGGTCAACGGCGTGGAGACGATCAGGGACGACCAGGTGACCGGGGCCGTCCCCGGCCGGGTCCTGCGGTCGGGGCGCGACACCCGGACGGTGAGCACCCGATGAACGCGGCGGGGCGCGGCGGCGCCACACCGCGACTCCACATCGCGGGGCACTGGGTGGAGCCGGCGCACGGCTACTACGAGGTACTAAACCCGGCGGACGGTTCGGTGGTCGCACTGGCCCCGGAGGCGTCGGTAGACCAGGTCCACCAAGCCGCGGCGGCTGCCCGCGAGGCCTTCGAGGGGTGGTCCCGTACGGCCCCCGAGGAGCGGGCGGCGATCCTCGATCGGGCGGCGGACCTGCTGCAACGCGACGCCGGAGCCCTTGCGTTGTTGGCCCGCGCGGAGACCGGGGCCACCACGGCGACAGCGCGGGGAATGCAGGTGGCGGTGGGGGTGGGGCGGTTCCGGCGCTATGCGCGTGGGGCACTGGAGCCGGTGGAGCGCGGGCTGCCGCCGCAGGTCACCCCAGCCGGCCCGATGGGGCGTGCCCAGGTGACCGGCGCGTTGGAGGTGCGCCAGCCGGTGGGTGTGGTCTCCTGCATCACCTCGTACAACAACCCGTGGGCGAATCCGGCCGGGAAGGTGGCGCCGGCGCTGGCCATGGGCAACACGGTCGTGGTGAAGCCCGCTCCGCAGGATCCGCTGTCGGTGTGCAAGATGGTGGCCGCTTTGGCGCGGGCGGGCGCCCCGCCCGGTGTGGTGAACCTCGTCACCGGGAGGTCGGCAGCGCTCGGCGAGGCGGCCGTGGACAGCGCGGACGTGGACATGGTGTCCTTCACCGGGTCCACCGAGGTGGGTTGCCGAATCGCTCAGGTGTGTGGCCGCGGGATGAAGCGGCAACTGATGGAACTCGGAGGCAAGGGCGCGGCGCTGGTCTTCGAGGATGCCGACCTCGATGCCGCGGTGCGCGGGATCGGGACGACCTTCTCCTTCTACAGCGGGCAGATCTGCACCGCCCCGACGCGGGTGCTGGCGCACCGCTCCGTCCACGACGCGCTCGTGGAGCGGCTGGGCGGCTACGCCGGGTCGCTGAAGGTGGGAGACCCGGCGGACCCCGCCACTGTGGTCGGTCCGGTGATCTCCGCCGCGCACCGGGACCGCATCGAGTCCTATGTGGAGCTGGGGCGCAAGGAGGGGGCTCGGGTGCTGGTGGGCGGCGCCCGGCCGGTGGTCGGGGACGGGAGGGGCTCCTACGTGGCGCCGACGCTCCTGGTGGACTGCACTGCGCAGATGCGGGTGGTCCGGGAGGAGATCTTCGGTCCGGTCGTGGTGGTCGTCCCCTTCGAGGACGAGGAGGAGGGCGTCGCCCTGGCGAACGACAGCGAGTACGGGCTGATCGACTACGTCTGGTCCGGCGATGTCGCTCGCGCCTTCCGGGTGGCCCGCAGGCTCCGCGCCGGGGGCGTCGGGGTCAATACGGTCGGGCGCAACATGGAGGCGCCGTTCGGCGGGTTCAAGCGCAGTGGGGTGGGGCGTGACGTGGGTTCGCACGCGCTGCTCGCCTACAGCGAGACGCAGTCCATCGTCTGGCCGGGGTGAGCTCCTCGGGGCCAGGCTCGTGCGAGTACCGGCTGAACGCGGCGGCCGGGTAGGGGACCGGTCCTGAACGTCGCGGACCGACCTCATGGTTTCGGGCGTTCGGGGCCCGGCCCGGTGCTCCGTGGTGACCCCGCCGGAGGGGGCTCGTTGGGCAGCGCATGACGATGAAGCGCACCCTTACCGCCCTCGGCCTCGCCGGCGCCGCCCTCGCCCTCTGTCCGGTCCCGGCCCTGGCCGACGGCCCCGCCGACGTCGTGCCTACCGTCAAGGACGCCGTGGCCAACACGGGGGAGAAGCTCAAGGACCCGCAGGCGGTCGTCCAGGACACCCAGTACGCGCTGGGTGTGGCGACCACCGCGCTCAACCAGTCAGCTGAGGGCACCGATACGGCACTGGCAGGCGCCGGAGGGGGTTTGGAGAACGGCACCCCCGCCCGTCTGCCGATCGGCGGCTGACGAGCCGCGTTCTGGACCGGGCGTCCGCCCCGCGTCGCCGGACGCCCGGTCCTGGTTTTGGTAAACGGCTGGAAAAAGCTGTCTTGAGGTCAAGAGACTTGACCTCGTCCTTTCTTGAGGTTCTACGTTGGGCCTCGGAACCGAAAGCTGACGGCAGGAGGCCCCGATGACCAGCCAGGTGACCAGCGGAACCATTCCGGACCGCCATCTCTACGCCGCCGTCGCACACCTGGTGCTGGACGATGCGGACGCCATGATCCGGTTCTGTGGGGAGGCCTTTGGCGCCCGCCCGGAGGTCCGGGTGCAGGGCGCCGGGGGCGAGGTGCTCCATGCGGAGCTCCGCCTGGGCGGTTCGGTCGTCATCGTGTGCGACGCCATCGAAGGCGACGGGCTCCTGCGCACCCCCGTCACCGACGCGTGGAGCGGGGTCGGCTCCGGGGAAGCGCTGCGCGTGTTCGTCCCGGACGTGGACGCCCTCACGGAGCGGGCCGTGGCCGCCGGCGCCGAGCTGCTCCAAGCGCCTGCCGACATGTTCTACGGGGAGCGGACGTCCGTGCTGCGCGACCCCAAAGGCCACACCTGGGTCCTTCGGGCCAACCGGTCCGGGGCGCCAGCCGGCCAGCCGGCTGGCCGCGATGGCGAGTCCCTCGCGGCCTGACCCCCCGCTCCCGGTGTCCGCGGTGGGCCGGGTGTCCGCAACCCGAGGGCGTACGCGCGCGGTCGGGCGGAGGCGTCCGTGGACGGGGTCGATCCGGCATCGCGTTCGCCCCTCGCCCGCCGAAGCGCGTGCGGACGCGGCGGGGCAGGTCAAACGGGCCGTGAGAGGCGCGTAGTTCGTCAGCGCGGGGATCTTGTCCATCGCTGGACCGGCTCATCCGGAGGTCCTGCCTCCGGCCTGTTGCCGAGACCGTCTACAGTAGGCCGCCGCACTCACTGTCCGTCATGTCCGCGGGCTCTGCCCTGGGGGGGTTCATGCGTAGATCCAGAAGGTCCAACAGGTCCCGACGCTCGAAGTCGACGGCCGCGATAGTCGCCCTCACCCTCGCCGGAGGCGGTGCCGGAATCGGCCTCGTCGTCATGCCGCAGGCGTCCGCGATCACCCCGCCGGTCTCCTTCACCGCCGATGCCCTGCCGACGTGGCAGACCAACGGCATCGTGTGGGCGATGGCCAGTGCGGGGGACAAGGTGTTCGTCGGCGGTACCTTCTCGTCGGTGCGTCCGCCCGAGGGCGCCAGCGGCAGCGAGCGGTCCGCCGTCAACTTCGCCGTCTTCGACGCCGCCACCGGGGCTCCCACCTCGTGCAAGCTTTCCTTCACCGTCCGTAGTGGAAGTGCGACGGTTCGCGCGCTCGCCCTCTCCCCCGACAAGAAGACCCTCTACGCGGGCGGGTACTTCGGGGCGGTGAACGGGCAGCAGGTCAGTAGCCTGGCCGCGGTGGACGTGGCGAGCTGCACCCCGAAAGCCGCCTTCCGTCCCGGTTTCCCGGCCACCGTAAGGGCCTTGGCCGTCAACTCCGGGACCGTGTACGCGGCCGGCGACTTCCACCAGGTCAGCGGGCAGAAGCGGGAGCGCTTCGCCGCCCTCAACGCGGCCACCGGCGCGCTGCGTTCCTTCCGGGCGGACGCCGACGAGCCCGGGCGGGCCCTGGAGTTCACCCCGGACGGCAAGAAGCTGATCCTCGGCGGCGAGTTCTTCACCGTCAACGGCAAGGACAGCCACGCCCTCGCCGTGGTCGACGCCACCACCGGAGCGGTGGCCAAGTCCTTCCCGGACAACTTCATTCCGCTCAACTCGGCGGTCAAGGGCATCGCCACCGACGACACCGGCTTCTACACCGCGAACGAGGGCACCGGCCGGGGGTCCTTCGACGGTCGTATCGCCTTCGACCTCGACGACTACGGCCAGCGTTGGCGCGACTTCTGCTTCGGAGCCACCCAGGCCGTCCTGGCCTACGAGAAGGTGCTCTACAGCGCGTCGCACGCACATGACTGCGCCGGGTCCGGGGAGTACCCCGACGGCCGTCGCCACCACCTGCTGGCGCAGCGCGTCACCAGCCCCGGCAAGATCGGTTGGGCGCCGGACACCAACGACGGCATGGGCGAACAGGTCGGCCCGCGGGTGCTCTCGGTGGCGGCCAAGGGAACCACCAAGTACCTCTGGGTAGGCGGGGAGTTCACCAAGGTCAACGGCTCGGACCAGGTGGGTCTGACCCGCTTCGCCTCCACCGGTGACGTGGGCGCCCCCACCACGCCGTTGATCAGTGCCGAGGGCATCAAGCCGGACGCGGTCCAGGTCCGCTGGCGTACCAGCCTCGACCTCGACGACAGCCGGCTGACCTACCGGATCTACCGCAACGGCTCGACGAAGTCCATCGCCACCGTCAAGGCGAACTCCCTGTTCTTCCTGCGGCGCCAGGCCTCCTGGACGGACACCACCGTCGAGGCGGGCAAGAAGTACACCTACCGGGTGCGGGCCGTCGACGCCGCCGGCAACAGCAGTGCCCTGTCGCGTATCGCCTCGGTGACCGTCCCGACCTCCGAGGGCGCCTACCAGAAGCAGGTGCGGGCCGACGGCGCCCGCCTGTACTGGCGCTACGACGACGAGGTGGTCCCCTTCGTCGCCGACTCCTCGGTTTCGGGCAACACCAGTGGGTTGCACGCGGGCGGGCCCTCGCTGCGGCAGTCCCCGGACGCGGTCCGGGGCAGCGGCACCGCCATCGGCTTCAACGGCAGGGACGAGCAGGTGTACAGCGATCACCGGACCACGGTCAGTCGTTCGTACACGCTGGAGACCTGGTTCAAGACCACCACCGAGCTGGGCGGCAAGCTGATCGGTTTCGGTAACAACACCACCCGCAAGAGCAGCAAGTACGACAAGCAGCTCTACATGACCGACTCGGGTCGGCTCGTTTTCGGCGCGGACGACGGGTCCAAGCGCACGGTCAGCAGCCCCTCCGGCACCAGCTACAACGACGGCAAGTGGCACCACGTCGTCGCCGCCCAGGGCTCCTCCTCCGGGATGGCCCTGTACGTGGACGGCAAGAAGGTGGCAAGCCGTTCCGTCACCAAGCACCGTGACATCGCCGGCTTCTGGCACGTCGGCGGTGACAACCTGTACGGCTGGCCGATGCGGCCGACGAGCGACTTCTTCGCCGGCCAGATCGACGAGACCGCCGTCTACTCCAAGGCGCTCACGGCCAACCAGGTCGCCCGGCACTACCGCCTGCGGTAGACCGCTACCACGGGGCCTCCCGGGCCGGGGCGCGCAAGCCCCGGCCCGGACCCATGGCCCGGGTCCCCTCAGCTCACAGGTGCTCCGCGAAGGAGTCCAGCACGCGCAGCACCTCCGGCTCCGCCGCCGGCGGGAGTTGCAGGACCACCTCCTCGATGCCCAGCTCCGCGTAGTGGGCCAGCTTGCCGGGGCTCGGGAGGACCGCGTAGGGGACGATCCGCAGCGCCTCGGGATCCCGCCCGGCCCCCTCCCACACTCCGCGCAGCACCGGCAGCGCCTCGCCGAGCCCGCGCCCGCCGATGGGCAGCCAGCCGTCCGTGAACTCGGCGATGTGCTCGAACAGTTTGGGCCCGGCCGCGCCGCCGAGCAGAGTGGAAGGCCCGTACAGGGCGGCGCCGTTCTTCAGCTCGCGCGGCGGCTGAGCCGGTTTGGGATGGGCGTGGCTGGCGCTGACGGAGCCGAAGCTCCCCCGGTGGCCCGTCGGCTCCGGAGCCCACAGGGCCCGCATCACAGCCAGCCGGTCGCGAACCAACTCCCGGCGACTGCGCCACGCCACGCCGTGGTCGGCGGCCTCCTCGACGTTCCAGCCGTACCCGACCCCCAGTGTGAACCGACCCCCCGACAGGTGGTCGAGCGTGGCGACCTGCTTGGCCAGGTCGATCGGATCGTGCTGGGCGACCAGCGTGATGCCGGTGCCCAGCCTCAGCCGCTCGGTGACGGCCGCCGCCTGCGCCAGGGCCACGAAGGGATCGAGGGTGCGACCGTACTCCTCGGGCAGCTCGCCGCCCGCCGGGTAGGGGGAGGTGCGGCTGATCGGGATATGGGTGTGCTCGGGTAGGAACAACCCCCAAAATCCGCGCTGTTCAAGCTCGCGGGCCAGTCGTACCGGGGTGATCGTCTGGTCCGTCAAGAAGATCGTCGTCGAGATCCGCATCGCGCGTGGCACCTCCGTCACATCGGGGGCAGCCAACGTACGTCCTACCGGACCAGATGCCGAGCACACCGTCGGCCAGAAGACCGCTCCCGACGTGGCCGGCGCGGCGCTCGGGCCCGGGCACGGCCGCCCCGGTGGGGGACGGCCGCGGTCACCGGCTACCGGGCCTTCATCCCCCGACCGTCTTGGCCTCCGCCCACGGCCGTCCGCCCGGCGGCGCGCCATGCCGCAACGGGGTCAGCTGTTCGATGTCGTAGCGCGCCCGCAGCGCGGCGATGGCGGCCGGGTCCGGTGGTCCACCGTCCCGCAGGATCTCCAACAACTCCTCGAAGTAGCGCTCGTGGTCCGGTGGCGGCGAGGCTTGGAAGAACATCCGGGCCGGGCGGTCGCTGCGGTTCGCGAACGCGTGCGGACACCCGGGCGGGACCACGATCACCGTGCCGGGCTCCGCCCGTACCGTGGTCCGCCCGCTCGGGGAGACCCAGTGCCGCCAGTCATCGGCGGTGCGCACCCGCGGTTCGAAGGCGAGCACCTCCAGCTCCCCTTCCAGCACGTAGAACAGCTCCTCGCTGTGGGTGTGCCGGTGCGCCCCGACGTCGAAACCCGGCGGGACCACCACCTCGAAGCTCGACGCGAAGGAGGAGTGTTCACCCGTCACCTTGAAGGTGACCTGCTGCGCGTCGGTGGTGAGGATTCGGCCCTGCCCCGGGGGAACCAACAGCCCCTCCTCCGCCGGCAACGCCGCGGGGAGCGCCAGGTGCGCCGTCATGACCAGGTCACCAAAAGCCCCTCGGGCCCGCGGATCAGCGCGCCTGGTCGCCATCGCAGCTCCTGCGGCGGCACGGCGAACCGCAGGTCCTCGAAACGGTCGAGGAGAGCGTCCAACAGCAGCTCCGACTCCAGACGGGCCAGCATCCCGCCCACGCAGTAGTGCGGCCCGTAGCCGAAGGACACGTGCGGGTTCGGGCTGCGGTCCAACACCAGGCGGTCGGGGTCGCGGAAGACCTCCGGGTCCCGGTTGGCCGCGAGGTAGGAGACGTAGACCGCTTCACCGGCACGGATGAGGTGCCCGCGGATGGTGATGTCCTCCAAGGCGATCCGTGAGAGCCCGACCGCGCTGCGGTGCGGGATGAAGCGCAGCAGCTCGTCCAGCGCGGACGCGCGCAGCGCCGGTTCCTCGCGCAGCCGCGCCACGTGCTGCGGGTTGCTCAGCAGGATGTAGGCCATGTTGCCGGTGTTGTTGGTGACGGCCTCGCCGCCGATCTGGATGAGCAGCGCCAGACCGACCGCCTCCTCCTGCGCGACCTGGCCCTCGGCCACCGCCGTGGCCAGCAGACCGAGGACGTGCTCACCGTCCTGACCGCCGGTGCCGCGCCGCTCCCTCAGCGCCGCCGCGAAGTACGCGCACATCTGCGTCTTGGCCTCTTCGCTGCGCTCTGCCCCCTGCGCACTGGACAGGATCAGCGTGGTCCATTCGTGCAGGCGGGGTCGGTCGGCTGCTGGAACGCCCATCAGTTCGCAGACCACCGCGAGCGGGAAGGGGGCCAGCAGCCGCTCGGTCAGGTCCGCCGGTGGGCCCTCGCGGAGCAGGCCCGTGACCATCTCGTCCAGGGTCTCCGCCGCATGTGCCCGCAACCGTTCCACCCCCCGTGAGGTGAAGGCCGCAGCCACGGCCCGACGCAGTCGGGTGTGGTCGGGCGGGTCCTCGAAGCCGATCGCCCCGGGGACGGGGATGAAGTGCGGTGCCAACCGGGTGACGTCGTGCTCGGCGACCAGCTTGCGGCTGAACCGGGGATCGTTGGTCACCATCCGCACGTCGTCGTAGCGGGTCAGCAGCCAGGCCCAGCCGGAGCCGTTGGGAAGCTGGATCCGGGTGACGGGGCCCTCGGCCATCAGTTCCGACAGGACCGGGTCGAAGTCCACGCCGGTCAGGTCCATGGCGGGCCAGAACCTGACGGGCGGCGGTTCCAGAGGTGGGGACGGGGCCGCCGCGGGTGATGCGGTGGCGGTGCCTTCGTTCAGCATCATGCGCCTTCGGTGACGGAGGTCAGGACGGGAACGGCAAGGGGGTCCAGGCCGGCGGTACGCCACCGCCCCAGTGTGATCTCCGCGGTGATGCCCGGCCCGAAGCCCGCCAGGAGTCCGCGTGCAGACTCCTCGGCACCGCCCTCGTCGAACATCCGGCACAGTGCGTCCAGCACTACGGCGCTGGCGATGTTTCCGTACTCGGTGAGTGTGGCTCGGCTGAAGCGGAAGGCCTCCGGAGGCACACCGAGGAACTTGCTGAGGTCATCCAGAATGCGTGGACCACCCGCGTGGATGATGTAGAAGTCCAGGCCTGCGGCGTCCCAGCCATGGCTTCCGGCCAGCTGCTTCAGAGCTGGCGCCAGTGGCTCCATGGTCCCGGGGACCCGCTTGTCCAGTTTGAAGTGGAACCCGGTCGCCTTGATGTCGTAGGCAATCCAGTCCTCGGTGTTGGGGACGATGTACGCGCCGTTGCGCTCCAGCTCCACGCCGGTGCCCCCGCGGCCACGGACCACTGCAGCTGCCAGACCGTCGCCGAACAGGCCGTTGGACAGAAGGTTGCCGACCGTCAGGTCGGTGGGCTGGTAGCACAGTGAGCAGAACTCACAGGCCACGATCAGCGCATTGGCCTCCGGGTAGGCGGTGCAGAAGTCGTGGGCACGGTTGATCGCCGCGCCCCCCGCCGCACATCCCAGCTGAGCGATGGGGATCTGTCGGCAGTCGGTCCGAAAGCCCATGGAGTTGATGAGCCAGGCCGTCAGCGACGGCATCATGAAGCCAGTGCAGGACACGTAGATGATGACGTCGATGTCCTTGGGCCGGAGCTCCGCGTCCTCCAGTGCCTGCCGCACTACTGCGGGGACACGCGCCTTGGCCTCGACCTCGTAGACCGCGTTTCGTTCCGCGAATCCCGGGTGCTTGAGGGTCTCCTCGATGGGCCGCAACAGGTGCCTCTTCTCGACCCCGGTGTTCCGGATCAGTCGGAGGGCCAGCTCCAGCTGGGGGTGGTCCTGGTGGACCTCCCGGGCGAGGTCGAGGGTGTCCTGGAGGGTGATCGTGTGCTCGGGCACGGCGATGGTGGGTCTGCACAGAGTGGCCATGGCGGTGCGCCTTTCTCTCGCGTTTGATCCCGCTTTGGATCCCGCGTCTGATCAAAGGATCTGAGTCGACCTTCTGTCGCGCGCGCCGAGTTGGGCCACTCGGCTGCGCCGAAGGTGTGATCGCCGCCGAGCAGCGGGCGTGGGCGCTGGACATCGGGAAGGGATGCCGAGAGCCCCCACCGGGCCCCCGAACGGCATGGCCACGGGGTGCGGACCGGCCGAGGGGACCGTCGACACTCTGGGAGAGAGCCCGATGACCTCAGAACCCGAAACCATGGCCGCCACGGACACCGGGGGACCGCACGCCCATCCGTGTACCGGCATGGCCGGCATGTCCGGCCCGGAGCACACGGAGGGCGAGCCCGTGCACTTCTGGGACCTTGAGGACCTGCCGGCGCAGGACTTCGACCCGTTCTTGGACGCGCGCCTGAAGGAGACGCGCATCGCCCGTATCCGGATGCCCTTCGGGACGGACAGCGGCTGGCTCGTCACCCGCTACGAGGACGTGAAGACGGCCACCTCCGACCCCCGCTTCAGCCGCCAGGCACTGGTGGACCGGCCGGAGGTCACCAGTTCCTCCCCCCACCCCATCGCCGCCAAGCACGCGGCGCTGAACTACACCGATCCGCCGCGGCTGACGCAGATGCGCAGCGTGATCGCCCGGGCGTTCACCGGGAAGAGCATGCAGCGGCTGCGTCCGATGGCCCAGCGCACCGCGAACGCCCTGCTGGACGAGATGGAACTCAAGGGACCGCCGGCCGATCTGATGGAGCACCTGCACGGCCCGTTCCCGCTGACGGTGGTCGCCGATCTGCTGGGACTGCCCGAGGAGGAACGCGGTGCCCTCACCGACTGGGCGAACGTGATCATGGCTCCTGGGCAGTTGCCCGAACGGAGCAAGGCGGGGCTGGCGACCGTACGGGAGCTCATCGCCTCCTTGCTGGTGCGCCGCCGCACGGATCCCACCGACGACCTCGCCGGGGTGCTGGCCGCCGCGGTCGTCGCCGGCGAGATCAGCGAGCCGGAGTCCGTTTCGCTGGCCACCGCGGTGCTGGTCAGCGGTGCGCACGCGGTGCGCAACAACAGCGCCAACATGGTGTACGCGCTGCTCACCCATCCGGAGCAGCTGTCCCGGCTCCGGGCGGAACCGGAGCTGTTGCCGCAGGCCGTCGACGAGCTGCTGCGTTACATCCCGCACCGCAGCGGGGTGGGCATCCCTCGGATCGCCCTGGAGGATGTGGCGATCGGAGGCGTCGTCATCCGGGAGGGTGAGGCCGTCTTCGCCTCGTACATCGCCGCCAACCGCGACCCCGAGATGTTCCCCCACCCCGACACCATCGACTTCGACCGCGGCCCTATCGCCCACGTCTCCTTCGGCAACGGGCCGCACCACTGCGTGGGCTCGATGCTGGCGCGCATGGAGTCGGAGATCATCGTCGCGACGCTGCTGGACCGCTTCCCCAAGCTACGGCTCGCTGTTCCCGCCGAGGAACTCACCTGGCAGAAGGGCGCGCTGATCCGTGGGCCCGAAACGCTGCCGGTGGTCTGGTGAGGTGCCCGTGGCCACGCACGCCGAACCTCTGATAAGTCCGGACACCCGGGTTCCGATCGATCCGCTGGCCTCCGGCGAACCCCTGCTCGCCACGGGCGCCCCGGACGCGACCAGCGCTCGGCACCTGACCGAGGTGCGGATCCACGAGTCGCAGCGGGCCCGGCCCCGGACTTCGGACCACTCGCCGGAGCCGGCGGATCCGGGTCCTCCCCCCACCTCGCAAGAGGAACGGGGCGACAGACCGCCGGCCGGGCTGCTGACCGATGAGGGCGAGCAGCTGTCCGAGTGCCTCGACGCGGTGGACGTCAGGATCGTGCGCGGCCGACCGGACGCGGAGGAACTGGCCGCCCTGCTGGCCGTGCTCTCAGCGGTCGCGGTCTGCCACGACGATGAGGGGGCCCTGCCGGGTGAGCGTCGGCCCCGTCGGGCCCACTGGGACCGCACCCACGGAGGCGGCTTCCTCCCCTGTGCCTCCTGGCGGTCCCGACCGGACGGCGCCCCGCCGTACGGGTAGAGCGGCGCCGCCGAACCGCCGGGCCGTGGCGCCCCGAGCGGCTCACCCTCGTGGGTAGCGGGCCAGCCAGCCGGGCGAGGACCGGGCCGGGCCGTGTAGCGACGGGCCCTGGGTCATCTCCATGGCGAAGTCGTCGGCGATCTCCAGCACCGTTCCACGGCCCTCCAGCTCCGCGAGCCACGCGGGCGGGAGGGCCGTTTCGCCGTGCAGTGCCCCGAGCAGTGCCCCGCACAGGGCGCCGGTGGCCGCCGAGTTCCCACTGTGGTTGACCGCGAGCCGAAGGCCCTGCCGGACGTCCTCGCTGACCAGGGCGCAGTACACGGCGACGGCCAGGGCGCCGGGCGCCGCTTCGGCGCTGCTGTCGCGCAGGGCCTCGACCCGGGCAGCCGAGGGCATGCCCGCTCGCACCGCTCCGAGGGCTTGCTGGAGCGCGTCGGTCACCGGCTGGTGGCCGGGCCGTCGTCCCAACGCCCCCAGGGCTCGCTGCACGGACACGTCCATGTCATCGCCGCGGGCCAGGCCGTGGAGCACCACGGCGAAGGCGCCGGCCGTCAGCATGGCTTCGGGATGGCCGTGGCTGTGCACCGCGCACTCCACCGCGAGCTGGAGCACCAGGTCGGGCTCCCAGCCCACCAGGAGCCCGAAGGGAGCCGAGCGCACCGCGGCGCCGGCGTCCCGGGCATGCGGGTTCTTGGGTGACTGCAGGGTTCCGCGGGCCTCGTCGCGCAGGCCGGTCAGGCTGGCCCGGTCGGGGTCACGCCGGGCGTAGAGCCACTCCTGTTGGGCCAGCCAGCCGTTGTCGGTGCGCCGTTCGTCCGGTCCCCATTCGTGCTGGGTGGCCGACCAGCGCCGGTAGGCGTGGTGCAGGTCCGTTGGTGGGTGCCAGACCCCGGTGTCCTTGCGTACCTGCGCCCGGATGAGCCCGTCCACCGTGAACAGGGTCAGCTGGGTGGCGGAGCTGATGGCGCCGCGCCGACCGTGGGCGAGGGCCGGGCCGGTGAGCCCGTTCGGGCCGTGTTCCTCCCGGATCGCGTCGAGGGAGAGGCCGCGCACGGGGGTGCCCAGCGCGTCACCGATGGCTCCTCCGAGCAGCGTCCCGCGTACCCGGCTGCGGAAGTCCTGTTGTTCGACCCGCCCCCAGGCGGTTTTCCCTTCCACTGCTGAGCCCATGGCAACCCCCCCAACTGGCATCGGCCTGCACTGTAGTGGACCTCGTGTGGGATCTGCCGTTGAGCGTTCGGTATGCGTCGGAGGGGCGATGCCTTCGTGAACTGCGGAGGAATGCACAAGTGCTGAACATTCGGGTCACTGTTCGCGTCAGTTTCTGACAGATTTAGACGCATGGGATTCTCGCAGCCCTACGGAGAGTCAGAAGGGGAGCACATGACGCAGTTCAACGCGGCCCAGGAGTTCGACCGGCAACTGTGCACCCTCACGGGTCTCGGCTACCCGGCCCTCGCGGGCATGTCCGGGCAGGCCTTCCGGGATCTGCTGCTGCCGTTGCGCACGACCGTCCTGGAACGGGCGCCCCTCATGCGTCCTCCCACGGAGGGGTCGGCCCCGTTCCTGCTCGTCCTGACCCGCACGCTGGCGCCGCTGGAGGCCACCGTGCCGCTGACCACGCTGGCCGGCAAGGAGGCCCCCGGGGTCATCGAACGCTTCTACGCCCCAGGCGAGCTGGAGCGGTTCGTCGCGCTCGCGGAACTTGGGCTTCCGGAGGGTGGGGCGTACCTCCTGTTCGACGTGGAGCGCGGTGAGGAGTTCTGCGGCGCAGTCCCGCGGGACGCCCTCGCCGCGGTCGCGGAGCGTGACCGCACCCCGCTGACCATCGAGGAGGGCATCGCCTACCTCACCCACCACCCACGGGCGCTGGCGAAGAACAAGTGCTTCTCCCTGGCCGGCAGCAGAATCGGGGACCGGCGCGTTCCCGCGTTGTGGATCAGCAAGGGGGCGCCCAAGCTCGGCTGGTGCTGGGAGGGCAACCCGCACACCTGGCTGGGGTTGGCATCCGGCGGCGGACGAAGTCGATAGGCCCCCATCCGGGGCCGGCGGGGCCGGGGCGCCCAGGATGATCCCGCCCCGCCCCCCGTCTCCGGCATCCGGGCACCCTTCGAGGTGCCCCACGCGGCGTACGGCTCCCGCCCGCCCCACGGCGACGACGCGTGGTCGCCGTGGGCCGAGGTGCGGTCCTCGCCGTCCCGGTTCAGTCCGTCAGCGGCAGCAATCGGGGCAGGTGGCCGTCCGAGCCCAGCGCCACCTCGTGGCGGCCCGGCGCGACCTCCCCGTACAAGGTGGTGCGCGGCCTGGCCGGGCGGCCGGCGGACTCGGCGATCGCCACCAGATCGCCGATGGAACGGTAGGAGCCGTAACTGGAGCCCGCCATACGGGAGATGGTCTCCTCCATCAAGGTGCCGCCCAGGTCGTTGGCGCCCGAGCGGAGCATCTCCGCGGCCCCCTCGGCGCCCAGCTTCACCCAACTGGTCTGGATGTTGGTGATGTGCGGGTGCAGCAGCAGGCGGGCCATGGCCGTCACCGCCCTGTTGTCCCTGACTGTGGGGCCCGGCCGGGCGATGCCCGCCAGGTACACCGGCGCGTTCGTGTGGATGAAGGGCAGGGTGACGAACTCGGTGAAGCCGCCGGTCTCCTGCTGGATCTCGGCCAGGGTGCGCAGGTGCCCCAACCAGTGCCGGGGCTGGTCCACGTGCCCGTACATCATGGTCGAGGAGGAACGCAGGCCCAGGGAGTGTGCCGTTCGGATCACCTCGATCCACTCCGAGGCCGGCAGTTTGCCCTTGGTGAGGATCCAGCGGACCTCGTCGTCGAGGATCTCAGCGGCCGTTCCCGGGAGGGAGTCCAAGCCTGCTTCCTTGGCGGCGGTCAGCCACTCGTGAAGCGAAAGACCGGTCCTCGAAGCTCCGTTGACGACCTCCATCGGCGAGAAGGCGTGTACGTGGATGTCGGGCACCCGCTCCTTGACGGCCCGCGCGATGTCGAAGTAGGCGGTGCCGGGCAGGTCGGGGTGGATGCCGCCCTGCATGCACACCTCGACCGCGCCCACGTTCCAGGCCTGTTCGGCGCGGTCGGCGACCTGCGAGAGGGAGAGGGTGTAGGCGTCGGCGTCGGTGCGGCGCTGGGCGAACGCACAGAACCGGCAGCCCGTGTAACAGACGTTGGTGAAGTTGATGTTCCGCGTGACGACGTAGGTCACGTCCTCGCCCACGACGTCTCGGCGTAGCTGGTCCGCGATGCGACACAGGGCGTCCAGGGCGGGGCCCTCCGCGTGGAAGAGGGCCAGTGCCTGCGGGTCCGTCAGCCGGGTGGGGTCGTCGGCGGCCCGGGAGAGCGCCGCACGCAGGTCGGAGTCGATCCTGGACGGGACCATTCCGGGTGCGGCGGCCTCCCGGAGGGCTTCCCAGTCGCCGTAGACCGCGTCGAAGTCGGTGCGGCGGTCGCCGGTACGACCCTCGGTGTCGATGGCCTGGTGCAGGTCGGTGCGCCCGGTGGCTGAGAAGGCCTCGTCCGGCTCCTGCCAGGGCAGACCCGTCACCACCGCGTCCTCGCGGGCCAGGCCGGAGCGGGGGTCGGCGAGCGCGTTGACATGGGGGAGTACCCGCGGATCGAGCCAGGGCTCGCCGCGCTGCACGAACTCCGGGTACACGCAGAGCCGTTCGCGCAGGCTGAAGCCGGCCTCGGTGGACTTGCGAGCCAGCAGGTCGATCTGTGGCCAGGGGCGTTCGGGGTTCACGTGGTCGGGGGTGAGCGGGGACACCCCTCCCCAGTCGTCGATACCAGCGGCGATGAGGCGTCCGTACTCGCTGTCGACGAGGTTCGGCGGCGCCTGGATGCACCCTGCCGGGCCCATGATGTGCCGGGCGACCGCCACCGTGGCGATCAGGTCGTCGAGTTCGGCGTCCGGCATCGCCCGCATGGCCGTGTCCGGTTTGGCGCGGAAGTTCTGGATGATCAGCTCTTGGAGGCCGTGATAGGCACGGGCGACCCGGCGCAGTGCGAACAGGGACTCCGCTCGTTCCTCGAAGGTCTCACCGATGCCGATGAGGAGCCCGCTGGTGAACGGAACGGAGCTGCGTCCGGCGTCCTCCAGGACGCGCAGGCGTACCGCCGGGTCCTTGTCGGGGGAGCCGTAGTGGGGTCCGCCCGGCTCGCTCCACAGTCGGGTGGCGGTCGTCTCCAACATCATGCCCATGCTCGGCGCCACCGGCTTCAGGCGTTGGAAGTCGCTCCAGGACAGTACGCCCGGGTTGAGGTGCGGGAGGAGCCCGGTCTCCTCCAGGATGCGGATCGACATGGCCCGCACATAGGCGAGTGTGTCGTCGTAGCCGTGCGCGTCGAGCCACTCGCGGGCTTGTGGCCAGCGGTCCTCCGGTTTGTCGCCGAGGGTGATCAGGGCTTCCTTGCATCCCAGTTCGGCGCCGCGGCGGGCGATGTCGAGCACCTCATCGGGGGACAGGTACATGCCGTGCCCGGCCCGGCGTAGCTTGCTCGGTGCGGTGGCGAAGGTGCAGTAGTGGCAGGTGTCCCGGCACAGTCGGGTCAGCGGGATGAACACGCTCTTGGAGTAGGTGATGACGCCCGCCCGCCCGGCTGCCTCCAGCCCGGCGTCACGGACCCGGGCCGCGGAGGCGCACAGGTCCGTGAGGTCCTCACCTCGGGCTTGGAGCAGCACGGTGGCTTCGTTGAGGTCCAGGGTCACGCCGTCCCGGGCCCTGCGCAGTGCACGCCGCATGGAATTGGCGGTCGGTGGCTGGTCGGTCGTGGTACCGGAGCCGGTCGGGGAGCTCGTCATGGGGCGAGCATACGATCTGGTGTTCCCTGAGGGCTGTCCCGTAATCCCCGGCGGGCGCACGACGACAGCTGCGGCACCTTACCGCGTTGTCCGAGCGCCCGAATGCGCCTGGGACGGGGAGGCCCCAGCGCCTTGCGATGCACCGCGTCTGACGCCGCGCGCCGATCCACCGGGACTACGAGACAGCCCTGGCCGGACTGCCCGTGGCGCGTTCCCGTACCGGTCCGGGCGACGTGCGGCCGGCGCCTCTTCGACTGCGGCGCGAGGGGGTCTGCCAACGCGTTCACCGCATCACTTCGCCCGCGTTGACCAGGAGCGACTGTCCGGTGATGGCGCGGGCCCGGTCGGAGGCGAGGAAGACGGCCGCGTCGGCGACGTCCGCGTCGGTGGCGAGTTCGGGCAGGGCCATGCGCTCGGTCAGGCGGGCTTGTACGGTCGCCTCGGGCAGACCCTCGGTGTGCGCGGTGAAGCGGACGAAGGCCTGGACGGGCGGCCCCCACATCCAGCCGGGCAGCACGGTGTTGACCCGGATGCGGTGCGGTCCCAGTTCGCGGGCCAGTGAGTACATGGCGGAGGTCAGCGCGCCTTTGGAAGCGGCATAGGCGGCCTGTTGGACCTGGGAGGGCGCGGCGACGGCGGACTGGGTGCCGATGATCACCACCGAGCCTCCGTGCTTCTTCAGCAGGGGCAGGCAGGCCCTGGTCATCCGCAGGGTGCCCAGCAGGTTGACGTCGATGACCTCCTGCCAGGTGCCGAAGTCGGCGTCTTCCAGACCCCCGAAGTAGCTGTCCCAGGCGGCGACGTGCACGACGGCGTCGATGCCGCCGAAGCGGGTGCGGGCGAGGGCGGCCAGCTCCTCGCACTGGGATTCGTCGGTGATGTCGCAGGAGCGGTAGGCGGTGCGACTGCCGGTGGGGTCGACGGCCCTGGCCGTTGCGGCCAGGTTGGATGCGGTACGGGCGCCGAGGACGGCGCAGCCACCGTCGCGCACCACGGTGGCGGCGACCTGGTGCCCGAGGCCTGCACCGACCCCGGAGACGATCACGGTCTTCTCCCGAAGCAGCATGCGTCCTCCCGGTGGCGTCCCGTGCCCGCACGGGGCATTGGTTCTGACGCAGCGTCAGGGAGGGCAGGGTAGGGGTGGCGCGGCCAGGAGGGAAGGGGTGGGCCGTGCCCACGCGTTCCGTCCGGGCCGCGCCGTGAGCGCGCCCCGGAAGTGGGAGGTCCTTCAGCCGCGTACCGCCCGGGCCAGGCGGCGCAGCCCCTCGGAAATCTCCTGCGGTGTATGGGTGGTGAAGGAAAGCCGCAGGGTCGCGTGGTCGGGCGTCCCGGTGAAGAAGGGGGCGCCGGGGACGTAGGCGACGTCCTGGGCGACCGCGGACTTCAGTAGGTCCTGCGAATCGAGACCTTGCGGTAGCCGGGCCCAGATGAACATCCCGCCTTCGGGCCGGTTCCAGGTCGATCCGGTGGGAAGGGCCTCGCCGAGCCCCGAGAGGAGGGCGTCGCGGCGCTCGCGGTAGGCACCGCGGATCTTGTGCAGGTGGGCGTCGAGGTCGGTGCGGTCGAGGTAGCGGGCCGCCGCGATCTGGTCCACGGTCGAGGTGTGCAGGTCGGCGGCCTGCTTGGCGATGCCGGCGGCCCGACGCAGGGCCGCCGGCGCACGCAGCCACCCCAGGCGCAGACCCGGAGCCATGGTCTTGGAGAAGCTTCCGAGGAGGGCGGTGCGGTCCTGGGCTCCGGGGTGCGCGGCCAGCCAGGGGACGGATCCGCCCTCGTAGCGCAGTTCGCCGTAGGGGTCGTCCTCGATCAGCCAGATCCCGAGGCGTTCGGCGATCTCGGCGACCGCGGCGCGCCGGGCGGCCGGCAGGGTCCGGCCGGTGGGGTTCTGGAAGGTGGGCACGCAGTAGAGCAGTTTGGGTCGCTCGGTGCGCACGGCCTCTTCCAGAGCCTGCGGGATGATTCCGTTCTCGTCGCAGGGCACCGCCACCACCCGGGCGCCCGCGTGGCCGAAGCACTGGAGGGCCGCCAGGTAGGTGGGGTTCTCCACCAGGACGGTGTCCCCGGGGTCGAGGAGGGTGGTGGCCACCAGTGTGAGGGCCTGTTGGGATCCGGTGGTGATGAGGAGGTCGTCCGCGGTCGTCTCCAGACCCCGGGCGGTGACCCGGGCGGCGACTATCTCGCGCAGTTCCGGCGCGCCTTCGGTGGTCGAGTACTGGAGGGCGCGGCTCGCGCTGTGGCTGAGTGCCTCGGCGTAGGCGGCCCGGAGGCCCTCGGCGTCGAACAGTTCGGGTGCGGGCAGCCCGCCGGCGAAGGAGATCACGCCGGGGCGTTCGGTGAGGGCCAGGATCTCGCGTACGGGTGAGCCGCCCACCGTGTGGGCGCGGGCGGCGAACGCTGGTGGCTGGGCGGGCATGGCGGGGCTCCTTCGGCCGGATCCGTACCGGGGCGGGGCGGTTGGCCGAAACCCTAGCGCGAAAACATGCACATGCCACCTATCTCGACCGGGTGACCTGCGGGGCGGCCCGACCGGGATGCGGGGCGGGTGTGCGGTGGTTACGCACCCCTCCACAACTGATGCTCCATCAGCTAGACCGGGGGCATGACATCTGGCGAGAGTTCCCCCGCCGCCTACGCGCGGCTCGCTGCCGTCGGTCCCTACGGGGTGCACCCCGGGCATGCGCTGATCACCATGGTCGAACCGCACCACGGCCACGAGCGGGCCTACAACCGCTGGTACGAGGACGACCACTACATCGCCGGGGCCATGGCGATGCCCTGGATGTACGCCGGAAGGCGTTGGGTCTCCACCCGGGACCTGCAACTCCTGCGCTACCCGCAGGACTCCGCGATCGCCAGCCCGGTCACCGCCGGTTGCTACCTCTCGACGTACTGGATCGCCGACGGCCGCTACGAGGAGCACATGAAGTGGACCGTCGCCATCAATCAGAGGCTGAACCGGGACGGTCGGGTCTTCAAGGAGCGGACGCACGTGTTCACCGCCTTCCAGGACCACGTGGGAACGGTCTACCGTGACGGGGCCGCCGGGCCGAGGGACTTCCACGCCCTTGACCACCCCTACGCGGGCCTGGTGGTCGAGGTCATCGAGACCGACGGCCCCGAGTCACGCTCACGGCTGTTGGCGTGGCTGCTGGGACAGCATCTGCCGAAGCGGCTGGATGCCTCGGCAGCGGCCCTGGTCACGCTCTTCCGGCCGACACCGCTGCCGGGGGACCGGATGAGCTACGTCAAACAGGTCGAGGGGGTCGACTCCCGGCTCACGCTGTTGTGGTTCCTGGAGGAGGATCCGCGCTCCTGTTGGGATGCCGCGGGCTTCGAGGGGTTGGGCGAGGAACTCGCCGGATCGGGGCTGGGGCGTGTGGAGCTTGTCGCTCCGTTCGTCCCTACGGTTCCCGGCACCGACCGGTACGTAGACCAACTGCGCTGAGCCGCGGCACGCGAAGGAGCCCCCTCGGCTGTGACGGCGTCCAGTCGAGAGGGCTCGCGTCGCTGCCCCGGCGGAGCGCCCTCCCTTGGCCAGGGGGAGTGCGTCCGGCCTTGTCCCAGCTTGCGCGGGCGCGGTAGTGAGGGGTCAGCCGTCCAGGCCAAGCGGACCCCGGCTCACCTGAGTGACGAAGGAGGTCCATGCGGCGGGCACGAAGGTGAGTGACGGGCCGTCCGGGACCTTGGAGTCGCGAACGGCGATGGCGGCCACGAGAGGGGACTTCACCTCCACGCAAGCCCCGTTGCCCGTGGAATAGGAGGACTTGGTCCACGCTTCGGTGGCGCCCTGGTGAATGGCCATGATGACTCCGGTTCAGTTGGTGGGACCCTTGGATCCCGGTGTGGCGGGTGCTTTTCTGCTAGCGCCGGCCAATTCCTTGCTGGCCTGATCGACGCTACTCGCCAACTTCCCGGGGTGGAGTAGTCGTTCACTCAACTGGATGGCATATTCCATGAGAGTCTTCCGCAGTCATGCGGTCACGGTGTACGGTGCGCAACCCACATGAACGGCAGGGTTCCTGGTGGTGAATTAGTAGCCCTTGTCGGCTTTGTCCGCCCTGCCTGTGTTGTCTGCGTTGTTTGAGTACTCCTCTGCAATGCGGGAAATGAACCGCCGAGTGTCGTCCACATTCAATGCCTGGGCTCGCAGGTGCTCGTACATGACGCTGTACTTCTGGACGTCGTTGGCCTTTTCCAGATACAGGTCGCTGGTTACGCCCTCGATGTAGACGACCGTCGAGTCGGAGGCGTCCGGGAACTCCAAAATGGCGTACTGCCCGTTCACCCCCGGGTGAGCGCCCATCTCGAACGGCATCACCTGGACAGTCACGTGGGGCATCTCCGACTGAGCTATCAGATGTTCCAACTGCCGGACCATCAACCGCTCGTCACCCACGCGCCGGCGCAGTGCCGCTTCGTCGATGACCACCCACAGGCGCAGGGGCTGTTCGGGCGCGGCGATGCGCTCCTGGCGGCGCAACCGCACCTGGACGCGCTTGTCGATGTCCTGCGCGGCCGTTTCCGGCAGCGCGCCGCGGATCAGGGCCGCCGCGTAGTCCGGAGTCTGGAGCAGTCCGGGCACCACCTGGGGCTCGTAGACCCGAAGCGATGCGGCGTCGGTCTCCAGACCGATGTACACGCTGTACGGGATGTCCCCGAAGGCGTGCCACCAGCCCTGCTGGCGGGAATCCTTGGCCATCTGCATCAGCGAGTCGACCAGGCGCCGGTCCTCGACCTCGTAGACCTCGCACAGGTCGCGGACGTCGCGCTGACTGATGGAGCGACGGCCGTTCTCCAGACGGCTGATCTTGGACTGGGACACCAGGAGTCGTTCGGCGACCTGCTCGGCCGTCATGCTCTTCTCCTCGCGGAGCCTGCGCAGCTCCATGCCCAAACGGCGGCGTCGGACGGTGGGATTGACATTGGACGCCACGTGAACGGCACCTCCGGCTGCTCATTTGTGATCCCTCTGTGTATCTACTGGTCAGCAGACTGCCACCGAAGGGCCGGACGGCGCCGGAAAACCGAGGTGAAACCCACCGGGGCGCACATGCGAACGCGCGGGGCGGTGAACCGGACGACCGGTTCACCGCCCCGCGCGCCAGTGGCTCCCGGGCCGCGTCCCGTGGGACGGCGGCGCCGCGGCGGGTGCGTGCGGTGCCAAGCGGTCCGCTGGTCGGGCGTTCGCACGTGGAACGCCCGAAACCGCCGGAACGCCAGGGATCAGTGCGCCGCGGCGCGGACCATGCCGCCCCGGCGGGGCTGCATCGGGACCGCGTTCACGGGTGGCCCGGCGGTCGCCGGAACCGCGGCCCGGGAAGCGGACGGGCGTCCGCTGGGAGCCGTGGCGCGGCGCGGCTGTGCCGCTACCCCGTTCTGGACGTCCATCACGGCGTGCGCCACGAGTCCGCCCATCGGGTCGTGCCTGATCAGGTCCCGGAGACGAGAGCGGGAGGACCGCCCCTCGTTGCCCGGGTAGAGGTGCTTGCCGAGACCGACCGCATGGGCCAGCGCGGCGAGCGCCGCGGTCCGCGGGTCCGGCGGTACGCCGGTGCGGATCGCGTTGTCCAGCCGGGTTCTGATCTCCCGACTGATGGCCGTGTCCGTCGCCTGGTAGCGAGTCGTCGGCAGCACCCCGCACATCTGTCCCTCCACGGCATGGACCATGCCGCACCGTTCGAGATGCGAGAGATACGTCTGGCGGAGCCCCAGTCGGGGTCCACCGATCCAGTGGACGGCGCGCACCGGGCTGCCGCGTCGACGCAACAACTCCAATGCGGAGTCCAAGGTCGGATCTCCTGTCGGCCGTGGCATCACCACGGCGATACGATCCCCATCTGGGGCTATCCGTCCCGCCAGGGCCAGCTCTACTAGCTGGGCCCCGGCAAGGCCGAGGTCGAGCGACTGCGGCTGCGCCGTGGTTCCCGTCGTCGGGTCCAAGGCGAGCAACAGAAGCTCTTCCGGAAGTGTTCTGCGGCTCCTGCCCATCCATGCCTCCCCGCGTGGATGAATGACAGGGTGACCCCTCTCACATTCATCTGTCGAGGGTGCCTGAACGCTTTGTGGGGGAACCAGCTGCTATGTCGTTCTCGTCTAGCACGGGGGCGATGCCCCCGAGACGGGACACTGGAGACGGTTCGGACAGCTAGTGCTGTACGTCGATCGAGGAGGAACGGTGGCGGGCGAGTCCCCCGACAAGTCGGAACAGCAGGAATCGTCGGGGGCGGCGACGACCTCACGAGAGCGGGATCCGCGCCTTTCGGTCTTCCGGGCGTCCTCGGGCTCCTCAGGTGATCAGCCCGAAGAGCGCGGTACCGGGGCAGCCGACGACGCCACGACCCCCGCGAGCACGGTGTCCACCGTCGCCCGCGGGGAGGCCGCCCCGGTCGCGGGGGAGGAAGCCGACGAGGCCGACACCGAAGCCGCGACGGATGCGGCTGCCGACCCGGACGGCGACACCGGCACGGGCACCGACACCGGATCTGACGACGCAGGCGGTTCCAGCGACGCCGATGGTTCCCCGGAGGCGGAGCCCGACGCCGGCTCCGTCGATGCCGAACCCCGCCCTCGCGTTCGCGGGGCCGGCGCCGGCGAGGAGGGCCCCGGGGTACGACCCGCGCAGGCGGACGCACCCGAGGGCGAGGACCGCGAGACGCCCCCGGCGGGTGCGGACCCGCCCTCGCGGGCGGCGCGGGACGCGGGGAGCGCTGCGGGCAGGTCCGCCACGGGCGGATCCGGGGTACAGCTCCGGCGCGCGGGAGAGGGCGGCGCGAAGAGCGTCGGCGACCCCCGGCGCGTGGCCGACGCGGCGCCGGCCGACGGCCCCGCCACGGACGGCACCGGCGCCGAAACCCCCGAGGTCGGGGGCCGAGGGCCGAGCGAGGCCGCCGAGGAGGACTGGTTCGCCCGCCCGGGCAGGGCGAAGCCCGCCCTCGCAGACGATGCGGGTGCGAAGGGCGACCGGCCGGAGTCGGATCGCACCGCGGTACTGCGCACGACGCCGAAGCGTCCCTCCGTCGATGAGACCACCGTCTTGCGGACGGTGCGGCCGGGCCCGGCGGAGCCCGCGGTGGATGAGCCCACCGCCGTGTTCAAACTGCCCAAACCCCCTGGTGAAGCGAAGCCTGACGCAGCCGAGACGACCGCGGTGTTCCGCGCGCCGACGCCGCCGGCGGTACCGAAGGAGAGCACCTTCGTCCCCCTGCGCGAGGAGGGCTCGGGCGCCGCGCCGAAGTCCGCGGCCCCCGCCGCGACCCCCCGCCCGGCAGCCGCTGCCGGCACCGCGCAGGAGGGGCCCGCGACCGGGCGGCCAGCAGCCGCCCTCGACGGCACGGAACGCACCCGGCAGCAGCCACTGCCACCGCGTCCGCCGCTCGACATGCTGGCGGAACTGACCAACAATCCGCCTCCGCCGCCCAGCGCCCTGCGCACCACCGCGCGCCGGATCAAGATCTGGACCCCCCTCGTGGCGCTCCTCGCGATCGTCTTCGTCGTGGTGCAGATGGTGCGCCCGCTGCCGGCGCCGACGCTCACGATGACCGGTGACTCCAGTTATGTGTTCGCAGGTGAGAAGCCCGAGCTGTCCGATCCCGTGATGGGCCAGTCCTATGTGG
Source organism: Streptomyces sp. NPDC006879 (assembly GCF_042869595.1). Lineage (NCBI taxonomy): Bacteria > Bacillati > Actinomycetota > Actinomycetes > Kitasatosporales > Streptomycetaceae > Streptomyces > Streptomyces sp. NPDC006879. Next base: position 45,644 of record NZ_JBIAGC010000034.1, read on the forward strand.
CCGCCACCGGGCTGGGGATGGTGGATTCCTACGGCGAGCAGAAGCCGGTGCCCATCGCCAGCGTCACCAAGGCGATGACCGCCTATGTGATCCTGCGCGACCACCCCTTCAAGCGGGGGCAGAAGGGCGCCATGATTGAGGTCGACAAGACCGCCGAGACCGAAGGCCAGTTCGACAAGACGGACAAGGAGTCGACGCTCAACACGGTCAAGGAGGGCGATCGGATCAGCGAGTACGACGCGATCGCCGCCCTGATGATCCCGTCCGCGAACAACATCGCGCGGCTGCTTGCCCGCTGGGATTCCGGTAGTCAGGAGGCGTTCGTCAAGAAGATGAACGACACCGCCAAGGAACTCGGCATGACCAACACCACGTACACGGACCCGTCGGGTCTGGACGCGACCACGGTCAGCACGGCGGAGGACCAGGTCAAGCTGGGGCTGGAGCTCGTGGAGATCCCGGTCCTCAGGGACATCACGCGGATGCAGCGCTGGACCGACCCGTCCGGCACGAGGTGGGACAACTGGAACACCCTCACGGCCGACCCGACCGTCCTGGGCATCAAGACCGGCAGCACCACCAAGGCCGGTGGCAACCTGCTCTTCGCTGCCCACAAGATGATCGGTGACACCGACCAGTTCGTGGTGGGCGCCGTACTCGCCCAGCACAGCGTGCCGATTCTCGGATCCGCCATCGCGGCCAGCAAGAAGATGCTGGACGAGGCGAAGGACAACCTCACCGGTGCCAAGGCGGTCAAGAAGGGCGATGTCGTCGGGTTCGTCGACGACGGCCTGGGCACCCGGGTGCCGGTCGTAGCGACCGAGGACGTGGAGGTCGTCGGCTGGCCGTCCCTGAAGGTGGACATCGAGCTGAAGGGCAACGGAGCAGCCCTGCCGCACACGGCCGGGGCGGGCACCGAGGTCGGGGTGCTCACGGTCGGCGAGGGAACGAGCCAGGTGAAGGTGCCGGTGGCCCTCCAGGCCGACCTGCTGGAGCCCTCCTTCGGTAGCAAGTTGACGCGGATCGCCTGATCCACATCCGATGTGCCCCGGCACTCCGGTCAACTCCGGGGCGCCGGGGCGCGTCCAGCACGATGCGGGCGTGATGCGCCGCAGTCGCCCAGCAGGAGACGGGGAGAGCCGTTGTGACGACCACCGAGCGCAAGCCGTCGGACGGGTCCGCGGCCGGCGCCGTGCCATCGGGCTCGGTGCCGCCCCCGCCCGCTCCCGCCCGGGTGAAGGTGCGTTCGGCTGTCGGGGCGCTCGATTTCGTACGAAGGCATCCCATCGCGGTCTCGACGGCCGTCGCCGGGGTGGCGCACCTCGTGTGGTTCTTCCTCTTCGCGAACAGCGGTGGTGACCTCGCGGCCCAGGACGCCTGGGCCGAATTCGCCGGACGCCACCCCGATTCCGCGTACAACCTCGCCTGGTACGGCGGGATGCACCCGGTCTCGTACAGCGTCGTCTCGCCCTATCTCATGCACGTCCTCGGTGTCCGCACCACCATGATGGTCGCCGGCACGGTTTCGGCGGGCTTGCTCGCCTTCATCCTGTGTCGCTGCCGCGGTGCGGTGCGCGATCCGCTGGTGCCGTCCCTCGCCGGGGTCTTCGCGCTGCTGTGCAACGCCCTTTCCGGCCGGGTCACCTTCGGGCTCGGCACCATGTTCGCGCTCGGAGCGGTCGCCGCCGTCTTCGCCTGGCCGCGGGCGAGCACCCGGATACGCTGGGCCAAAGCCGCCGCGGCAGCCCCGCTGGCGGGCCTGGCGACTGCCGCGAGTCCGGTCGCCGGGCTCTTCCTCGGGGTGGTCGCCGCCGCGTTGTTCCTCAGCCAGCGACGTCCGGGCGCCTATGCCCTGGGGCTCGCACCGGTGGCGGTGGTGGCGCTGTCCGCATGGCTCTTCCCCTTCTCCGGCACACAGCCGATCTCGGTCGGGTCGGCCTCGCTGCCCTTCCTCTTCGCCGTCCTCGTCTTCTTCCTCGTCCCGAAGAAGTGGAAGACGGTCCGGATCGCCGCCGCCGTCTACGGGCTGGGCGTACTGCTGACCTGGCTCGTCGATTCGCAGATCGGGTCCAACGTCACGCGGATGGCGATGCTGTTCGCTGGAGTGGTCCTGATCGCGGCCCTCCCGTACACGGTGCCGCGTTCGCGCCGCTGGTACGCGCTGGTGCTGGCTTTCGCGGGGCTGAACTTCTGGATCGGCTTCAAGGGTGTGGACGACGTGGTGCGGACCACGCCCGTCGCCGCGTGGACCCGGGAACTGGCACCGCTGGTCGACCAGCTCCAGCGGGTGGGCGCCGAGCGGGGCCGGGTGGAGGTGGTGCCGGCCAAGAGCCACCGGGAGTCCTCCGCGCTCGCCCCGTACGTCAACCTCGCCCGCGGTTGGAACCGCCAGGCTGACATGGAACGCAACCCGCTCTTCTACGAGGAGGGCCTGGACGCAGCCAGCTACCGACAGTGGCTCGACCGTTGGGCGGTGCACTACGTGGTGCTGCCCGTTGGTGACACCCCGGATTCCGGAGCGGGTGGGGAAGCGAAGCTGGTGGCCGCCGGACTGCCCTACCTACAGCAGGTGTGGGCGGACGCCAACTGGCGCCTGTTCGAGGTGCGGCAGCCGACCCCGCTGGCCGCGCCGCCGGCGAGCGTCACCCGAGCGGGAGCGGGAGAGCTCGTGGTGGAGGTGCCGCGGCCCGGGCGGGTGCTGATCCGGATCCCCTACTCTCCCTGGCTCGGGCTCGTCGACGAGCAGGGTGAGGGGGTGGAGGCACCGCGTGAGACGCAGGAGTCCAAGGACCGGGACGAGGACGAGCCCCGCTCCTTCGTCAACGAGAACGGCTGCCTGCGGGCCCACCCGGACGAGGCAGGGGACCACTGGACGGAACTCCTGGCTCCGCGACCCGGCCGGTACCGGCTGGCCGCCCCTTACCAGGTGCCGCGCGGAACGCCCTGCCCGGACGAACTGAGCCCGTGACGACCGCGGGCGCCCGCTCCGTGACCGTGGGTGGACCCCGGCCGTGCCCGGGACCGGGGCGGGTCCGCGGTCAGGCCGTGGTGCTCCGGGTGGAGCGGCGTCCCGCCCGATTCCTCGCCGGGCCGTGCGGATCGGCCGGATTCGAGGGCCACCTCGTCGCGCGGTGCGCGGCGCCGCGCGCCGCGCGACGGTCCGTCGAGGATCGCGGGACGGTCCTCAGCTGAGCCCCTTGGTTCGCTCGCCGATCCGATCTCCCTGGGGGGAGCCGGCGCGCTTGAGGTCCGCCTTGGTGTGGGCGCCGCCCTTGACCTTGCTGTGCAGGGGGCCGGCGTAGCCGTGCCGGGGCCCTTCCGGGGCCTTGGGGTGGGGCTGGGCCGCCGCGGCGGCCAAGAGGTCCTGCTTGCGGTCTTTGCTCATCCCGTCCTCACTCCCTGGGGAAGCATCCTTCTGGACAAAACGGATACTAGGCAACATACCCCTGCTGGCGGATTGGCGAGAGTCCCCTTACTGCGCCACGGATGGAAGCCGGGCAGTGCCCTCCGGCAGGGAGGACCAGTGCCGAGTCACCGCCGACACCGCCTTCGCCACCTCGTCCTGCCGCTCCTGATCGAGGCGAACCTCACGGCTCAGCTCCAGGTGCAGGAAGGGGAGGTCGTGGTCGGCTGCGACGGTGCCCTGCTTGTTCTCCCGTCCTGCCAGCTTGCAGGGGCGGGCCCAGGCGGAACACACGGCCAGGCCGTTCGCCCTCAGCTCCTTCGCCAGCCTGCGGCCCTCCTTCACCGCGACCTCACCCTCCCCGGTCGACGCCACGGCGTCGTACATGGGTACGGAGGAGTTGGCGAACCCGTGGACCTGGATTCCGGGCAGTCCGCGCCCCATCAGCTCCTTGATGACGGCGTGGAAGACGGTGTCCGTGCGGTGAGCCATGTCCGCGGCGTTGCCGCGACCAGCGGCCCGGTGAGCCCCGGCCAGCACCATGACCCCGCCGGGCGAGGCCCGGAGGATGCGTACTCCCAGCCGTTCGGTGTCCTCGTCGGCCACCGGGTGCGGCACCTGGACCGACCAGCGCGGGTGGGCGTCCAGGTCCAGGTAGATCCGCCCCCACCCGCGGGCCCCTCCGCCGTGGCCCACCGCGGCATCCCTGACCTCCGCGAACCTGCGCCCGCTGATCCGGTCGGTGACCGTTCCCACTGCGTAGTCGACCTGGGCGAGCTCTCGTTGAGCGAGGGCGGTATCTCCCTCAAGGAGCGAGGAGATACCCTGAGCGACTGCAAAACGTTCTTCTCGGGTTGGTGGCCGATACCCTGATCGTTCACTGAACCCTGTTGTGAATTGGATGATCCGCGCCTCGAGGTCGATCCCCGTGGGTGTGGAGGGTTGGGCCACGGGCGGCTGCTCCGTACGCGGCCAGGTCCACCAGAGGGCAATCCCCGCCGTCAGGGTGACGATTGCCATGACGGCCCCCAGGGCCGTCTTGGCAGGTATTCGTTTCACGGAGGATGCGCTCATGGTCCGACGAAAATACAGGAGGAAGAAGATCGCCCCCCGATCCGGCGCACGCCGAGGTGCTCGCTCCCGCACCCGGCCCGGCGTCATACCCTCCACTGCCCTCACGCTGGCTCTGACCGGCTCGCTCGCAGGGTGCGGGCTGCTCGGTGGCGACGGCGACACGGCCTCCGGTGCCGGTGGTGGACGCCACTTCAGCCTCGCCGCCAGTGGGGACATCCTCGTCCAACCCCAGCTCGTCGATCAGGCGGCGAAGGACGCCAGGGTGGCAGGGACAAAGGGGTACGACTTCGACAAGATCATGGCGGGCGTCAAGCCGGTGATCAGCAAGGCGGACCTCGGAATCTGCCATCTCGACCCGGTTCTGGGCAAACCGGATGGGCCCTTCCAAGGTCACCCGGACTTCCTGGTGCCGCCGCAAATCACCACGGCCCTCAAGAAGGTCGGGTACGACAGCTGCTCCACCGCCTCGACCCACACCCTCGATCACGGTGTGGGCGGTGTGAAACGAACCCTGGACACCCTGGATTCGGCCGGTATCAAACACACCGGTTCCGCCCGCGACCAGGCGGAGGCGGGGAAGCCCCTGATCCTGGACGTCAAGGGCGTCAAGGTTGCCCAACTCTCCTTCTCTTCCTCCTTCAACGGCCGGGACGCGCCCAAGAGCAAGCCGTGGCTGGTCAACAAGCTCGACTTCGACAAGATCGCCGCTGCTGAGAAGGCCGCCCGCAAGGCAGGTGCCGACGTCGTGGTGCTGTCCCTGCACTGGGGGCGCGAACAGCAGTCCAACGCCAGCAAGTGGCAGATCAGCATGGCCCACAGGATCGCCACCGAGACCGGCGTCAACCTCGTCATCGGTCACCATGCGCACGTGGTCCAGCCGATGGAGAAGATCGCGGGGACCTGGGTCGCCTACGGGCTCGGCAACCACCTGGCCCGCCATGAGGTTCCCAACGGGTTGACCGAGGAGGGCGCCATCGGCTGGTTCGACTTCACCGAGAAGGGCGGCACCTGGGACGTAAGGGCCCGCTTCGCGCCCACCCTGGTCGAGATCCCCCCGGACCTGACGAACGAGCCGGACGCCGTCGAGGGCGCCACCGTGGAACAGGCGACCCCCGTCAGGGAATACCGCGTGGTGGACGTCGCAACCGCACTTCGCCAGTCCGGGCTCAGCCCCGAGTTGCGCTCGCGCTACCAAGTCGCGTTCGAACGCACCCAGGGCACGGTGCTCAACCGCGGAGCCGCCAAGGACGGTCTTCAGCCACTCCAGGGACTTCCGGGCTGAGCGCCGCGGGCGCCGTCGACCACGGTCCTGCTCGCCCCCGTAGCATTCGCAAGGTCGATCGAATCGACCTGACGCACGACCTGTACCACCCCGGGAAGCCGGGATCCGATCCAGGAGAGGAGCGCCGTTGTGGCCGCTTCGCGCACGAAGCGGCGGCACAAGGTCCGCCGAAGGGCCGACATGTCACTACTCGGTGGCATACGTCCGCCGATAGCCATCTTGTCGGCCCTGCTGTTGTGTCTAGCCGGCATCACCGCACTCAGCCTGGGCAGCGTCCGTGAGGACAAGCTTCCCGAGGCCGTGATGACCTCGCAACAGCACTTCGCAGAGGACGGCGCGATAGCTTTGCGCGCTTCCCTCGACGAGAGCGTCACCGACCTGAGCCGGGCCGCCGCGCTGTTCTCCGCCGGCGACCCCGTCGCTCCCGACGCCGTGCTCGACAAGGTCGGACGCGTCTACCAGAAGTGGCGCGGTACCGCGATCATCGAGATCAGCTCCGGATCGCTACTTGCCGCCCGCGGTGAGAACCTTCCCCTGAAGGCCATCGACCGCACCAAGCTGTCGGGCGAGGAAGGCCTCGCCCCCCGCATGATCCGGCTGCAGAACGGCGAGACCCGACTGCTCTCCTTCGCCCTGCTGTCCTGGCCGGGCAAGCCACAGCAACTACTCGTCGCCTCCAGCTCCCTGCGCTTCCCCGGCATTAGCCTCGGTGAGTTCCGTGCCATCGCGGTCGTCGACCCCGAAGGCAACGTACTCAGCAGCGACGGCATCCCCGAGCCGGAGCAGGTCAAGTCCGACGCCGAGCGCTCGGACGTGGCCCGCGACACCAAGCAGCTCAACTCCTTCGCCAAGACCGCCGCCCAGAAGGGCAAGAGCCACCCCCTGAAGGTCAAGGAACCCGGGGCCGGAGGCTTCCCCGGCGTCAGCGGCAGCCTGTTCGGGAACTCCCACGCCGGCGAACGGGCCGCCGCGGGCTACGCCACGCTCGCCGGACCCGAACCCGGTGTCGGCACCACGGCCACCAGCCTCGGACTGACCGTCGTCGCGATGGTCAACGTGGCCGAGGACGGCCGGGCGGCCTCTGACGCCTTCTTCGGCCTCGTCGCCGCCGGAGCGCTCCTGCTGCTGGGCGCCCTGGTGGTCGCCCTCCTCATGGGGACCGTGCAGCGCCCGCTCCTGGCCCTTTTCCTGGAGAGCCGCCGCCTGACCCGCGGCGATCTGCACCGTCCGGTGTCCGTCCCCCGCAGCGGAGAAGCCGCCCGCATCGGATACGCGCTGGAACGCCTGCGCGGCCAGCTCCTCGGCGGCCCGCACAGCACCGCCGACGCGCCCACCGCCCGCGGCCTCAGCCGCGCGGGCGCCCGTAGCCTGCTCGCCGTCTGTGCCGTGCTGCTGCTGTGCTGGTGCCTGCCGCTCGGCCTGTTCGTCAACCGTGCCGGCTCCGACGTACTGGTGCCCCAGCAACTCGTCAACGACCAGCGTGAACGCACCGACACGCTCAACGACCGCATCCGGCGCGCCCTCAACGAGGGGCACGCGGACCTTCAGTCCGTCGCCTCCGCGATCGGGAAGGACACCTCGGCGGAGCAGATGCAGGCCGTGTTGGAGCGCACCGCCACGGAGCACTCCCGATACCAGTCGCTGTACGTCCAGGCCAAGGACGGCGAGGTGCTGGCCAAGGCCGGGACCAAACCCGAATCCGCCAACGGCAAGGGGCCCAGCCAGGTTCCGGTGCGGCTGTTGTCCACCAACAGCAAGGAGCCGGTGGTCGTCGGCACCGCTGAGATCTCCGGCCGTCCCGGCGCCGCGGTGGTGGGAGAGTTCCGGATCGACTTCCTCAACGCTCTTCTCAAGCGCCCCGGCCTCGGTGAAGTCCGGGTCGTGGACTCCGAACACCGGGTCATCGCAGCCAACAACGGGTACCAGGCCTTCGAGAAGCTCGACGACGACCGGTTGACCGCGCTGGTCGACGGATCCGCCCTCAAGGTGGGTCAGAACCCGCACCCGGGCAGCATCCTGTTCCGCAAGGGCGATGACAACATCATCGCCGCGGCTGCGCCCTTCATCGGCGGCGGCGCCGCCAAGCCCTTGTCCTGGACGGTGGTCAGCTGGCAGTCCGCCAGAGGGCTCGCGATCCCCGAGTACCGGCTGCAGAACCGCACCATGCTCGCCGGTCTGCTCGGCCTCGCGGCCGGCGCGGCCTGCCTGGGATGGCTCTACATCATCGTGGTCCGCCCGCTGCGGGAGCTCGCCCGCCGGGCCGAGGCGCTGGCCGACGGAGACCGCCGCACGGTCCTGTTCCCGACCCACCACGACGAGGTCGGCGCCGTCACCCGAAGCCTTGAGATCATCCGCCAGCAGTTGCAGGAGCAGCGCAAGAAGGAAGCCGCCGCCGGTGCCCCGGGCCCCGGCGCAGGTGGCGCTGCCCGCTCCACGGCCGGAAGGAACTGAACCGCCGTGCTCTTCCTCTATTCCGTGCTGGTCGTCTGCTGCGTGATCCTGCTGACCGCGGGCATCGTGGAACAGCGACGGCACTTCGCCAACCTCGAAGAGATCCCGACCCGGGTGCTGGTCAACGGGATCCGCGGCAAGAGCTCCATCACGCGCCTGTGCGCGGGCGCCCTGCGCGGTGGCGGGCTCGTGACGGTGGCCAAGACCACCGGCACCGCGGCCCGCTTCATCCACCCGGACGCCACCGAGGAGCCGGTCTACCGCAAGTTCGGCATCGCCAACGTGGTGGAACAGATCGGCATCGTGCGCCGGGCCGCCGCCTACCACCCGGACGCGTTGGTGATGGAGTGCATGGCCGTGATGCCGGCGCTCCAGGAGATCAACCAGTCCAAGCTGATCCAGTCGACCATCGGCGTGCTGTGCAACGTCCGTGAGGACCACGTCGCCGAAATGGGGCCGACCCTGGATGACATCGGCCGTTCGCTGTCCCGCTCGATGCCGCACGGGGGCATCTGCGTCACCGCCGAGAAGGACCGTTTCCACATCCTCCAGCAGGAGGCGGACGCCCGGGACTGCAAGCTGATCTACGCGGACCCCGACATGGTCACCGACGAGGAACTGCGTGGCTTCAGCTGGTTCACCTTCAAGGAGAACGTGGCGATCGCCCTGGTGGTGGCCGAGCTCCTCGGGGTGGACCGCAAAACCGCCATGCAGGGCATGTACGACGCTCCGCCGGACCCCGGCGTGCTCTCCGTCGAGCGCTACATCGCCCCCGGTGAGAAGCGACTGCGATTCGCCAACGTCTTCGCCGCCAACGACCCCGAGTCGACGCTGATGAACATCAACCAGCTGCTCGACCTCGGCGCGATCAACCGCCCGCTGAACGTGGTGATCAACTGCCGCCCCGACCGGGTGGAGCGCAACGGCCAGATGGGCCAGATCGTGCCCGACCTCAAGCCGGACAAGGTGTTCGTCATCGGCCACCCGGCCAAGAGCGCCATCGACGCCATCCCCGCCGAATGGCGTGACCGGGCCGTGGACCTCGGCGGTGACGGCCGCGACGGCGAGGAGTTCATGCACGAACTGCTCGGCCACCTCGGTGCCGACTCCTCCCTGGTGGCGATCGGCAACATCCACGGCCAGGGCGAGATCCTGCTGGAGCACCTCGCCGAGCTCCCCTCCTTCGAGGAGGAGCCCAACGCTGCCGACCACCCGCGCCACGACCAGACGATGGCCCTGTACGTCAGGCACGTCGACCCGTACGCGAACATCCCGGCGGCGCGGGAGCGGATGCTCACCACCGCCGGCATCCCGATGGTCCAGCAGCAGTACGCACCACAGCAGCAGTACGCCCAGCAGCTGCCCCCGCGGCAGCCGGGGTACCCGCAGGCCCAGGTGCCGCAGCAGCGTCCGCCCGCCCCGTGGCCGCCGTTCCAGCAGGGGCAGCCGCAGCAGCACCCGAACGCCCCGTACCCCAACGAGCAGCACCCCAACGAGCAGTACGCACAAGACCCGTACCCGCAACAGTGGCAGAACCCAGGAGAGCCCCGTTGATCCCCGCCGTCCTCACCCCTGAGATCGCCGCGATCGGCATCGCGCTCGGCCTGCTCTTCTCGCTGATTTGCTACCTGACCACCAACCTTTCGCCGGGCGGCATGATCACCCCCGGTTGGCTCGCGCTGACCCTGGTCGAGGACCTTCAGCGCGCCGCGATGGTCGTGGGCGTCACCGTCCTGACCTACGTGTCGACGCTGCTCGTCCAGCGGTTCGTGATCCTCTACGGCAAGCGGCTGTTCGCCGCCGTCGTACTCATCGGCGTCCTGTTGCAGGGCACGCTCGTCATCGTCCTCCAGATGGAGTTCCCGCTGCTGTACGCGAACCAGACGCTCGGCTTCATCGTCCCCGGCCTGATCGCCTACCAGCTGGTCCGCCAGCCCAAGGGCGCGACCTTGATCGCCACTGGTTCCGCGACGCTCATGACCTATGTCGTGCTGACCGCCGGCATCCTGCTCGGCGTCATGCCGCAGGCCTGATCCCGCCACAACCCCCTGACACCGACCCGCCAGTCCCGCCACCGTCCGGAGCATCCGATGACCGCCTCGCCCAAACGCAAGCGTCCCGTCCTGCACGCCGCCACCGTGCTCGCGCTGCTGGCCGGCAGCGCGTACTTCACCGTCGAGCTGCGTAAAGATGAGCAGGCCAAGGCGCCGGCCATCCAGGCCATCACCGACCGGCCCGCCGAGGGTGGGGCCAAAGCCCAGAGCGGCGAGCAGAAGTGGGAGCGGCTGAACTCCCCGGGGCGTTCGGTGCTCCGTGGTGGTGGCGGCGAGGTACTGGCCACCTTCACCGACGGCGCTCGCACCGCCACCCTCACCGGCCCCAGCCGCACGTTCACCGAGCCCGCCAACACCAAGGCCCGGGTGGTCACGGAGAACTGGGTGCGCCTGATGCCGGAGGAGTGGCGGGAGGGTGCCGAACGCGAGCAGTGGTTCAAGGACTGGTTCAAGGAGTACCAGGGCAGCGAAGAGGACGACATCTTCGCGATGGCCTTCCAATACGGGGACCAGGCACCGGTGAAGAAGGACGCGGACGGCGTCCCCTACGCCGGTGACGCCAACTTCGGCCCGTTGAACCCGAACGGCAGTGTCGGCAACGACCTCCGCCTGGAGGAGTCCGACTTCTTCGACTACCTGGGCATTCCCTACAACTTCCGCAACGGCACCACGCTGCAGCCGGAGCAGATGCGCTACCGCTCGATGGACTGCTCCGGTTTCGTCCGCACGGTCTTCGGTTACCGCGCCCGCTACCCCCTGGCGCCGAAGGACGGCGCCGGCGACGGCCTGCCGCGCACCGCCAACGGCATGGCCCGCTCCGACGTCGGAGCCGACATCCTGCCGCTCAAGGGAATCACCCCGGACGACCGGCCGACCAACATCGACGTTCTCCAGCCGGGCGACCTGGTGTTCTTCAAGCTGGACGCACGTACCAAGGAGCGTCTCGACCACACCGGCATCTACATGGGCGCCGACACCGACGGCCACAAGATCTTCATATCGAGCCGGGAAGAGGCCAACGGCCCCACCATCGGGGACAAGGGCGGCACCTCCCGACTCGACGGCAACGGCTACTACGCGACGACCCTGCGCAGCGCCAAGCGACTCTGAGCAGGAGGGCTCCGGCCCCTACCCAACGAAGCCCCTCAGGTGGACCTGAGGGGCTTCGTGCTTGCCCGGACACGCCCTCCGCAGCCCGCCCCCGACGCACGCGCCCCCTGCGCGGAGCACCGCCCGTGAGGCCGGTGGGCGCCCGCCGTTTCCTTACCGAACTGTGACGCCGTCGAGTCTTCGCACACGTATGCGCCCTCGCCGGGGTTAGCTCGGAGTGGAAGAAGGCGGCCCCGCACGGCCGCCGCTGCCACCCCTCAGTGTCTGGGAGCCAGGATGACCCGTCAGCTGTTCACGCCACCAACTCCGGGAGACACAGCCGCGGACGCGCCCCGCCCGGTGAGTGTCGTCCCCACCACGGCGACCGTCCTGCCCCCGGCACCGGCGAGACGCTGGAACACCGAGCCGATGACGCACCTCTCGGACCAGGAGCGCCGCCTGGTGCAGCTGTTCGGACAGGGCCCCACCCAGGCGCCGTCCCATCAGAGCGTCCACCGGGCTTTCGAGGAGCAGGCAGCAGCGCACCCCGAGGCCGTAGCCGCCGAACACCGGGGCGATGCCCTCACCTACCGGGAGCTGGACCGCCAGGCCAACCGGCTCGCCACCCACCTCATCGCCCTCGGCGTGAAACCCGGAGACCGGGTGGGCCTGTTCGTCCGACGGTCCCTACCGATGCTGGTCGGCCTCCTGGCCACGCTCAAGGCGGGCGCCGCCTACGTGCCGCAGGACGCCGCCCTCACGCCCCGCGCCCAACTGGAACACGTCGTCCACACCGCGGGTATCACCGTCGTCCTCACCCAGAGCGCCTACGAGAAGCGGATTCCACTGCCCGAAGGCGGCGTCCTGATCGCGGTGGACCAGTTCACGGCGCACCAGGGGCGAGACGCCGACGCGGGCCCTCCCGCCCCCGCGATACCCAGCAACCCGGAACACCCCTGCTACGTCCTGTTCACCTCGGGGACCACCGGCACCCCCAACGGGGTGGCGGTCACGCACGGCAACGTCACCAACCTCCTGCTGACCTCGCCCGGCGACCTCGGAATCCGCCCCGGATGGCGGGTCGGCCAGATCCTCAACATCGCCTTCGACATGGCTGCCTGGGAGATCCTGGCGTCCCTCAGCCACGGCGCCACCCTGCTGATCCGGGGCGAGGACATCGCCGAGACAGCCGCCCGGGTGGACGTGCTCATCGCCACCCCGACCGTCCTCGGATCCCTCGACCCCGCCGCGTGCCGAAGGATCCGGGTCGTCGCCGTGGCCGGAGAACCCTGCCCCCGGCCCCTCGCCGACCGCTGGGCCCGCACCTGCACCTTCTACAACGGTTGCGGGCCCACCGAGACCACCATCGTCAACACGATGCAACGCCACGACCCTTCGGCCGTGCGCCTCACCATCGGACGGCCCACCCCCAACAACACCGTCTACGTCCTCGACGAGAACGGGCGGGCCTGCCCACCCGGCCAGGTGGGCGAGATGTGGGCCGGCGGGGCCTGCGTATCCGCCGGATACCTGGGCGATCCCCACCTCACCGAAACGCGGTACGCCCCCGACCCCTTCCTCGGCGGTACCCGCAAGATGTTCCGCACCCGCGACCTCGGTCGATGGACCCCGGACGGACAACTCGAACATCTCGGCCGCACCGATGACCAGGTGAAGGTCCGCGGGTTCCGCGTCGAACTCGACAGCGTCTCCGCGGTCCTTGAACGAATCCCCGGATGCGAACGGGCCGTCACCCTCAAACTGGACGAGCGCACTCTGGTGTCCTTCGTCTCCCCACTGGACGTCCGACCGGAGAGCGCCCGCAGGGCCGTGGCCGAAGCCCTGCCGTACTACTGCGTACCGGCCGTCGTACACCCCCTGGCGGAGCTCCCCGAGACCAACCGCGGCAAAGTCGACAAGGCCGCCCTGCGCCGGCTGCTCACCCAGGGGGCAGCGGCATGACCCCATCTCGCTCCGTGGCAACGCCCGTTGCCGCCCACGCCGCACCACAGGCCGAAGCGGTAGGCACCGCAGGACCCCCGCCCGCCGCGCCCCGGCCCCCCGTGCCGGCACCGGCTGTCCCCGAGCCGCTGCCGGCGCCCACCCCCCTGCTGCGCCGGATGCTCAAACACCCCCGGCTCATGCACCACAACCGGCTGGCCGCGCTGGTGCTCGCCGCCAACGCGGTGGTCCTCCTACGAGCCCTGCCCGGCGGAATCGCGACCCACACGATCTCCCACGCGGTACTCGCCAACTTCGCCCTGGCGATCCTGATCCGCCAGCAGTACGTGATCAATCTGCTCTTCCGGATCGCCACCGCGGCCCCCACCAGTTGGCCGCTGAGGATCCGTTGGACGCTCGCGAAGGTCTACCACTTCGGAGGGCTCCACGTAGGCGGCGCCCTCAGCGGCACCCTGTGGTTCATCGGCCTGGTCACCGCACTCACCGTGCGCGGAGCGCCTGCCGACACGCTGACGGTGACCTATGCGCTCGTGACCCTGCTCGTGGGAATCGTCAGCACCGCGCTCCCGCGCTTCCGGGCGCGCTTCCACGACCACTTCGAGAAGATCCACCGTTTCGGCGGCTGGGCGGCACTCGCGCTCTTCTGGGCGCACACGCTCACAGCGCTGCGCGATCGCCAAGAGCCCCCGGCCACCGCCCCGGAGGTCTGGGTACTGGCCCTGCTCACCTTCAGTGTCGCCCTGCCCTGGATGCGGCTGCGCAAGGTGCCCGTCACCCTCGACCGCCCCTCCTCACATGTGGCCATCGCCCGCTTCGACCACGGGCACACGCCCTTCGCGGGCTCCTCCACCGCCGTCAGCCGCCGCCCGCTGCTGGAGTGGCACTCCTTCGCCAACGTGCCCACCCCCGGACACAGCGGCTTCCGCCTGACCATCTCCCGGGCGGGAGACTGGACCGGCGCCTTCATCGACGACGCACCCGACCACGTCTGGGTCAAGGGAATCACCACCGCCGGTGTCGCCAACATCGAAACCCTCTTCACCAAGGTCGTCTACGTGGCAACCGGCAGCGGTATCGGCCCCTGCCTGCCGCACCTCCTCGCTGCCAAGGTGCCCGCCCGGCTCGTCTGGGCCACCCGCTCACCCCGCGCCACCTACGGGGACGTGCTCGTGGACGAGATCCTCGACGCCCAGCCCGACGCCCTGATCTGGGACACCGCCGAACACGGCAAGCCCGACATGGTCCGGCTGGCCCACGCCGCCCACCGCGACTTCGGGGCCGAAGCCGTCATCTGCATCTCCAACAAGAAGCTCACCTGGCAGGTGGTCCACGGCCTCGAACGCCTGGGCATCCCCGCCTACGGCGCCATCTGGGACTCCTGACCCCATCCCGAACGAGAAGAGGAACCATGGACCACCAGCATCTGAAAGTCGAACGGCACGGCAGGGTCCTCACCGTCCGCCTGCACCGGCCAGCCGTACTCAACGCCCTGAACGGTGCCTTGCTGCGCGAACTCCTCGAAGTGCTCCAGCCCCTCGATGACGACCCCGAGACCGGCTGTTTCCTCCTCACGGGATCCGAGCGGGTCTTCGCCGCAGGGGCGGACATCAAGGAGATGGCGGGCAAGAGCGCCCAGGAGATGTTCGCCGAGGACTACTTCGCCGGCTGGGAGGCGTTCACGGCGCTGCGCACCCCGAAGGTGGCGGCGGTGTCCGGCTACGCCCTCGGAGGTGGCTGCGAACTCGCCATGATGTGCGACCTGGTGATAGCCGCGGACACCGCGGTCTTCGGACAGCCCGAGATCAAACTTGGTGTCATCCCCGGAATCGGCGGTACCCAACGTCTGACCCGACTCGTCGGCAAGGCCAAAGCCATGGACCTGATCCTGACCGGCCGCACCATGGACGCACAGGAGGCCGAACGATCCGGGCTGGTCTCCCGAGTGGTCCCCGCCGAACGGTTGTTGACCGAGGCCACCGAAGCTGCCCGGACCATCGCCGGCCACGGCAGGAACGCCGTCATGGCCGCCCGCGAGGCAGTCGACCAAGCCCTCGAAGTCGGGCTCCGGGACGGCATCCGCTTCGAACGCCGTTCCTTCCATGCCCTGTTCGCGACCCTCGACCAGAAGGAGGGCATGGGAGCCTTCCTCGACAAGCGCCCTCCCGAGTTCACCGGCCACTGACCACTGACCGGACCGAGCAGCCGGCTGCCCCTACCGCCCGTCCTGGCCCGGACCGCGAGAGGGCAGCCGGAGTCCGAGGCGAGGGTCGGCGCGTACCGCGCCACCACGAACCCGTACGCAGAAGCGATCCTGTGCTGACATTTTTCCCAGGTTGTGGTGAGTCAAGGGTGAACACCTCCTCAGTTGGACGACCTTGCGCACCAGCCGTTGTAACCTGCGCCCGAGATGACCACCGACTTCGCCGAAGAAGCCCGCAGCCGCACCGCGCGCCTACTCCGGATGGCGGCCACCCCCGACGACCGGGTCCGCGCCCGCATCGTCGAGTACGCCACCAGCACCCCGGACCCACCCCTGATGGGCCCTCACGGAATCCAGACCACCGGGTGCACCCGGTGCCGGCGCACCATGTGGCGCCAACGTGACCTGTGGGTCTGTTCGTCCTGCGGCCACGTGGAGGACGCCTGAGTCCGGCATTGCTCCGGAGCATGCGGTGTTGGGCCGAACCCGGTCTGGAAGGGGGTCCCGCGCGAGCGAGCGAAGTCACAGGCACTGCCCGGCCAGACCGTCAGGGCCCGGCCCCGGTCACGGTGGCCTCGGCCCGGCGGGGCCACGGCGCAGACCTGAGACACCTGAGCCGCTCGGAGCTCGACCTGGACTCCGAGCAACCCGCCACCCTCCCTGACGATGGGAGCGCCCCCCTTTGATCGGGGTCGCTCTCACGGCTCTCCGGCATGGAGCAGTCCCCTACGCGAGGCGACTGGTCCGAGAACGTCGAGATCATGGCGGTCGCAGGGCAGTTCAGGAAGCCTTGTCCGCTGGCCCGAGCTCCTGGGCGAAGGTCGGGTCGAGGGTGTGGTGCTCCTTCGAAGGGCAGTCGTCCCAGGCTTCGTCGAGGTCGGTTTCCTCGTCCCCCTCGGGCTGGGACAGGGCCTGGTCGTAGTAGTACTGGTGTCACCGAAGAGAGGAGCTCCTGGCAAGCCAACTCGGCATGCAAAGCGGCTCCGCCGAAGTCCGCCGCTGATCCGCACCTGCGGGAGGAACCTGACCGCCCCTGGTGGGACACGGTCTTGTGACAAGATCGCGAGATGCTGCGACTCACCGATTTCATTATCGACTGCCCGGACACGATGAAGCTGGCGGCTTTCTACTCCGAGGTGACGGGCCGTCCGATCAAGGAAGGCAGCTCCGAGGACTGGGCTGGCATCCAGTTCGGCGAGATCGAGCTGGCATTCATCCGGGTGGCCGACTACCGCGCTCCGCAGTGGCCCGACAGCGAGCACCCCAAGCAGTTCCACCTCGACTTCGAAGTGGACGAGATCGAGTCCGAGCAGCGCCGCGTCCTCGACCTCGGCGCGACGCTGAGGCAGGACTTCATCGGCCCCAATGGCTACGGCTGGCAGGTCTACACCGACCCGATCGGTCACCCCTTCTGCCTGTGCCGCAACAAGGGCGTCATCTGGACCGACCAGGGCCCGGTCTGGCCCAGGCGCAACTAGTCAGCCGCCCACTTCCTCACCCACCGCTCTCCCCAGTCCCCACGCGAGCCCCTACGGACCGCACCGCGTGCGGTGCCCCCTCCAGCCCGCTGCCGGCCGATCCCCCGCCGGAGGCATGTGGCCTCGCTCCGCCGCCGGGGCCTCGACCTGAGCCGCTCGTGGTTCTGGTCCGCCGGGCCCAGTCCGGAGCTCCAGAACGGCAAGCTCGCTGACAAGGCACCGAAGTCCGCCGCCGGCGTCCGGCCGGTCGTCTTCCCCGCCGAACTCGTCCCCGAGCTGGCCCACCACCTGGAGCACTTCGCTGCGGCCGGGCAGGACGGCCACCTCTTCCAAGGGCCGCCCCGCGGCGGGCTGCTTCGGCGGAGCATCCGCGACGACTGGACGACTGCCCGTACAGCGGCTGGCGTCCCCGGGCACATGCACTTTCGAGTCCTCTGCCACACCGGGAACACCCCGGCCTCCAGCGTCGGGGCCGGTACGCGTGAGTTGATGACGCTGATGGGGCACAGCACGACCCGGGCCGCTGATCTACCAGCACATGCCGAGCTACCGTGATCAGCACATCGCGGGCAAGCTCGGGCAGACGATCCGCCAGGCCCGGAAGGGCAAGGACCCGCCGCCTTCTGGCACCTAGGTGGCACAGACGCGATCATGCGAAGGGGCCAGCTCCGGGGAATGCCCCTGTGAGCTGGCCCTTCGTCTTGTGCCCCCGGCAGGATTCGAACCTGCGACACCCGCTTTAGGAGAGCGGTGCTCTATCCCCTGAGCTACGAAGGCGGGGATCTGGTGGAAATGTGTAGGAAATTGCGACAGAAGTCGCGATCTCGGACACGTTGGTCCACGGATCCAGTGGTGCGCCAGCGGACTGGCACGCCGCCGCCAGTGTAGCGGGTGGGGGTGTGCAGGCGCCGACCTCACCCCTGCCGTGCCGAGGGCCGTGACTCCATCCATGCGTGAACGCGCGGGTATCCCGTCTCGGTGGCCAAAGGCCCGTCGTCGTACGCCCGCCGGGTACTGCGGGACAACCCTTGGGTGTTCTCGCTGGTGGTTCGGCTGATCATCCGGCGGCGCCGGGCGGGCTCGGTCCGGCGTTCGAGTGGGTTGGTCGACTGGATCTTCTGCCGGTGCTGGCTGGGAAGGTTCGCGAACGCGGTCAGGCCCTCCTTCACCTTCCGCGGCGCCTGCCGACCGCTGCTCGTCCCGTCGCCTCAACGTGCTCGTCGCCACCGCGACCGTTCTTCATCCGTGAAGGCTCACGGTCGGCGGGGCCCCGTGAGTCCCAGGGCGCCCGCCAGGTCCCTGCGGCTGGTCACTCCGAGCTTGGCGTAGATCTTCTGGAGGTGGTTGTCGACCGTCCTGGTCGAGATGTAGAGGGTCTCTGCGATCTTCTTGCTGCTCGCTCCTTCGGAGGCGAGGAGAGCGATCTCCTTCTCTCTTGTGGTGAGTGGTGGGGTCCCGGCGCCAGCGGCCAGCAGCAGGGGCGTGCGCGCCCCCTGGCATTGAGAGGCCAGCGCCATGGCGCGCAGTGAGGCGGCCGTCGCCTCCCGGCTCCCCCCGGCCCGTTGCCAGGCTGCAACGGCAGCGCTTGCCGCTTCGGCCGCGAGGAGGCGGGCACCCATGGCTTCCATGTCGTCGGCCACCTGCATCAAGGCGTCCGGGATTTCTTCCGCCAGGGCTACGACGAACCTGGCCCGTGCCGCGGTGAAGGCACCGTCACAGCGGGCGGCCAGCTCGGTCAGCCGGCTGGCGACCTGTTCGGCTTCACCGAGGCGCGCGAGGTCCGTCAGCAGGAGCACCTCCGAGACGAGGTGCCCCGTACTCCGGGCCAGGCCTGCGGCGGTATGGAGCACGACTCTGGCCTCCCCGAGGCGGCCGTTCACCACGTGGACCCAGGCTTCGCCCAGAAGTTCCTCACCGGACAGGAAGCCGCTGGACTGAAGCTGTCGTCCAGCCGCGGCGGCTTCTTCGGCCGCCTCCCTCTGCCCGCTCAGCGCGGCAGCGGCGGCGAGTCCAGCGAGGTACAGCTGGGAGTTGGGTCCGTGCCCGAGCGTGCCGGACACCGCAACTGCTTCTGAGTACCAGCGCGAGGCGTCGAGGGGGCGCCCCGCAAGCCATGCGGTCCGGCCGAGCTCGTGGGCGACCCACAGTCCGGTGGGAGACGGAGCCGCGAGCAACTCCTCTGCCGCGCGCTCCCCAACGGCTCGGCTCTCTTCGAGGCGTCCGCTCTCGGACAGGGCGAGCATCAGGGGTGCGGCATGAACCGACGGGTGAGGCAGCAGGGTGTTTTCGTCGATCTTGCGGTGGGTTTCGTAAACGAGCTCGGCGAGGGGAGTTGAGGCCTTCAGCTCGCCCAGGAGTGAAAGTCCGGTCGCTTTGACGTTCGCACCCAGCAGCCAACGCTCGGCGTCCACTGTGTGGATGGGCGCGTCCGGCCAGTCCCGTACCAGTTCCATGCCTTCAACGGGCCGTCCTGAGACGGTGTTCACGGCGGCTTCGAACATCCGTAGTTCGTGCTTGGAATCCTGCGTTGTCGCCGCAGATTGGGCCGCGGCGATGACCTCGCGGACTTCCTCGCGGCGGCCCCAGCAGAACAGGTTGAACACCCGGGCGGCCACGGCGGCCTGCTTTTCCTCCGGGTTTCCTGCCGACCGATCCGATTGCGCCAGCATCTCTTCGGATTCCTCGAACCGACCCAGATGTGCGAGGGCGGAGCCGAGCTGGATCCTGCTGCGGGAAGTGTGGGCGTCCGGACCCAGTGCGCGCAGAAGCCTCACCGCGAGCTCGACCTCTCGTCCGTGCAGGGCAAGCGTCGCCGCCTGGAGCAGCATGGCCGGCTCGGCCATGCCTGTGGCGGCCAAGCGCCATGAGGAGAGGTCCAGTGCGTCTCCTTGTCGCTGGGCGCCGCGCGTCTCGACGAACCGGACCTGGTCGAGGAGGATGCGCCTGCGTCGCAGCAGCGGCACATCGGCCCGCAGGGTCTCCGCGTAGAGCGGGTGGGTGAGCCGGACGCGCAGGCGTTGCTCGTCCTGGATGACGTGGATGAGTCCGGCTTCTTCCAGGTTGATCAGTACGGCGGAATCCGCAAGTGCCTCGCAGGCTGCCAAGGAGACGGTTCCGCATACGGCGATGGCTTCCAGCACGGGTTGTCCCGCAGGGCCTGCTGACGCCAGGCGTTGACGAATGAGCTCTCGCAACCTGAGGGTGGTCGCGGTGTTGTCGGTGTCGATTTCCCAGATGCCGTTGTGGGTGATGGCGCCCTTGTCGAAGGCTCCGAGCACCAACTCCCTCAGGTACAAGGCGTTTCCGCCGCTCGTCTCGAACAGGGCGTGCGCGGTGCGTCGGGCGGCGGGGCCTTGGAGCACGCGCTGGAGCAGCACTTCGACCTGCTGCCGGCTGAGTTCCGGGAGGTCGATGCGTAGGGCCCGGTGGTTGCGGTGAAGGAGGGCTGTGACCGCTCGGTTCATCGGTTCGCCGGGCCTGACGGTGCCGATCAGGAAGAGGGTCCTGCTGTGCAACAGCTGGCCTATCAAGGTGGCGGAGGCGCTGTCGAGGTGGTGCATGTCGTCCACGAACATCACGAGCCGCTGCCCGTCGGGCGGGGCCAGGCTCCGGGCCACGGCTGCGTAGGCCTCCACGGGGCGGGAAAGGTCGAGTCCCGCCGGCAGCAGGTGGGCGAGAGCGCTGAGAGAGAGCTCGGTGGCCCCGGCGTGTGTCACGGCGGTGAGTATCCGAATGCCGCTGGATGCGGCTTGTTCGAGGTGTTCTTCGACCAGCCGGGACTTACCGCACCCAGCAGGGCCGTGAATGATCACCTGGCGGCATTCCCGATCGTCGAGTGCTTGATGCCCCTATGTTCGTCAAGCCGCGGTCGTGAGGGTTGACGGGTCATCAGGGCGCTGGTGGCATACGATCATGTCGGTGCGTATCAGC
>NZ_JBIAGC010000035.1:0-64196 GCF_042869595.1 Streptomyces sp. NPDC006879
CCCTCAGCGTCCCGGAAATCCGCCGGATGATCGGGCACGTTGTCGTCACGCCCCGCTGCCACAGCAACGAGCACCGTCTGCACTGGTCACACTTCTGACGCCGCAGCCAGGCCCGAGCCCGCCGATGCCACTACCAACGCCGAGGCCACGACCCCCACATGCGGTTGCAGTACTAGGCGTGTTCCTACGAAGGTGGGGCGCGGATCGATGTGATCCGCGCCCCACCGTCGTCTGTGGGACTTTCGCCCCTGCGAGCCACCGGGTAAGGTTAGGTTAGCCTCACCGGCAAGGTGGCGAGGCTCCCACCGAACACCCAGGCCGGGAGGTGACCGCGTGTACGTCTGCTCATGCTTCGGTATCACCGAGAAGCAGGTGAAGGAACACGCGGAAGCGGGAGCCTGCACCCCCCGCCACATAGCTTCGGCCACGAAGGCCGGCACCGACTGCGGTTCCTGCGTGCGCCGGATCCAGGGTCTGCTGGGCCGGGGCGCCTGCCCCCGTCGGGAGCTTCTGGAACAAGGCGGTGCGACCACCGCGCTCGCCGCGGACCCGCAGCTCGCCAAGGTCGCCTGATCCCTACTCCGGCTGCTCGATCAGCTGGGCGATGTACAGCGGCTCACCCAGGCTCTCGATGAGTTCGAGCTGGGTGTCGAGGTAGTCGATGTGGTGCTCCTCGTCGGCGAGGATCTCCTCGAAGAGGTTGGCGGAAGTGAAGTCGCCCTTTGCGCGCATCACCTCGATGCCCCGCTTGAGCCGGTCGATCGCCTCCACCTCGACCTGCCGGTCGGCCTGGAACATCTCCGTGAGCGTCTGGCCGACCCGGACGTGGAACAGCCGCTGGTAGTTCGGTAGCCCGTCCAGCATGAGGATGCGCTCGGTGAGCTTGTCCGCGTGCTTCATCTCATCGATGGACTCTTCGCGGGTGTACTTGGCGAGCTTTGTCCAGCCCTTGTTGTCCTGGATGCGGTAGTGCAACCAGTACTGGTTGATCGCCGTGAGCTCACCGGTGAGCTGTTCGTTCAGAAACTCAAGGACCTCGGGGTCGCCCTGCATCGCAGAGGCTCCTTCCAAGCGTGTGACTGGGCAGGTGCGCGCATCCTCGCACCGCCACCCAAGCGCGTCCAGTAAGTGCATGCTTAGTGGGAGTTGCCCGAATCGACGGAGGCCTGGTCATGACCACCTGCTCTCGTCTGTCACCATGGAGTCATGGGTCAGCCGGAAAGCCGGGAATCTCCGGGAGCAGAGCAGCTGGAGCTTCCTCCGGGACAGCGGCTGCAGCGCGGTTGGCCGGTGACGCACTACGGTCCGGTGCCCAAGTTCAAGCCGGATCGCTGGGAGTTCCGGGTCTTCGGGGCGACCGCCGACGGCGACAAGCGCTGCTGGGACCACGAGGCGTTCGCTTCCCTGCCGTTCTCCACCGTCCTCGCCGACCTGCACTGCGTCACGAAGTTCAGCATGCTCGGGGCCGAATGGGGTGGGGTGCTCGCCCGCACCGTGGTCGAACTGGCTCCGCCAGCCCCCGAGGCCACCCATGTCATGGTCTGGGCCGAGTACGGCTTCAGCTCGAACCTGCGGCTGTCGGACTTCCTCGCCGATCGCACGATCTTCGCCAGCCACAAGGGCGGCGAACCGCTCACCGCGGAACACGGTTTCCCCCTCCGGCTCGTGGTCCCGCACCTGTACGCCTGGAAGGGCCCCAAGTGGGTGCGCGGCATCGAGTACATGACCGCCGACCGCCGCGGGTTCTGGGAGGAGCGCGGGTACCACAACATCGGCGAGGCCTGGAGCGAGCAGCGCTACTCCTATCAGGAGGAGCCGGGAGACGGCCCCGAGCTGTAGGCCCGCGGCGGCTCAGCCGCCCTTGCGCAACTCCTTGAGCCGGGCCACGTCGGCCGCGTGCCCCGCCGTACCGCCCGGAGTCTCGATGACCAGTGGTACCCCGTGGGTCGCCGGGTGGGCCAACAGCTCACCGAAGGCATCCGCGCCGATCCGGCCGGAGCCGATGTTCGCGTGCCGGTCGCGGTGCGAACCGACGCCCTCCTGGGAGTCGTTGGCGTGCACCAGCTTCAGCCGTCCCCCGCCCACCGTGTCGAGGAGCAGGTCCAGAGTCCGGGTCATGCCACCAGGCGGGGCCAGATCGTGCCCGGCCGCGAAGACGTGGCAGGTGTCAAGGCAGACCCCGAGCTTGGGATGGGAGTCCAGGGCTTCGAAGTACGGGCCGAAGTCCCAGGTGCGTGCACACAGCGAAGAGCCCTGTCCGGCGGTCGACTCCAGGAGCAGGAACGGGTCGTCGTCCTCGGTGAGTTCGTCCAACAGCGGCAGCAGCCGCTCCCGTACCTGAGCCAGGGCCTCGCTTCGCGGGCGGCCACCGGTCGCCGAACCGGTGTGGACGACGACGCCGAGTGCACCGATCTCCCGTCCCCGCCGCAGCGAATGCCGCAGCGAGAGGACGGACCTCTCCACCGTGGCCTCGGTGTGGGAGCCGAAGTTGATCAGGTACGGGGCGTGCACGTACACCGGCATGGACTCGGCCGCACAGGCCTCCTTGAACAACTCGTCCTGTGCGGGGTTCCCCCCGGGGGTCGCCCATCCGCGTGGATTGGCCACGAAGACCTGGAGCACCTCCGCACCCATCTGCCTGGCATAGGGCAGTCCCGTCCTGGCCAGGCCACCGGCTACGGGTACGTGCCCTCCCACCGGGTTGCGGTCGCGTCCACTGCGGCGGGCGGTGGGCGCCGGACCTGGGAGGGCCCGTGCGTGGTCGGTGGCGGTGCGCGTGGTCACAGTCCTCGGGTCCTGATCGTGATGGTGCTGCCTTCCGGAGCCTCGTTGCCGGCCGGTACGGACTGGCTGGCGACGGTGTTGCTGAAGGACAGGAAGGGACGCTCCACCTTCACCTTGAAGCCCGCGTCCTCCAGGGCGCGGCGGGCGTCCTTGACGTCCTGGCCGACCACCTCGGGCACCGGGACCTGGCGCGGCCCCTTGGACACGGTGAGAGTGACGGTGTCGCCACGGGCGACCTGGGTCCCGGCGGCGGGCGACTGCTCGGCGACCGTGCCCTGCGGCTGCGCCGAGTTGACCCGCTCGGGCGCGATGCGCACCGTGAAGCCCTGGTCCTGGAGTGCGGCGCGGGCCTCATCGACGTCCGTGCCGAGTGCGGACGGCATCTCGACCGGTGCGCCCTTGCTGACGACGAGCGCCACGGCCGTGTCGGGGGCCCGGCGCTCGCCCGCCGTGGGGTCGGTGCTGATGACCGAGCCCTGGGTGATGGTGTCGCTGAAGGCCTCGGTCACGATCCCGGGGGCCAGACCAGCCTCGGTCAGCTCGCGTTTCGCGTCTGCCAGGGGGCGGCCGGTGACCCTCGGCACGGAGACGATCTTCGGGCCGCGCGAGATGGTGAGTGTCACCGAGCCGTTGCCGCGGATGCGTTGGCCACTTGCCGGATCGCTGGACATGACCGTGCCGCGGTCGAAACTGTCGCTGAAGGCTTCCTCGACGCGCCGGACACCGAGCCCGGCCTGCGAGAGTCGCTCCCGGGCCTGTGCCTCGCTCTTGCCGAGCAGGCTCGGGACCCGGGTGAACTGGCCCGCGCTGATGTACCAGACTCCACCGGAGAGCCCCAGGACCAACAGCACCGCCGCGATGGCCAGGGATGCTCCGCGGCGCAGCGGGAAGAGGCCGGGCCGGCGGGCGGAGCGGGCGCCGGGGCCGGTGGGAGCCGGCACCGGCGGGCGTTCGAAACGGCTGGTCTGCTGGAGGCCGGCGGTCGTCGGTGGCGCCGCCTGCTGGGGTGGACCGCCCACGGGCAGGGCGCGCGGGATCACGCTCGTCCGGTCCTCCGTGCCGTCCCGCGCTACCGCTCTGGCTTGCGGTGGTAGCGCATCCAGCTGTGCGTCGCTGAGCGCGGCGCGGGCCTCACGGGAACGGGCGAGCAGGGCCACCGCGTCGTGCGGGCGCAGTTCGGGATTGCGGGCGGTCGCCGCCGCCACCAACTCGTCGAGGTCCGCGGGAAGCCCGGGAACGACGGCCGACGGGGGCGGGACGTCCTCGTTCAGATGCTGGTAGAGCACCTGGGCGGGGCTGCCGCCGGCGTGTGGTTTGGCGCCCGTGAGCATCTCGTACAGGACCACGCCGCACGCGTAGACGTCTACGCGGGTGTCGGTGGCGCCGTTCTCGATCTGCTCGGGTGCCAGGTAGGAGACGGTCCCAAGGAGCGCGCCGGTGCTCTGGGTGGCCGAGTCCACGGAGCGGACCAGGCCGAAGTCGGCCACCTTGACCCGGCCGTCGTCACCGATCAGTACGTTCTCGGGCTTCATGTCGCGGTGGACGAAGCCGGCCCGGTGCGCGGCGCCCAGCGCGGCCAGGATGGGTTCCAGGATGTCCAAGGTGGCGCGGGGCTGGAGCGCCCCTCGCTCACGCAGCACGTCGCGAAGGGTGCACCCGGAGACGTACTCCATGGCGAGGTAGACGTAGCCGCCGGCGGTGCCCTGGTCGAAGACGGCCACCACATTGGCGTGGTCGAGCCGCGCCACGGACTTCGCCTCGCGGATGAAACGGTCGACGAAGACGGCGTCGGCGGCCAGCGCCGGGTGCATCACCTTCAGGGCGAGTACCCGGTCGAGGCGGATGTCCACGGCCCGGTAGACCGTGGCCATGCCGCCCACCGCGATGCGCGCCTCGATGCGATAGCGCCCGTCGAGGAGCCGCCCGACGAGAGGGTCTTCAAGGGTCGTGTCCACGCAGAGAGTCTACGAGCGCCGCGCGCCGCACCGGCCCGCTCGTGTCCGCTCGCAGCGCAGCTGTGACGTTCGAGCTGGTCAGAAGGCCGGGCGCTCGGGGTCGAGAGCCGCTCGGCCGACTACGGGGGAGGAGGCCTCGGCAAAGTGGCGCCGGGGTATGCGTCCGGCCTGGTGGGCGAGCCGGCCCGCGGCCACCGCGTGCCGCATGGCCTCCGCCATCAGGACCGGTTCCTGGGCGCGGGTGACGGCGGACGCCAGCATGACGGCCGCGCAGCCGAGCTCCATGGCCAGCGCGGCGTCCGAGGCCGTGCCGGCACCGGCGTCCAGGATCACCGGTACCGTGGCCCGCTCGGTGATCAGCTGGAAGTTGTGCGGATTGCGGATGCCGAGGCCGGAGCCGATGGGGGACCCCAGGGGCATCACGGCCGCGCAGCCCACGTCCTGAAGCTTGCGGGCGAGCACCGGATCGTCGTTGGTGTAGGGCAACACGGTGAAGCCGTCGTCGACGAGGGTTTCGGCGGCGTCGAGGAGTTCCACCGGGTCCGGGAGCAGGGTCCGCTCGTCCGCGACGACCTCCAATTTGATCCAGTCGGTTTCCAGCGCCTCGCGGGCCAGGCGGGCGGTGAGCACCGCTTCGCCGGCGGTGAAGCAGCCGGCCGTGTTCGGGAGTACGCGTATGCCGAGCCGGGAGAGCACGGACAGCACCGATCCCTGAACGGCGGGGTCGAGCCTTCGCATGGCGACGGTGGTCAGCTCGGTGCCGGAGGCCACCAGTGCGCGTTCGAGTACGTCCAGGCTGGGCGCCCCGCCGGTCCCCATGATCAGCCGTGAGGAGAAGGCGGTACCGCCGAGCAGGAAGGTGTCTTGCGACATGGTCAGCCTCCCTGGACCGCGGTGAGGATCTCGACCCGGTCGCCCTCGCCAAGTCGGGTGGTCGCCCAACGTCCGCGGGGTACCACGGTCTCGTTCACGGCGGCGGCCACGCCCGAACGGGCCGGGGTCAGGTCGCGGACGAGGTGCTCCAAGGTGGCGCGGTCGGGGAGTGCGCGCGACTCTCCGTTGACGGAGACGGTCATGGTGGGGGAGGTCATCTGGACTCCTTCGTGGATGGCCCCGCCTTGAGGTGGGGGTGGAATCGAAGCTCCGGCGGAGTGGGGCGTCGTGCTGTGGGTTCGCCCTCTGGGCGGTGCGCGGTGTCTGGACAGGCAGGATGTTGTTCACAACACGCGCATGCAGTTTGTGACGGGACGGCCGTCTGACGCTGGCGAAGATGACGGAGCCGCTCGACGTCCGCGCTTGGGCGTGTGACCGCGGGACGACCCATGACCGGGACGTCAACGCGGCGAAGAACACTCCGGCCGCCGGACTGGCGGTGACAGTCTGTGGAGGCGGTGTGAGACCCCAACGAGGTTCCTCCGAAGGGCAGCGGTCGACGAAGCAGAAAGCCCGACCCGCGAGGGAAGGAATCCCCTCCCTTCAGAGGGAGGGGAAGACGTCAGGCTGGCTGCTGCTGGCGGGCGGGTGCGTCGTTGACCGTGGTGGGCGAGGGGAGGCCGGTGCGGAACCGGCGGGGACTGAAGGGGCGGGCCAGCGCGGGGAGTTCCCCGGTGGACAGCACGGCCGCCAGCAGTTCTCCGGTCAGTGGGGTCAGCAGGACGCCGTTGCGGTAGTGGCCGGTGGCCAGATGCAGTCCCGGTAGCTCGCTGGGGCCGAGCAGGGGGGCGTTGTCGGGGGACCCGGGGCGCAGGCCAGCTCGGGTCTCGGTGAGGGGCAGCTCGGTGATGCCGGGGACCAGTTCGTGGGCGTCGCGCAGCAGTTCGTACACGCCGCCTGCTGTGACGGTGGTGTCCCAGCCGAGTTCCTCGCTGGTGGCGCCGAGTACCAACTCGCCGTTCTCCCGGGGAACGAGGTAGACGTGGCCGCCGCGGACCACGGCCCGCACGGTGCGCGAGAGGAAGGGCGCGTACGCCGGCGGCACCTGGAGCCTTAGCACCTGGCCCTTGACGGGGCGGATCGGCGGTTTGGCCTCGGGGGGTAGTCCGTCGATCTGGCCGCTGAGACTGCCGGCCGCCAGGACCGTCTGGTCGGCGGCCAGTTCCACGCCCCCCGCGGGGGCGCCGTCGTGTAGGGAGCCTTCGCCCAGTACGGCGCCGGCCGCCCGGTCGCGCTCCACCCGCAGGCGCGACACCGGGGCCCGGTGGAAGAGCACGCCGGCCCGCTCGCAGGCGGTGACCAGGGCTGCTGCAAGTCTGCGCGGGTCCACCTGGTGGTCCGCGTCCACGCGTAGTCCGCCCCGGACGCCGGGGGCGAGCATGGGCTCCAGGCGTCGGCATTCGCGGCCGGTCAGCCACGTCGACTCCAGTCCGCAGCGGCGTTGTAGCGCGTGGAGGTCGCGCAGGTGGAGGCGGTCGTCGGAGTCCAGGGCCACGGCGAGGGTTCCGCTCGGGCGGAAGCCGATGTCCTGGCCGGTCGTGTCCGCGAGCTCGGCGGCGAAGTCGGGATAGCGGCGTGCTGATTCGAGGTTCAGCCCGAGCAGGGTCTCCTCACCGTAGTGGAGTTCGGTGACCGCCGCGAGCATGCCTGCTGCGACGTGGGCGGCGCCGCCGCCGGGCGTCGGGTCGACGACCGCGGTGTGCAGACCGCGCTGAGCGGCTCGCCAGGCGGTGACCAGTCCGATGATCCCGCCGCCGATGACGAGGACCTCGTGGCTCCGACCACCGGGGCCCTTCTGGGTGGATGCGTGCATGGGCGTCCAGCCCCTCCCTTCGCCGGCATGACCCGGATCAGGTTCGTACGGTCGGAGGCCGTCCAGCCTCCCTCTCAGCCCGGTGCGCCCGGGCTCCCGCGATGGGTAACGGCAGTCAGCCTAACCTCCGCCCCTGGGCGCGGGTAGGCCGCTCTGCGGGGGACGACCTGCGGAGCGGCGGGTGCGGCGGCGGTGGGCGTCTGCGGTGGGCGCGGATCCCCGGTGCGGACACCCTCGCCCATGACGGTCCGTCAGGAGTTTAGGGTGGGCTCCGTGAGCGAGCAGCAGATTCAGGCCGGACCAGCCGGGAACCGCTCCCGGGTCGTCATCGTCGGCGCCGGGATGGCCGGCGTGCAGACCGCCGTGGCCCTGCGGGAACAGGGCTGGGGCGGGCCGGTGACCCTGCTGGGCGCCGAGCCCCATCAGCCCTACGACCGCCCCCCGCTGTCCAAGGCCGTGCTGCTGGGCGAGGCGGAGGGATCGGCCTTCGAAGTCGACTTCGACGCCCTCGCCGTAGACCTCCGGCTGGGCACCGACGTCACCGGGCTACGGTCCGCTGACCATGAGCTCGACACGCCGGCGGGTCCGGTCCCCTACGACGTACTGGTCGTCGCCACCGGCGCCACCCCCCTCGCGCTCCCGGGCAGCGCCGGCGTCCCGGGCGTCCACCTGCTGCGCACCCTCGACGACGCCGAACGACTACGGCCGGTCCTGGCGGACAAGCGTGATCTGGTGGTCGTCGGCGCCGGCTGGATCGGCGCCGAATTCACCACTGCCGCCCGCGCGGCCGGCTGCCGGGTGACCGTGGTCGAAGCCGCCGGCCGACCGCTCGCCCAGGCGCTGCCCGCCCAGGTCACCGCCCCGATGAGCCGCTGGTACGAGGAGGCTGGGGCCCGGCTGCTGACCGATTCCCCCGTGGAGCGCATCCAGTCCGGCTCCGTGACCCTCGCCGGCGGCGCCGTGCTACCCGCCGACGCCGTGGTCGTCGGGATCGGGGCCCGCCCCGCCACGAGCTGGCTCGCGGGTTCCGGCCTCGCGCTCGACCCCGACGGAGCCGTCACCGCCGACGGCCATCTGCGCACCAACCTTCCCGGGGTGTACGCGGTCGGGGACTGCGCTTCCTTCCCCTCCGCGCGCTACGGGCAGCGGCTCCTGGTCCACCACTGGGACAACGCCCTCAGCGGCCCGAGGACCGTCGCCGCCGTGATCCTGGCCGACGAGGCCGGGGAGCCGGCCCCGGTGTACGACCCGGTGCCGTACTTCTGGTCCGAGCAGTTCGGGCGCTTCGTCCAGTACGCCGGCCACCACGGCGACGCGGACGCGCTCGTGTGGCGCGGCGACCCGGCCGGGCCCAACTGGTCGGTGTGCTGGTTGCGTGACCAGATCCTGCGCGCGGTGCTCGCCGTGGGTCGTCCCCGGGACCTGGCGCAGGGGCGCAAGCTCATCGAGGCGAACAGCCGGATGGACCCGGCCCGAACGGCTGACCTCGGTGTCCCGCTCAAGTCAGCGGCCCTGTGACCTGCGGCGCGACTATCCGGGGCCGGGGTCGGGAGTAGCCCGGGTACCGACTGTCGGCGGGAAATGGCAGGCTTGTCCCGTGACCGAGATTGACGCAAAGATCGAAGCGCTCGTACCCGAGTGGCTCTACCTCCCCGACATCGCGGAGATGCTCGACGTCGAAGTGACGCGAGTCCGCCAGCTGGTCAAGGAAGGCCAGCTCATCGCCGTCCGCCGGGGCGAGAACCGCGCCCTCCAGGTGCCGGCCGCCTTCATCGCAGGCGACAAGGTGGTCAAGGGCCTAGTCGGCACCCTGACCCTGCTCCGGGACGACGGTTTCACCGACGAGGAGATGCTGGAGTGGCTCTTCACGGAGGACCCGACCCTGCCGGGGACCCCCGCCCAGGCCCTGGGTGAGAATCGCGGCACGGAGGTGAAGCGCCGCGCCCAGGCGCTCGCCGTCTGATCCGATCCGATCCACGGTGTACGGGGCCGGCTGCCCGGGCCCGTACACCGCCACCAGGGGGGAAACCATGGCCACTGACGCCCATTCGACGGGTCCGCGCGCCC
Organism: Streptomyces sp. NPDC006879; assembly: GCF_042869595.1. Taxonomy (NCBI): domain Bacteria; kingdom Bacillati; phylum Actinomycetota; class Actinomycetes; order Kitasatosporales; family Streptomycetaceae; genus Streptomyces; species Streptomyces sp. NPDC006879. Next base: position 9,553 of record NZ_JBIAGC010000035.1, read on the forward strand.
GGCTCGCCGACGCCCGGCTGTACCTGTGCACGGACGCGCGTAAGCGCCAGGGGGACCTTCCCGAGTTCCTCGACGCCGTTCTCGCGGGCGGTGTCGACATCGTCCAGCTGCGTGACAAGGGCATGGAGGCGGGTGAGGAGCTGGAGTACTTGGAGCTGTTCGCCGCAGCGGCCCGTCGGCACGGCAAGCTCCTCGCGGTCAACGACCGCGCTGACGTGGCCCACGCCATCGGCTCCGAGGTGTTGCACCTCGGGCAGGGTGACATCCCCGTGCCGGCCGCCCGGGCCATCCTCGGCGAGGGGGTGCTCATCGGCCGCTCCACGCACGCCGAAGCCGAGGTCGATGCCGCCGCGGTGGAAGCGGGCGTGGACTACTTCTGCACCGGCCCCTGCTGGCCCACGCCCACCAAGCCGGGCCGGTTCGCCCCTGGGCTGGACCTGGTTCGGTACGCGGCTTCCCTCGACCAGGGCCGCCCGTGGTTCGCGATCGGCGGCATCGACGCGGGCAACCTCGACCAGGTGTTGGACGCCGGTGCGAGCCGCGTGGTCGTGGTGCGGGCCGTCACTGAGGCCGAGGATCCTGGTGCGGCAGCGGCCGAGCTCGCCAAGCGGGTCCGTGCGCGTAGCTCCTGACCCTTGGGCGTTTGCACCAGTACCGCCCTTTGGCCTGCTGCTTCCCCGAAAGTGTCCATAATTCTGTCCGAGGAGTGGACGCTTCTTGGGGGGAGACGGCGCACTGTCTAACCTGCCGGTATGGCCCTTGGTACCCCCTCCACCCGGACGGACCGTGCACGTACGGTCCGCGATCTCCTCGCGTCCGGAACCTCGTACTCCTTCGAGTTCTACGCGCCGCGGACGGAGAAGGGAGAGCGGAACCTCTGGAACGCGCTGCGCCGGGTCGAATCGCACGCGCCCAGCTTCGTCTCCGTCACCTACGGAGCCGGTGGCTCCACCCGCGGCGGCACCGTCAAGGCCACCCAGCAGATCGCCGCCGACACCACCCTCACGCCCGTCGCGCACCTCACCGCCGTCGACCACTCGGTCGCCGAACTGCGCAACGTGCTCGGCCAGTACGCCGACGCCGGAATCCGCAACATGCTCGCGCTGCGGGGCGACCCGCCGGGCGATCCGATGGGCGACTGGGTCGCACACCCGGAGGGCGTGCACTACGCCGCCGACCTGGTGCGGCTCATCAAGGAGTCCGGGGACTTCTGCGTCGGGGTCGCGGCCTTCCCCGAGATGCATCCGCGATCCGTCGACTGGGACTCGGACATCCGCCACTTCGTGGACAAGTGTCGGGCCGGTGCCGACTACGCGATCACCCAGATGTTCTTCGATCCGGAGAACTATCTTCGACTGCGTGACCGGGTCGAGGCGGCCGGTTGCCGGACGCCGATCATCCCCGAGGTCATGCCCGTTACCGGAATCCGGCAGCTCGACCGACTGCCGCAGCTCAGCAACGCCCGGCTGCCCGAGGCAGTGAAAGAGCGCATGCTCGACGTCAAGGACGATCCGGCCGCTGTACGCTCCATTGGCATCGAGTTCGCCACGGAGTTCTGCGCACGGCTGCTGTCCGAGGGAGTGCCGGGTCTGCACTTCATCACGCTCAACAACTCCACGGCGACTCTGGAGATCTACGAGAATCTGGGTCTGCACCAGCGGGCCTGACCGGCCGTACCCCAGTGCGCGGCCGAGGGAGAGGGGCCAGGCATGGGCTGGACGGTCCTGTACGTCGCGTTCGGGTTCGTCGCGCTGTGGCTGCTCGGTGAGGTGTTGCTGCAGTACAAGGCGCGGTTGCGCTGGCGGCTGCTCGCATTCGGCGGCTTCCTCGCAGTGGTCGCCGGGGTGGTGGTGCACTCCGTCCTCGTCATCGGTGCGGGCTCCGTGGCCTTCGCAGTCGGCCAGACCTTCGTCACCCTCTCCTTCCGCCGCGGGTTCGCCAAGGGCTGGGCGGTGGGCAGCAAACGGGACCAGGAAGCGGAGCCCGCGGGCAAATCCACCGCCGGTCGGCGCCGGCGAGAGGGAGCGGCCAAGTCCGGTCGTGACCGCACGGAATCGGCACCGCGCCCCGAGCCCGCCCACGATCCGGAGCCGGAGGCTCCCGAGCCCGTAACGCCCCAGGGGGCATACGACCCCGCGGCGGCTGCGGAGTACGGCGACGAGTACCCGAACACGCCCGCCCAAGGCGTTCCGTCGTTGTTCGGCCACGGTGGTGAGCACGCCTATACGGGGCCCACCGAGTCGACGGCCTACACTCCGCAGCCGATGCCCGACGAGACCTCCGCCTACGGTGTCTACGGCACCGATGCCGGTTCCCTTGCTGCTCACCACAGCGACCCGAGCGCCGGCTACCGCTACCACGATCCACAGCAGCCGGCCAGCGGCTACCCGGGCCAGGGCGAGCAGCCGACGCACCACACCACGGACCCCTATGCGACGGGGGCCTACCCCGGCGGCCACGACCACACCGCCTACGACCACACCGCCTACGACCACACCGCCTACGACCCGACCGCCTACGACCCGACCGCCTACGGACACGGCGCCGAGGCCGCGCCCTCCTACCCGGCCTACTCCGACCCGTACATCGGCACCACGGGTACCGACGGTTACGGCTACGACTACGGAACGGACTACGCCAGCGGGCAACACCAGTACGCCGCCGCCGACCCCTACGCCCAGTACTCCATGGACACCCCGCCGGGCGGCGTCTGGGTCCCGCAGCAGCGGGACACCCAATACCCGGACGACACCGACCAGGAGCAGCAGGCGGCCAGCTACCCGCAGGAGCCCCAGGCCTATCCGTACCAGGGCACCGGCGAGTACCAGCAGTACCGCTCCTGACCCGTGACGGTCACTGAGAGCCCCGGAACCCCTCGCCCTCCACGATGAGCCCGGACACCAAGGCCCCGGACATGCCGGTGTGCGCCAAACCCCCGCCCGGGTGCGACCACCCGCCGACCAGGTGAAGACCGGCTAGCAGGGTGGAGTTGGCCGGGTGCAGCAGCCGCCCGCCGGCTCCCGCGAGAGCGGGCGCCGCCACGGACCCGCCCACGGAGCCGGTGGCCTCCGCCAAGTCGGCCGGCGTGTGCCCGTGGTGCCACATCAGCCGCTCACGCAGGTCCGCGACTGCGGGTAGTGCCGCCCGGATCAGGATCTGCGTCCAGCGCTCGACCAGGGCCGGGTCCCGCCAGTCCGACACGCCCTGGGGCGCGACCGTGGCGGTGAGCGTGACCGCCTCATGGCCCTCGTCGGGCCGGGTCGTCGGATCGTCCGGGCGCAGCACGGTGAGCGTGGGGGCGTCGAAGGGCTCGCCGCGGTGCACCGCCCGGAACTCGGCGCCCGTGTCGGGGGAGTGGACCACCGTGCGGTGCACCGTTTCCCGCGGTCTGGCACCGCGCAGCGCCAGGAAGAGGGAGAAGCGGCTCGTCGCACTGTCAGGCGCAGGAGCGAGGTGGCCCGCCCGCAGCCAGCCGGTCCCCGCGGGCAGCAGGCTCGGGAGGCGGCGGGGGTCGACGCCGAAGAGCACCTGTGAGGCCGTCACCGAGGTGCCGTCGGCCAGGGTCAGACCCACTGCCCGGCTGTCCTCCACACGGATGCCGGCGACCTCGGCGCCGAAGACGAAGGTGACCCCCCGCTCGCGGCAGCGCTCGTACACCGCGGTGGCCAGGGCGCGGTTACCGCCGCGCAGGTACCAACTGCCGAAGGTCTGCTCCAGGTAGGGAAGTACCGCGGCCGAGGCGGGGGCGGTGCGCGGGTCCACCCCGTACCCCACCAGATGGCCCTCCATGAGTTGCGCCAGCTGCCCTCCCAGCTCCCGTCGCGCCATATCGCTCAAGGTCGGCGGGCGCCGGCGCAGCAAGCCGCTCCTGCGCACCGCCGGGTAGGGGTCGGCGCCCAGGGTCTGCCAGTCGGCCCGAAGCGGCTCCTCCAACAACGGCCGTCGCGTGGCGTCCCAGGCGCTTCGGGCGCGGCTGAGACAGTCCGACCAGCGCTCGCCCGAGCCCGCACCGAAGGCGGCGTCCAGGGCCGTGACTGTCCCGCCGCGGGAAGTGGCCGGCAGGGTGACCTCCAAACCGCCTTCCAGCACATGGCGGACACCCGGGTCGAGCTGTGCCATCTCCACGCAGTCTTCCAGGGGCCGCTTCCCGGTCTTGACGAACAGGTCGCGGTAGACGGCAGGCAGGTGCAGCAAACCGGGGCCGGTGTCGAAGGCGAAGCCGTCCTGTGTGAAGCGGTCGAGCGCCCCGCCGTAGCCCGAGGAGCGCTCGAAGACCGTCACCCGATGGCCCGCGACTGCCAGTCGGGCCGCCGCTGCCATTGCGCCCATGCCGGCGCCGATCACCGCGATGTCTGCCATGCGCCCGAGCCTATCCTCAGCTACGGACAGTCACAGAGCCTGGTCAGTGCGGTGCGGTGGGGGTGCGTTCGAGGCGTGGGGGGCCTCCGCGGCGGCTGCCTGCTGCTCGGCGCGCCGCTGGGCCCGCCGGCGTAGGAACCGGCGGATCCGGGAGGCGAGGAAGAAGACCAGGAACCCACCGGCCAGGAGGAACAGTCCGGCCAAGGTGGCCGCGGCCACCGGGTGGAAGACGGCGAAGGTGACCAGGGCCGCCACCGAGAGGTCCTCGATGGTGCTGAGCACGATGTTGCTGGCCGGCTCCGGCGAGGTGTTCACCGCCATCCGTGTACCGGCCTTGACCAGGTGGCTCAGCAGGGCTGTCGTCCCACCGACCGCGCCCGCGGCGAGATCCGGCAGCGAGCCGCTCTGGCCGGCCAGCAGCGCGCCCACCACGGCACCGGCCACGGGACGGATCACGGTGTGTGCCGCGTCCCAGGCGGAGTCCACGTAGGGGATCTTGTCGGCCACCGCCTCGCAGAGGAAGAGCACTCCGGCGACGATCAGGACGTCGGGGCGTTGGAGTGCGGCGGGTACCTCGTCGCTGAGCCCGGTCGCGCCGAAGAGGCCGAGGAGGAGGACCACCGCGTAGGCGTTGATCCCGCTGGCCCAGCCACTGGTGAAGACCAAAGGGAGTACGGACACCGGCTGATGGTAACCAGTTGGCGGTCGCCGGAACCGGGGAAGCCCCCGTAGGACTGAGTACCCGTACCTAGACGAGCAGATGAGTAGGTACGCGGATGAACCGCACCCGTGGGAGCGGGAGAGTGGTTCGACAAGGAAGCGGAGGTGCCCTGCGCCGCGACCGCCGACACGGGGCGGCGGACACGGCGCGGGTGCCTCTCTGCGGTTGCGGCGCACGCCCCGGTCGGGACGTGCGCTGCCCGTGCGGCGGGGCCCTGGGGGAGCGGGCCCCGCCGCACGGGCGGGGCCCGCCGCACGGTGGTGTCGCGGGCCCACCCCGAGGCGCTCCCAGGCGCCTTTCGCAAGGCGATCAGCGGCTCCCGCTCACCCGGCCCCGCAGCAGGAGTGACAGCGCCGAATGGACGTCGTCCAAGGAGCGCTCCCGTTGGAATGCCTGCCAGTCCAAAGCGGCCACCAGCACCATGCCGACCAGCGCCGCCGCGGTGAGCGGCACATCGATCTCTGCACTCAGTTCACCGCGCTCCACGCCCTGGCGCAGCACGCCCTCCACCACCGCCACCGCCTCCTGGCGGACCACCAGCAAGGTGGACTGCCAGGCCCGGTTGGTGCGCCACAACTCGGCCACGTAGAGCTGGGTGAAGGCCGGGTAGCGGTCGATGAAGACCAGGCCGGCCCGGATCATCGCGTCCAGCGCCTCGACCTTGCTGCCGCCCCGCTCCTCGGTCTCCTCGGCGGCTGCTCTCAGGGAGGCGGTGAGCAGACCGACACCGTGCCGCAGCAGCTCCTCGAAGAGCACCGTCTTGCTGGCGAAGTTGTAGTAGACGGTGCCCTTCGCGACCCCGGCCCGCTCGGCGATCTCGTCCACCGTCGTCGCCGAGAAACCCTGCTCGGCTATCAGCGTCACCGCGGCTTCGTAGAGCTTCTGCCGGGTGGCCTGGCGTCGGGTGCTGCTGGCGCTCTCCATGCCCTTGATTCTCACAGGGTTCGTCACGTCGTCTCACAGGGTCAGATCGGGATGCAGCCGGTCCATCGTCCACACCTGCTTGCGCCGGGCGGCGATCGCGGTCAGCGCCAGAGCGCCCGCGGTGAACAGCGGCAGGACCGCGCAGGCCTGCCAGACCGGGCCGAGCTCGCCTCCCGTGATCAGCCGGCGCAGGGCGTCGACAATGTAGGACATCGGCAGGTACGGGTGCAGGGCGTTGAAGAAGCCAGGGCTGGTTTGGACGGGGTAGGTGCCCCCGGCAGAGGTCAGCTGGAGCATCAGTACCGCCAGGACCAGGATGCGGCCGGCCGCCCCGAACCGGGCGTTGAGCCACTGCACGATCGCCGAGAAGCAGGCGGTGACCAGCACCAGGAAGCCGATCGTGCCGGCCGCCCGGGCCATTTCGAGGCCGAGTCCCCAGTGCAGCACCGACATCAGCGCCGCCACCTGGAGGATGCCGATGGCCACGACCGGAAGCCAGCCCGCGAAGGCGATTCGCCAGGCGGAGGCGCCGGCGGCCAGGGCACGGCGGTTCATCGGCTGGATGAGCATGTACGCGACCATGGCGCCCACCCACAGGGACAGCGGAATGAAGTACGGAGCGAATCCGGTGCCGTAGTTCGCGGCCTTGTGCAGTGACTGGCTGGCCAGCTTGACGGGATCGGCCATCACTTCGGTCCGCTGGTCGCGCTGGTCCTTGTCGTAGTCGGGGATCTGTGCGGCGCCGTCGTGGAGGCCGCCGGCCAGTTCGCCGGAGCCGTCGACCAGTTTGAAGATGCCCCCGTCCAGACGGAAGGCGCCGTCCTTGAGTTGCCCCACCCCCTGGTCCAGGTCGCTGGAACCACTGCGGGCGGACCCGATGCCGGTGTGCAGTCGGTCAGCGCCCGTGGCGACCTTCTGGGCGCCGCTGTTCAACGCGTTGATCTTGGCGACGGCACGGTCCAGGTCGCGGGCCAGGTCGGGGGCGCTCGCCTTGAGCTCACGCGCTTGCTTCTCCAGCTTCGTCAGCTGTCCCCGCATCCTGTCGACGTCACCGTTGGCGTCCTTGACCAGGGCGTTGACATCCCCGGCCAGTTCGGCGGCTTCGGCGGCCGAGTCCTTGGCCTTCTTTAGGCGAGGGCACTGCGAGACGGGTTCGGCCGCGCCGGTGCACAGTTCCTGGTAGACGCTGTCCGAGAGTTCGGCGGTGGCCTTGGTGACCTTGGCCACCTCGGGTGCGCGCCGGGCGAGGGTGTCGAGGTGGTTGCGCACCACTTTGGAGGTGTCGGCGACCAGCTCCGCGGTGTGCGCGATGGTCTTGACGTTGTCGCGGAGGAACGGGCGGGCCTCGTCGGCCACGCCGTTGACCTGGTCGGCCAGCGTCTGGGTCGCGCCCGCGACCTTCCGTGCGCCGGTCTCCAGCTCGCCGGCGGCCGAATCGAGGCGTTGGAGTCCGCCCACGAGCCGCCCGCTGCCGTCCTTGGCGTCAGTGAGGCCGTTCGCGAGGTCCTCGGACCCCTTCTTGGCCCTGTCGATGCCGTCCTTGAGCGCGTCCGCACCCTCGGCGGCCTCCACCGTCTTCCCGTGGATGTCGGAGAAGGAGATGAAGATTTTGTCGAGGAAGCCCCGCGAGGTGCTGGCCGAAGCCGAGGCCCGGACCTCCGAGAAGACCGTCCGGGAGATGGACCCGACGACGTAGTTGTTGGAGTCGTTCGTACGGACCTGGAGCGCGCTGGTCTCCGGGGAGTCACCGGAGCTGGACGCGATGCGACCGCTGAAGTCCGTCGGCATGGTCAGCGAGAGGTAGAAGGTGCCGTCTTCGACGCCCTTGCGCGCCTCGGCTGAGCTGACCTCGTGCCAGGCGAAGGTGCGGCTGTCCAACAGTTTCTCGGCGATCTCGTCTCCCGCGGCGATCTGCTTGCCGCCGACGACCGCCCCCTTGTCCTCGTTTACCAAGGCCACCGGGAGCCGGTCCAGCCTGCTGTACGGGTCCCAGAAGGACCACAGGTACAGCGCTCCGTAGAGCAGGGGTAGCAGGAGCAGGGCGACCAGCGCGGCCCGCGGCAGCTTCCCCCGCCCGAAGCGCCTGAGCTCAAGCGCGGCCAGCTTCGGTGATCGCACCGGCTGCTCCTTCCTGTGTGGTGTCCTGCTGCGGGAGTTCGTCGGTGGGGTGGTCGGGGCCGGGCGGGTCGACGCGGTGCTCGGGAGGGTCGGTGCTGTCGACGCCGGTGTCCGTCCCGTCGCCCGGTGCGTCCTGCGGCTGCGCTGGCGCGGTGTGCTCGGTGGCGCCGGGGCGTGCTGCGGGGTCCGGCGCCAGGTTCTGACCGGCGGAGCTCGGGACCGGGACACGGATCGCGTCCGAGGGCGCCTCGCTGCACACCGCGAGGACCGTGACGCCCGACGCGGCGATGGTGCGCAGCAGTTCCCAGGCCTCGTCACGCTCGGCCGGGGACAGCTTCAGGTCCAGGTCATCCACGGCCACCAGCTGAGGATCGGCGAGCAGGGCCAGCGCGAGGGACAGGCGGAGTTCCTCCAGCCGCTCCAACATCCGCACCGAGGTCCGCGGACCCTTGGGGAGGGTGTCGAGGTCCAGACCGACGAGGTCGAGGGCGGCCGAGACCGCTGATCTCGTGCGGGCCGCCCGCTCCGCGCGGGGCCGCAGCAGAGCCCGGACCGGGCCGTCGTAGCGGCGCCGCAGTAGCGCCCGTTCGCGCAGTTGCTCGGCGACGGTCAGGGAGGGGTCGAGGTCGGTGACGTCGGGCACCGGCCCCAGCGCGCTGATCCGGCGGACCGCCGCCATCTTTCGCGGCACCCGGTGGCCGGCCACCTCGGCCCAGCCTTCGGTGGGCTTCATCCGTCCGGTGAGGGCCAGCAGCAGGCACGTCCGGCCCGATCCGGACGCGCCTTCCACGGCGATCAGCGCGCCGGGCGAGGCGTCCAGCGTGATGCCTCGAAAGACCCAGCCGCGCGGCCCCTTCATCCCGAGGTTTTCGGCCCTGATGGCCGCACCGTGCGCAACGTCCACGACCCTCCCCTTCGCTCACGGGCCTTCCCCCCCAGCGCCCACAATTTTTAAACTGACTGGTCAGTTCAAAAGCTACCACTCTTGGTTGGATCGCGGAAAACCGCAGCTCAGTCGGGATGTCAGTGGGGTCGCACACCATGGGAGGCGCAAGTTGAGTGGGACCGTCCCGCGCGAAGACAGGAGGTTCGTGATGGCCACTCCCGCCAACGACGTCCACCCCGCACTGCACCGCGCCACCGCCACGCCCGCCGCGGTCGACCTTCTCGGCAAGGCCCGCAACGGCCTGGCCGAGGCTGCCACCCTCCCCTCTCCGAACGAGCGCTACGCCACCGCGCACCTCGCCGCGCTGCGCACCGCCGCCGCCGTCCTCGCCGTGCGCGGTCGGCCCGACAGAAGACCGCGACGCCGCCAGCGGATCCGTAGTGCCTGGGAAGTGCTGCCCCAGGTCGCCCCCGAACTGGCCGAGTGGAGTGCTCTCTTCGCCTCCGGGGCCGCCCGTCGGGCTCGCGCCGAGGCGGGCATAGCCGGCGCGGCCACCGCCCGGGAAGCAGATGACCTGTTGCGGGCCGGGGAGGTGTTCCTGCGCCTCGTCGAGCACCTGCTCACCCTCCAGCCCACCCTGCCCGCCCCGCGGGCCGACCGCCCGGAAGCGGGCTGAGCAGGGCTGAGAGACTCGGCCCGGGCACGGGAGGCAATAGGGTGGGGAGCGCAGTCCAGCCCCGCCCTATGCGGCGGTACCGCACCGTTTCGCCCGCCAAGGAGTCAACAGCCGTGTCGGACCCGTCCACCGCAGTCGGTGGGGAGAACCCCGCCCGTCCCTCCCGTTCCTCCCTGCGCACCGCCGTGGTGTGGGAGGTCCTCAAGGACGTCCTCGACCGCCGTGCCAAGGCGACCGGACGGGAGTCACTCGACGTGCTGGACACCGGCGGCGGCACCGGTAACTTCGCTGTGCCGGTCGCTTCCCTGGGGCACCGCGTCACCGTGGTCGACCCGAGCCCCAACGCACTGTTCGCACTGGAGCGGCGAGCCTCCGAGGCCGGCGTCGCCGAGCAGGTGTCCGCAGTGCAGGGCGACGCCCAGGGTCTGCTCGACGTCGTCGGGCGGGAGGCGTACGACGTGGTGCTCTGCCACGGGGTGCTGGAGTACCTCGACGAACCCGCCGAAGGAGTGGCGAACGCCGCCGCGGCGCTGCGCACGGACGGCGTCCTCAGCCTCCTCGCAGCCGGTCTCGGAGGCGCGGTACTGGCCCGGGCCCTGGCCGGGCACTTCACCGAGGCGCGCACCGCCCTGACCGACCCGACCGGCCGCTGGGGCGCCGGCGACCCGGTGCCGCACCGCTACACCGCAGACCAGCTCGGCGAGCTCGTCGCCGAAGCCGGCCTGGCGGTCGGGCCCGTACACGGGGTGCGAGTCTTCGCCGACCTGGTCCCCGGCGTCCTGGTCGACACCGAGCCCGGCGCCGTCGAAGCGCTGCTGAAGTTGGAAGAGGCCGCCGCGGAAATTCCCGCCTTCCACGCAGTGGCCACCCAGCTGCATGTCCTCGGCTCCAAGCGGAGCGTGTGACACCGCTCTCCGCCATGATCTGCGGTGCGCTCCCAAAGCCAGTACCGCGACGGCTGCACGAACCACGGCGCCGCGCCGTATGATCGGGGGACACGGTCCGGCATGGCGGATCGGCGGTCGGGGAATGAACGTTCCGATGGCCTGCTCCGCGCGACGGTCCGCAATGGCGAATTGGCGCAGAGGGGCGGGTTTCACGGGGGCGATTCCCTGCCTATCCTGAAGGGGACCCCTGGTCGCTCCCCCCGCGACCGACGGATGAGGAGGACTCCCGTGCCGCTCTCGGAGCACGAGCAGCGAATGCTCGAGCAGATGGAGCGAGCGCTGTACGCCGAAGATCCCAAGTTCGCGACAGCGCTTGAGGGAAGCGGGCTGCGTACGTACACCCGGCGACGGGTCTACCAGGCAGTCGCAGGCTTCCTGGTAGGTATCGCGCTCCTCATGGCCGGAATGGTCGCGCAGCAGATCTGGATCAGCGTGGTGGGCTTCCTCGTCATGCTGGGCTGTGCGGTGCTCGCGGTCACCGGCTGGCGCAAGGCCCCCCGACCGGGCGAACAGCCCGTGACCGGCGCTGAGGCGTCCGGTTCGGCGCCGCGCAGGCAGCGTCGGTCGATGATGACCCGAATCGAAGAACGGTGGCAGCGCCGTCGCGACGAGCACGGGCACTGACCGTCGTACCGACTCAAGCAGACACTCATGTGGGGTCACCGCCCGGGCGGTGACCCCACAGCCGTCTGCCGCCGCACCTCACCCGCCACGCGGGCGGTGCACGCGGGCGCCCCGCCACCCGTGCCCTGAGGCGGCGGTATCGCCCCTGCCCGGGCGCCCGTGTGCCAGCCGGCTACCCGGCGTCGCTCAGCCGCGGCTCCGCTGCGCAACCAACGAGCGGCCGAGTGCCGCCGAGCGGGCCGAGAGCGCCCACAGCACCCGCACGGCGGAGCGGGGCGCGAGCAGGACCCGCCAGCGCTCGGTGCGGGACAGCGGGGCCAGGAACGCCGCACTGGCGAGGCGGACGTCCCCGGCGAGATCCGTGGGCCGCACGGGCTCGGGCGCGTACAGCACCGTCTCCACCGCCGTAGCCACCCGGTGCACGGCCTGGGACGCCTCCTCGGAAAGTCGTGCCTCGCCGACGATCCGTCGCGCCGCCATGCGCGGCGACAGGGCCTGGTCCGGCGCGATCCCGATGTCCCAGGCGGCGTCCTGGAGCTCTCGCCATGCGGACAGCACCCGCCCCGAGGCCAGGCGGCGGGACCGGACCCGGGAGCGCCACAGCACGGGAGTCAGGGGCACGAGGAGCAGCAGTAGCGCCGAGCCGGTTGCCCACAGGACCTTCGTCAGGGTCTGCCCGCCGCCGGGGCCTTCGCCGACGCTCTGGGGCGTGGCCGCGTCGCAGTCACCCGTGCGCTCCAGCTGTGGCACGCAGCCGCTGGACCGGCTCGGGGCCGGCACGGGTGCCGCACTGCGTCCCGGCAGCTCGGCATCCGGGTTCGAGGGGGTGTTCGTCGAGGGCAGTTCTGGCCGGGTGTACTGCGGAGAGCTCCCGCGCGAGGGGGTCGGCTCGAAGCGCGTCCAACCCACACCTTCGAAGTAGAGCTCGGGCCAGGCGTGCGCGTCGCGCAGTCCCACCGACATGCTGCCGTCCGCACGACGGGTGCCCGCCGTGAAGCCGACGGCGACCCGCGCTGGGATGTCCAGGGTCCGAGCCATCGCGGCCATCGAGAAGGCGAAGTGGACGCAGAACCCTTCCTTCGCCCGCAGGAAGTTGCTGATCGCGGAAGCGCCGGTGCCGGAGGACACCTCCGTGTCGTAGGTGAAGCCCCCGTTGGAAGCGAACCAGTCCTGAAGCTTGACCGCGCGGGTGTAGTCGTTCTTGGAGCCCTCGGTGACCTTGAGCGCGGTCGAGCGCACGATGCCCGGTAGCGAGGGGGGAACCTTGGTGTACTCCCGCAGCAGGACGGGGCCTGCCTGCGGCGCTCCGGCCAGCTGCGCGGCCGTCGGCTCCAACTGGAGGCTGCGCACCGTGTACCGGGCCCCACGGGTGGTCTGCCGTCGATCACCAACCAGGGTGCGCCCGGTCGGCTCGAACCGCCAGCGACCGTCGATGTCGACCGCCGTCGCCGGGTACGGCATCGGCAGGTAGGTCTGTCCGTACCAGCCGGAAGCCGAGATGGTGGAGGTGATCTCGGTGCTGCGCACGGCAGGGCTCAGCCCCTCGGGCAGGGGAAGCGCCGACGGCACATCGGTGACCCTGCGTTCGGAGGTGCGCCAGGCGGAGCCGTCGAACTCGTCCAGGGCGACGATCCGCAGGTACTGGTCCTGAGGGCGCTGGCTGTCCGTGCGGTAGCGGATGACCTCGCGGTCCTCGGGCACGTTCAGGCTGTTCTGCAAGGACACCAACGGGTTGACCGCCGTGATCGTGCCACCGGTGCCGCCTTCGCCGTTCGCCGTTCGGCCCGGCAGGTAGCCGGCCTCCATCGCGGGCAGGACCGCCGGTACCACCAGGGCGATCCCGAGCGCGACGGCTCCGATCCGCCGTCCGGCGCGCACCGGTGCCAGCGGCCCGTTGGAAGACCGCCCGCTCGGGCGCATTCCCGTCGAGCGCTGCGCGCCGCTGAAGACCCGGCCCCACTGGGAGAGCCGTTCGCGACCTTCGGCCAGGAGTAGAAGCAGGTAGCCGGATGCGGCCAGGAGGAACCACAGCCAGCTGGCCCCGCCCCGGCTCATCCCGGCCGCGATCGAGTACAGCGCCAGCAACGGCAGCCCCGCTCCCGCGGCACTGCGGAAGGTCACCGCGATCAGGTCGACCAGCAGACCGATCAGCAGGACCCCTGCCAGCAGCAACAGCCGTATCCCGTCGGTCAGCGGTGCCGGTATCGCGTAGTGGCTGACGTCTGCGGTGCCCTGGTCCAGCAGGTCGGCGAAGCGGGCGAGGGCCTCGGGCCCCGGTAGGAACCATGCGATGGCCGGGCCGGCGGCGAAGACAACGGTGAGCAGCAGGATCGAGGTCGTCAGCTGGGCGGCGACCGTCAGGGAACGGGCCAAGGGCACGCGTCGGGTCAGCGCCCCCACCAGGCTCTGCGCCCCGAGGAGCAACGCCGCCTGGACCAGCCAACTCGCCGGATGGACCAGCGGCAGCAATGCGCACGCGGTCAGTAGTGTCGCGGTCAGTGCGCTCAGCGCGAGTTTCGCCCGGCTGCTCATGTCCAACCCCCAGAACCCGTACCGCCGCCGTCGAAGGATCCGCCGCCCGGGAAGGACGCGGGTGTGCTTCCCGCCTGTCGCCACAGCGCGGGGAAGGATTGACCGGGAGACACCAGCTGGACCACCCAGCCGGCCTCTCGCAGCAGTCGGACCGGCTCCTCGGGCGGGCTGCCGCCCCCGTCGACGCCCGACCAGGCCTGTGGGTGCGACACGAAGGCCACGGCCGCGCCGCAGCGCTGCCGCATGCGAGCAGCCTGCTCCGCCTGCGCCTCGTTCAGAGCGCCGAAGAAGGCGATCAGCAATCCCTCGGTGCCGCCGCGCAGCGCGTTCAGGGCGGGGGAGAGGTCCGAACCTTCGGAGTGATCGACCACGGCGAGGGTGTCCATCATCAGTCCGGCGGCGTCGGCGGACTGTGGCCCGCCACCGGCTTCACCAGCCACGGAACTGCCGGTGTCGGTCAGCAGGCGGACCGAGAAACCCTGTTCGAGCAGGTGGGTCAGTGCTGAGGCGGCGCCCGAGACCGCCCATTCGAAGGCCGAGTCCGGCCCCGTACCCCGGTAGGCAGGGCGGCGGGTGTCCAGCAGCACGGTGGAGCTGGAGCGCTGCGGCTGCTCCTCGCGGCGCACCATGAGTTCGCCGTAGCGGGCGGTGGACCTCCAGTGCACTCGACGCAGGTCATCGCCGTGCCGGTAGCCGCGCGGGATGACGTCGTCCTCCCCGGCCAGGGCGAGCGTGCGTCGGCGCCCGTCGCCGTACCCGGAGGCTTCGCCGAGCAGCCGCAGGGGCGGTAGCGGCTCGGTGCGCGGGACGACGGTGAGGGTGTCGTAGGTGCTGAAGGAGCGGGACAGCTCGCACAGGCCGAAGGGGTCTGAGAGCCTCAGTTGCAAGGGCCCCAGCGGGTAACGTCCGCGCAGGTCGGACCGGACGCGGTAGGAGACGTCACGTCGCCCGCCCGCTTCGACTCGGTCCAGCACGAAGCGCGGACGGGGCCCGAGAACGTACGGCACCCGGTCCTGGAGCATCAGAAGCCCGGTGGGGAGCCGGGAGACGTTCTCCAGGCGCAGCTGGACCCGGGCCTCCTCGCCCGCCGGGACGCGCTGGGGGGTCAACCGGCGGTCGCCGGCGACCCGGTAGCGGGTGCGGTACAGGGTGAAGGCACAGGCCAACGGCAGGGACACCAAGAGGAGGCCCACCCGCAGCAGGTTGCTCTGACCCAGTACGTAGGCGCAGCCGGCCGCGGCGAGCCCGGCGGCCAGGAAGGAACGCCCGCGGGTGGTCAGTCCTGAAAGGGCGATCCGCAGCCCTGTCTGACTGCTGCCGCTGGTGTCCTGGCCCTTCGCGGGCGGCTGGTGCCCGCTGGCCGCCATCAAAGGCCCCGGGCGCCCGGTGGACGCGCTCCGTACACCCCGGCTGCGGCTTCCGTCCCGCGGACGGTCGCGGTGGGCACCGGTGTCTGTTGGAGGATCTCCGCGACGACCTGTTCCGCGGTGCGGCGGGCCAGCTGGGCCTGCGCGGTGGGCAGCAGTCGGTGGGCGAGCACCGGGGCGGCCAGTTCCTGTACGTCGTCGGGGAGCACGTAGTCCCGCCCGGCCAGGGCGGCGGAGGCCTTGACGGCCCTCAGCAGGTGCAAGGTGGCCCGCGGTGACGCGCCCAACCGCAGGTCGGGGTGGGTTCGGGTGGCCGCGACGAGGTCGACGACGTAGCGCCGGACCGGTTCGGCGACGTAGACCTCCCGCACGGCTTCGATCAGCTTGACTATCTCGTGGACGTGCGCGACGGCCTGGAGGTCTTCCAGCGGGGACACCCGGCCGTGTACGTCGAGCATCTGGAGTTCGGCCGCGGGGCTCGGGTATCCCACGGACACCCGAGCCATGAAGCGGTCGCGCTGCGCTTCGGGGAGCGGGTAGGTGCCCTCCATCTCCACCGGGTTCTGGGTGGCCACCACCATGAACGGGCTGGGCAGCTCGTAGCGCTGCCCGTCGATGGTGACCTGGCGTTCCTCCATCGACTCCAGCAGTGCCGACTGCGTCTTGGGCGACGCCCGGTTGATCTCGTCGCCGATGACGATCTGCGCGAAGATCGCACCCGGTTTGAACTCGAACTCGCGCCGCTGCTGGTCGTAGATGCTCACCCCGGTGATGTCGGAGGGCAGCAGGTCCGGCGTGAACTGGATCCGCTGGACGGAACAGTCGATGGACTTGGCCAGCGTCTTGGCCAGCATGGTCTTGCCCACGCCGGGGACATCCTCGATCAGGAGGTGTCCCTCGGCGAGGAGCACGGTCAGCGAAAGCCGTACGACCTCCGGCTTGCCCTCGATCACGGCTTCCACCGACCTGCGGACTCGCTCCGCAGTGCTGGTCAGATCCGCGAGGCTCGCTCGATCGTCATAGGTCGTCACCCGGCCCTCCTCGGCACCTTCACGGGCCGAAATCCCTTGCGAATCACCGGCCCACCCCGAAACACGGACACCACCGGCGAATAGTTCCGAGAGGATCTACGCGGATGTCCCCCCGCATTCTTGTTCGCCCGGAGCGGTTATGTCACTCAAGCGGCCGGATCGATCTCTCTCAGCAGTCCCGTGGTGACGTCGAAGACGAATCCGCGCACGTCATCGGCGTGCAGGAGGAACGGGGAGGTGCGTACCCGCTGCATGGACTGGCGCACGTCCTGGTCGACGTCCCGGAAGGCCTCCACCGCCCAGGAGGGCCGTTGGCCCACCTCGTCCTCCAACTCGTGGCGGAAGTCCTCCGTCAGGCTTTCGAGGCCGCAGCCCGTGTGGTGGATGAGTATGACGCTGCGGGTACCGAGCGCGCGCTGGCTGATTGTGAGGGACCGAATGGTGTCGTCGGTGACCACGCCTCCCGCGTTGCGGATGGTGTGGCAGTCGCCGAGCTCCAGGCCGAGGGCGGCGTGCAGGTCGAGGCGGGCGTCCATGCAGGCCACGACGGCCACGTGGAGGACCGGTCGGGCGTCCATCCCGGGATCGCTGAACTTGGCCGCGTAGCGCCTGTTCGCCGCGACGAGGCGGTCGGTCACGGTGCCGGAGTCCTGGGAGGCGGCTGCGGGGCCGTTCGTCGGGTCGGACCCGGTGGGGAGCGGTGTGGAAGTCGACATGGCTACGACGGTAGTGCTCACCAAGGCAGGCAGCATCGCGTGAGACTAGACAAAGAACGTCAACATGCCTTGTTGTGAGCTAATCCACATGGCAGTACTGGCGCAATCCGTACGAGTGGTTCAGCGCGCACCGCGCGCCCCCCGTGACCTCGGTGCACGGCGCGCGGGCCGGTTCGTTGACCCGACCGAACCGTGGACTAAAGTGGCGCGAACCCACCCCGCGTGCGCGGCGTGTACGTACGGCCCGGCCCCCATCCGCTCACCGGCCGGCCGGCGCCACTTCCCGGTTGCCGGCGGACCATCCCCTTCCCGGGCGGGCGGGGACCAGGCCGGCCATGTGCACGGGACGCGCGCCGCTATCTGAGAGGGCGCTTTGAGCAGCGAGTCCCGACACGTCCCGGTGATGCTCCAGCGGTGCTTGGACCTGTTGGCCCCGGCCCTGGACCGGCCGGGTGCGGTGGTCGTCGACTGCACACTCGGCCTGGGTGGTCACAGCGAGGCCCTTCTCACCCAGTTCCCACAGGCACACCTCATCGCCCTGGACCGGGACAAGGAAGCCCTCCGGCTGTCCGGCGAGAGGCTCGCGCCCTTCGGGGACCGGGCCACACTTGTCCACGCCGTCTACGACGAACTCCCCGAGGTGCTGGACCGTCTGGGGATCCCGCACGTCGACGGCGTCCTCTTCGACCTCGGCGTCTCCTCGATGCAGCTCGACGAGGCCGATCGGGGTTTCGCCTACGCCCAGGACGCGCCGCTCGACATGCGGATGGACCAGTCGAGTGGCATCAGTGCCGCCGAGGTCCTCAACACCTACCCGCCCGGTGAGCTGGTGCGCGTCCTGCGTGCCTACGGCGAGGAGAAGCAGGCCAAGCGGATCGTCTCGGCGATCGTTTCGGAACGGGCCAAGGAACCCTTCACCAACAGCGCCCGCCTGGTCGAGCTGATCAGGGACGCCCTGCCGCAGGCTGCCAAACGTACGGGCGGGAACCCGGCCAAGCGCACCTTCCAGGCACTACGGATCGAGGTCAACGGAGAGCTGACCGTCTTGGAACGGGCCATCCCCGCGGCCGTCTCAGCCCTGGGCGTGGGCGGCAGGATCGCGGTGCTCTCCTACCACTCCTTGGAAGACCGGCTCGTCAAGACGGTCCTGGCGGCCGGGGCCGCTTCCACCGCACCCCCCGGGCTGCCCGTGGTCCCCGAGAAGTACCAACCGAGGCTCAAGCTGCTGACCCGTGGCGCCGAACTCCCCACCGAGGAGGAGGTCGCGCAGAACCGACGCGCGGCCCCGGCCCGGCTGCGCGGCGCGCAGCGGATCCGCGAGGAGGAGCGTTGAGCACACTCAGGCCCGGCCCCGAGCAATCCGGGACGAAGGAGCCGTCCGGTACCGAAACCCCCAGGGTGAACGAGCCGCCCGGGACTCATCCGGGCGCGGGGCACGGCGGGATCGTGCACCGGAGGGCTGCGTGAGCAAGCAGGCCGCGCCAGGGACGCGCCCCGGCCGGCCGGGGCGGCCGGGACTCGGACGGCTGCGGCCGGCCGGCCCGGCGACCGCCGCACGAACGCCGTTCGTCCTCCTGGTGGTGGCCCTGCTCGCCGGCGGCCTGATCACCCTGCTTCTCCTGAACTCGGCTCTGAACCAGGGTTCCTTCCAACTCAGTCGGTTGAAGCGGGAGACCACCTCGCTCACCGATGAGCAACAGGCGCTCCAGCGGGACGTCGACGCGTACTCTGCACCGGACGCTCTGGAACGCCGGGCCCGGGAACTCGGGCTGGTGCCTGGCGGTAGCCCCGCCTTCCTTGAGGCATCGGGGTCGGTACGGGGCAGCGCCAGCCCCGCAGCCGCACCCGCGCCGCCCCCCGCACCCACGCCGGAGCCCGCCACCCCCACCGCCCCGTCGGCGGCGGGCGCCGGTGCCGAGCCCGCCTCCGCACAGTCCGCGGCCGGTCCGGATCCGGCCGCCCCGCTTTCCCCTTCCCCGTCCACGCCCGTAGCGGACTCGCCTTCGCCCGGCCCCTCCAAGAGCGTGCCCGAACCTCTCGGCGCGCCCGCCGGACTTTCCACGAAGCCCGCCTCGACCCCTGGCAGGTGACGCCGTGACCCCTCACGCGATCTCGACCACAGCCGCGCCCGGAACCGCCTGCCGCCACACCGTGCAGGTGTTCCGGTGAGCGCCAAGGAACCTCCGCGGCGGGTCCCGGCACCCGCGAGCCGACGCCCCGGATCCCGTCACGTCCCCCGCCCGGCCGGCCGGCGGACGGGCAGTCGCACCCGGCCGCCGGCCAAGGCCATCCAACTCGGCAACCCGCGCCCCCGGTTGCGGCTCGTCTCGCTCGGCCTGACCCTGGTGCTCCTCGCCTTCGTCGTGCGGCTCCTGCAGGTGCAGGCCGTGGACGCCGCGCCGCTGGCCGCGAAGGCGGAGCGCAACCGCTACGCGACCTACACCCTGGCCGCAGAGCGCGGGCGGATCACCGACCGCAGGGGCATCGCGCTGGCCACCAGCGTGGACGCGTACGACATCACGGCCGACCCGACGATGTTCACGCCCAAGCAGTCCAAGGCGCCGGACGCTCCCGAGCAGGCCGCGGCGCTCCTGGCGCCGATCCTCAACAAGGACGTGAAGGAGATCACCGCCCGGTTGAAGACCCCCAAGACCCGGTATGTGGTCCTGGCACGCAGACAGACCCCGCAGGTCTGGAACCAGATCAAGGACCTCAGAAGCGTCTTCGCCGAGAAGGCGGCGGCGGACCGTCGGCGCAACGGCCCCGGCGCCAACGTGTTGGCCGGGGTCTTCCAGGAGCCCAGCAGCAAGCGGGTGTACCCCAACGGAGAACTCGCCGCCGGGATACTGGGTTACGTGAACGCCGAGGGCAAGGGCGCCGGCGGGCTGGAGTCAGCCCTGGACCGCAAACTCGCCGGTCGGGACGGGGAACTGAGCTACGCCCAGTCCGGCGGCCGGCGCGTACCCACGGCGGGTTCCCGGGAGAAGCCCGCCGTCCCCGGCTCGGACATCGAGCTGACCATCGACCGCGACATCCAGTGGGCCGCGCAGAACGCGATCACCCGTCAGGTGGCCGAATCCCAGGCGGACCGGGGCTATGTGATCGTCCAGGACACTCTCACTGGCGAGGTCCTGGCCATGGCCAACGCTCCCGGTTTCGATCCCAACGACCTGTCCAAGGCCAGTTCCGCCGCACTGGGCAACGCCGCCCTGCAAGACGTGTACGAACCCGGGTCCACCGCCAAGGTGATGTCGATGGCAGCCGTCCTGGAAGAGGAGAAGGCCACCCCTGACACCCGGGTGACCGTACCCAACCGCCTGCACCGTGGCGACCGGCTGTTCAAGGACGACATCGACCACCCGACCTGGTATCTCACCCTCAACGGGGTGCTCGCCAAGTCCAGCAACATCGGAACGATCCTCGCCACCGGGCAACTCGGTCCTACTCAGCCCGAGGCCAACAAGGTGCTCCACTCCTACCTGACCAAGTTCGGCATCGGCAGGCCCACCGGACTCGGCTACCCCGGCGAGTCCCGAGGCATCCTCGCCGCCCCCCAAGACTGGTCGACTTCGCAGCAGTACACGATCCCGTTCGGCCAGGGCCTGTCCGTCAACGCCATGCAGGCGGCTTCCGTGTACTCCACGATCGCCAACGGCGGCGTAAGGATCGAGCCGACCCTGGTCCGGGGGACCAAGGGCCCAGACGGCCGTTTCGTTCCCGCCAAGGCGCCTGAGAAGACCCGCGTCATCAGCGAGAAGACGGCAAAGAGCCTTGCCGCGATGCTCGAATCGGTGGTCGACGACCGAGAGGGCACGGGCACCAAGGCGCGCATCCCCGGCTACCGGGTGGGTGGCAAGACCGGAACCTCCAACCGAGTGGATCCGGCCACGGGACGGTACAAGGGCTACACGGCTTCCTTCGCCGGATTCGCACCGGCGGACAAGCCGCGGATCACCGTGTACTGCGCGATCCAGAACCCCACCAAGGGGAGCTACTTCGGCGGCCAGATCTGTGGACCCATCTACAAGCAGGTCATGGAATTCGCACTCAAAACCCTCCAGATCCCACCCACCGGAGCTGCCCCCGCCGGGCTTCCGGTTACTTTCGAGCCAGGCCGGTGACACAGCAGTGACGACGATCACCCAGAACCCCGGGAACCAAGACGACCCGGCCACCTCACTTCGCAACGGGCCCGGTACGCCCGGTACGCTCACCGCCGTGCCCCACGCTGATCAGCCCCGAACCACACCGAAGGAAGCCCCGGCAACGCAGCCGGGAGCGCCCCGGCCGACGACCCCGAAGCCGACTCCGCTTGCGCGCCTGGCGACGCTGCTGGGACGTGACGCGGCGCAAGCGGGTCCGGAACCCGTCGAGGTCACCGGCATCACCCACGACTCGCGAGCCGTACGCCCCGGTGACCTCTACGCGGCCCTCCCCGGCGCACGCACCCACGGCGCCGAATACGCCGCCCAGGCAGCGGGCCTGGGGGCAGCCGCCATCCTCACCGACCCCACGGGTGCTGCTCGTGCCGCCCGGACCGGGCTGCCCGTGCTGGCCGTCGAGGACCCGCGCGGTCGTATGGGCGAGCTGGCTGCCGAGATCTACGGCCGACCCAGCGCCGGAATGCTGAAGATCGGTATCACCGGCACTTCCGGGAAGACCACCACCGCCTATCTCGTCGAGGGCGGGCTGCGTGGCGCCGGCCACCACACCGGGCTCATCGGGACCGTGGAGATGCGGGTCGGCGACGAGCGCATCAAGTCCGAGCGGACCACCCCCGAGGCCACCGACCTGCAAGCCCTGTTCGGCGTGATGCGCGAACGCGGCGTCGACGCGGTGGCCATGGAGGTCTCCAGCCACGCCCTGGTGCTCGGTCGGGTGGACGGCTGCTTGTTTGACGTGGCCGTGTTCAACAACCTCAGCCCCGAGCACATGGAGTTCCACTCCGACATGGAGGACTACTTCGGGGCGAAGGCACGGTTGTTCACGCCTGAACGCAGCCGGCTCGGTGTGGTCAATCTCGATGACGACTACGGCCGCCGACTCGTATCGGAGGCGGGCGTACCGGTCGTCACCTTCTCCGCCACGGGTGCCCCGGGCGCCGACTGGCGGGCCGAGGACCTCGAAGTCGGGCCCCTGGGCAGCACCTTCACGGCAGTGGGGCCCAAGGGAGAGCGGGTGCGTGCCACCGCCCCGCTGCCCGGACCGTTCAACGTGGCCAACACCTTGGCCGCGATCGTCACCCTGGCCGCCGCCGGACTCGACGCGCAGCGGGCGGCCGACGGTGTCGCCGCCGTCCCGGGCGTACCCGGGCGGTTGGAGCGGGTGGACGCCGGACAGCCGTACCTGGCCGTCGTCGACTACGCGCACAAGACCGACGCCGTCGAATCGGTACTGCGCGCCCTGCGTGAAGTCACCAAGGGGCGGCTGCACATCGTGATCGGCTGTGGTGGCGACCGTGACACCACCAAGCGTGGGCCGATGGGGGCAGCAGCCGCTCGACTCGCCGACACCGCGGTGCTGACTTCGGACAACCCGCGTTCGGAGGATCCGTTGCGCATCCTGAGCGCCATGTTGGAAGGCGCGGCCTCGGTCCCGGCCGGTGAGCGCGGGGACGTCCTGGTCGAGTCCGACCGGGCCGCAGCCATCGCCGCAGCCGTCGCCCGGGCCACGGCGGACGACACCGTGCTGGTCGCCGGCAAGGGCCACGAGCAGGGACAGGACACCGCTGGAGTGGTGCGCCCGTTCGACGACCGCGAGGTGTTGCGCACCGCGATCACCGAACGGCTGCGCACCCATGGACTCGATGCCGCACAGGCCGAGGTGAAACAGTGATCGCTCTCTCCCTCGCCGAGATCGCCGAACTCACCGGCGGGCGGCAACACGACATACCGGATCCGTCGGCACGCGTCACGGGACCCGTGGTCATCGACTCCCGCCACGTGGTGGCGGGCAGTCTCTTCGCAGCCTTTCGCGGGGAGCACGTCGACGGCCATGACTACGCGGCAAAGGCAACTGCTGCCGGGGCCGTGGCGGTACTCGCCACCCGCCCGGTCGGGGTTCCCGCGATCGTGGTCGAGGACGTGGAGGTGGCCCTCGGGGCCCTCGCCCGTTCCGTGGTCGAGCGGCTGGGCGTCGAGATCATCGCCCTGACCGGCTCGGCGGGCAAGACCTCCACCAAGGACCTGATCGCCCAGGTACTCCACGACCACGCCCCCACCGTGTGGACCCCCGGATCGCTCAACAACGAGATCGGCCTGCCGCTGACGGCGTTGCGCGCGCAGGAGGAAACCCGTTACCTCGTTCTGGAGATGGGCGCCCGCGGTATCGGCCACATCAACTACCTCACGAGTTTGACTCCGCCCCGGATCGGCCTGGTGCTGAACGTCGGTACCGCCCACATCGGCGAGTTCGGCGGTCGCGAGCAGATCGCCCAGGCCAAGGGGGAGTTGGTCGAGGCGTTGCCGCCGGCGGACGCGCAGGGCGTCGCCGTGCTCAACGCGGACGACCCGTTGGTGCGTGCGATGGCCAGCCGAACCCGGGCCCGCACGATCCTGTTCGGCGAGGCCGAAGAGGCTCAGGTACGGGCCAGCGAGGTGCGGTTGACGCCCGGCGGTCAGCCGTCCTTCACGCTGCACACCCCCACCGGGTGCAGCGAGGTGACCTTGCGGCTGTACGGTGAGCACCACGTGTCGAACGCGCTCGCCGCTGCCGCCGTCGCCCATGTCGTGGGCATGTCCGCCCAGGAGATCGCGGTCGCGCTCTCGAAGGCGGGCACGCTCTCGCGGTGGCGCATGGAGGTGACCGAGCGGGCGGATGGCGTAACGATCGTCAACGACGCCTACAACGCGAACCCGGAGTCCATGCGGGCCGCCCTGCGCGCACTGGTCGCCATGGGCGAGGCCGCCAGGGCGAAGGGGGGCCGCACGTGGGCGGTACTCGGCCCGATGGCCGAGCTCGGAGACGACTCGCTCGCCGAACACGACGCGGTCGGACGTCTGGTCGTCCGGCTCAACGTGAGCAAGTTGGTGGCGGTCGGGGGCCGGGAAGCGTCCTGGCTGCAACTGGGCGCATATAACGAGGGTTCGTGGGGTGAGGAGTCGGTGCTCGTGTCCGACGCACAGGCGGCGATCGACCTGTTGCGCAGTGAACTGCGCGCGGGAGACGTCGTGCTGGTGAAGGCTTCCAGGTCGATCGGACTGGAACGGGTCGCGCAGTCGCTACTTGAGGGTGGCGCCGAGGGCGAGGTCGCCGGCCGATGAGGCAGATCCTCTTCGCAGGGGTCATCGGACTCTTCCTGACCCTGATCGGCACCCCCCTGCTGATCAAGCTCCTCGCCCGCAAGGGCTACGGCCAGTTCATCCGGGACGACGGCCCGCGTGGTCACGCCGGGAAGAAGGGCACGCCCACCATGGGCGGCATCTCCTTCATCCTGGCCACGCTCATCGCCTATGCGCTGACCAAGGTGATCACCTCCAGCGAGCCCACCTTCTCCGGGCTCCTGGTCCTCTTCCTGATGGCGGGCATGGGCCTGGTCGGCTTCCTCGACGATTACATCAAGATCGTCAAGCAGCGATCCCTGGGCCTGCGGGCCAAGGCCAAGATGGCGGGACAGCTGATCGTCGGCATCGCCTTCGCCGTGCTCGCGCTCCAGTTCTCCGACTCCCGCGGCAACGCCCCCGCCTCCACCAAGCTGTCGTTCGTGATGGACTTCGGCTGGTCGATCGGGCCGGTGCTGTTCGTGGTCTGGGCGCTGTTCATGATCTTGGCCATGTCGAACGGAGTGAACCTCACCGACGGCCTCGACGGCCTCGCCACCGGCGCATCGGTCATGGTCTTCGGTGCGTACACCTTCATCGGGGTGTGGCAGTACCAGGAGTCCTGCGCCAACGCGCAGACCCTCACCAACCCCGCCGCCTGCTTCGAGGTGCGTGACCCCCTCGACCTCGCGATCGTGGCCTCCGCTCTGATGGGCGCGTGCTTCGGGTTCCTGTGGTGGAACACCTCACCCGCCAAGATCTTCATGGGTGACACCGGTTCGCTGGCTCTCGGCGGTGCCCTCGCCGGCCTCGCGATCTGCTCCCGCACCGAACTGCTGCTCGCCCTCCTCGGTGGTTTGTTCGTTCTGATCACCATGTCCGTGGTGATCCAGGTCGGATCGTTCCGGCTGACCGGGAAGCGGGTCTTCCGGATGGCCCCGCTCCAGCATCACTTCGAACTCAAGGGTTGGTCCGAGGTCTTGGTGGTGGTCCGCTTCTGGATCATCCAGGGCATGTGCGTCATCGTCGGACTCGGCCTCTTCTACGCGGGATGGGCAGCCGAGAAGTGACCTCCTCGCACGACTGGCAGGGCATGAACGTCACCGTCGCCGGTCTCGGTGTGAGCGGCGTCAGCGCCGCACGCGCCCTGGCGGACCTCGGTGCCAGGGTGACCGTGGTCGACGGCGGCGATGGCGAAGCCCTGCGTAGCCGCGCCGCAGAACTGCAAGCGCAGGGCGTCACCGTTCGTCTCGGGGATGCCCGTACCCTTCCCGAGGGCACCGAACTGGTCGTCACCTCTCCGGGCTGGAAGCCCACGAGCCCGCTGTTCGAGGCTGCCGCCGAAGCGGGCGTCGAGGTGGTCGGGGACGTCGAGATCGCCTGGCGGTTGCGTGGTCCGGACGCGGCACCGTGGCTCGCCGTCACGGGGACCAACGGCAAGACCACCACCACCCAGATGCTGGCGTCGATCCTTGCCGCGGCCGGCCTGCGCACCACGGCCGTCGGCAACATCGGCACGCCGATCATCGACGTGGTCCGCGGAGCCGAGCGCTACGACGTCCTCGCCGTCGAGCTCTCCAGCTACCAACTGCACTGGGCTCCTTCGGTGCGAGCCCACTCCGCGGTGGTCCTCAACCTGGCGCCCGACCATCTGGACTGGCATGGTTCGATGGCCTCCTACGCCGCCGACAAGGGCCGTGTCTACGAGGGCAACGAGGTCGCCTGCGTCTACAACGTGGCCGACCGGGCCACTGAGGACCTGGTGGTCGGGGCCGACGTCGTAGAGGGCTGCCGGGCGATCGGCTTCACCCTGGGCGCCCCGGGGCCGTCGATGTTCGGTGTGGTCGACGGAATCCTGGTGGACCGGGCCTTCGTCGCGGATCGCCACCGCAACGCGCAGGAACTCGCCGAGGTCGGTGACGTCAATCCGCCGGCCCCGCACAACATCGCCAACGCGCTGGCCGCGGCAGCTCTCGCCCGAGCCTTCGGCGTCGAGCCGCGGGCGGTGCGCGAGGGCCTGCGGGCCTTCCGCCCGGACGCCCACCGCATCGCACGAGTCGCCGAAATCGACGGGGTGGTGTACGTGGACGATTCCAAGGCCACCAACACGCACGCCGCTCAGGCCTCACTGGCCGCCTACGATCCGATCGTGTGGATCGCCGGAGGTCTGGCGAAGGGCGCGACCTTCGACGAGCTGGTGCGGGGTTCCGCCGAGCGGCTGCGCGGCGCCGTGCTGATCGGCGCGGATCGGGAACTCATCCGCGCAGCGCTGGCGCGACACGCCCCGGAAGTCCCGGTCGTGGAGCTCGACCGGGCCGACACTGGGGCGATGCTTGCCGCCGTCCGGGAAGCCGCCCGGCTCGCCCAGCCCGGCGACACGGTACTGCTGGCCCCGGCTTGCGCCTCGATGGACATGTTCACCGACTACAACCAGCGCGGTGACGCCTTCGCCGACGCGGTACGGGAACTGGCCACCGGTCACGGGGCTTAGCCACGGGCCGGCGGGTCTGTCCGACCGGCTGCTCGGACCCCGTATCGAGTGGAGGGGAACAGACCTATGCCGCCCCAGCGCATCCTCACCGGGCGACGGCCGTCGGCACCAAGGGCCCAGGGCCGGCGGCGCACGCCGTTCCCGCCGGGCTCCGGGCGGCCTGGGCCGCTGGAACGGCTGAGGCGTACGCACCGCCAGCTCCAGCGGGCCTGGGACCGGCCGCTGACCGCCTACTACCTGATTCTCGGCAGCGCACTGCTGATCACGGTGCTCGGCTTGATCATGGTCTACTCGGCCTCGATGATCTTCGCGCTCGGGCTGGGCCTGAGTGCCTCGTACTTCTTCCAGAAGCAGTTCCTGGCGGCCACCATCGGCGCCGGCCTGTTGCTGATCGCCTCCCGGATGCCGGTCAAACTCCACCGGGCGTTCTCCTACCCGCTGCTCGCCGGCACGGTGTTCCTGATGATCCTGGTCCAGGTCCCGGGGATAGGAGTGGACGTCAAGGGCAACCAGAACTGGATCTCCCTCGGCGGCCCGTTCATGCTCCAGCCCAGCGAGTTCGGCAAGCTCGCGCTCATCTTGTGGGGTGCGGACCTGCTGGCTCGTAAGGGCGACAAGAAGTTGCTGAGTCAGTGGAAACACCTGCTGGTGCCCCTGGTACCGGTGACCTTCCTGCTGCTCGGTCTCATCATGCTCGGCGGTGACATGGGAACCGCCATGATCCTCACCGCAATCCTCTTCGGCCTCCTCTGGGTGGCCGGGGCCCCGACCCGGATGTTCATCGGCGTACTGGCCCTGGCGGGCGTCGTGGTGGCCCTGCTGATCAAGACGAGTGCCCACCGGCTGGAGAGGCTCTCCTGTATCGGGGCGACCGACCTGGGGCCCAAGGGGGAGTGCTGGCAGGCCGTGCACGGCATCTTCGCCCTCGCCTCGGGCGGATGGTTTGGTTCCGGCCTCGGCGCGAGTGTGGAAAAATGGGGCCAACTACCTGAAGCCCACACCGACTTCATCTTCGCCGTAACCGGGGAGGAACTCGGTCTGGCAGGGACACTGTCGGTACTCTCCCTGTTCGCGGCTCTAGGCTATGCGGGTATCCGCGTGGCCGGACGCACGGAGGATCCCTTCGTGAGGTACGCCGCGGGAGGCGTGACCACCTGGATCATGGCTCAAGCCGTGATCAACATCGGTGCGGTGCTCGGCCTGTTGCCGATCGCCGGTGTCCCCCTCCCGCTGTTCTCTTACGGAGGATCGGCCCTGCTGCCGACCATGTTCGCCGTAGGCCTACTCATCGCGTTCGCGCGAGAGGAGCCGGCGGCGCGTGCGGCACTCGCCATGCGCCGGCCGGTCCTCGGTCGAAAGCGGGCGGGGCTGAGATGGAAGTCGATGAGACGGCGCGTCAAGAAGCGTCCGTCCGGAGAGCGGTGAAATTCGGTGCATGTCGTACTCGCCGGTGGGGGGACCGCCGGCCACATCGAGCCGGCGCTCGCCCTCGCGGACGCCCTGCGCAGGCACGATCCGTCCGTGGGCATCACTGCCCTCGGTACGGAGCGTGGCCTGGAGACCCGTCTGGTCCCGGAACGGGGCTACGAGTTGGGACTCATCCCGGCGGTTCCGCTGCCGCGCAAGCCCACGCCTGAGCTGATCACCGTTCCGGGTCGGCTGCGCGGCACCATCAAGGCGGCCGAGCAGATCCTGGAGCGGACCAAGGCCGACTGCGTGGTTGGTTTCGGCGGCTACGTGGCGCTGCCCGGGTACCTGGCGGCCAAGCGGCTCGGGGTGCCGATCATCGTCCACGAGGCGAACGCCCGCCCCGGTCTCGCCAACAAGATCGGCTCCCGCTATGCGGCGGGAGTGGCGGTGTCCACTCCGGACAGCAAGCTCCGCGATGCCCGCTACATCGGCATCCCGCTGCGCCGCTCCATCGCCACTTTGGACCGGGCCGCGGTCCGGCCCGAGGCGCGGGCCGCCTTCGGTCTGGATCCGAACCTGCCGACCCTGCTGGTTTCCGGTGGTTCCCAGGGCGCTCGCCGGCTCAACGAGGTCATCCAGCAGGTCGCCCCGGTGCTCCAGCGATCGGGAATCCAGATTCTGCACGCCGTGGGTCCGAAGAACGAATTGCCGCATGTGGACAACATGCCGGGAATGCCCCCCTACGTACCGGTACCGTACGTGGACCGGATGGATCTCGCCTATGCCGCGGCGGACATGATGCTCTGCCGTGCCGGCGCGATGACCGTCGCCGAACTCTCCGCCGTCGGGCTGCCCGCCGCCTATGTGCCGCTGCCCATCGGCAACGGTGAACAGCGGCTCAACGCCCAACCGGTGGTCAAGGCCGGCGGTGGACTGCTGGTCGATGACGCGGAACTGACCCCCGAATGGGTTCAGGGCAACGTCGTTCCGGTACTGGCCGACCCGCACCGGCTGTACGAGATGTCCCGTGCCGCCGCCGAGTTCGGTCGTAGGGACGCCGACGACCTGCTGGTCGCCATGGTCTACGAGGCGATCGCCGCACACAGGAACCGCTGACGCAGGAGGCACACCAGGTGGCCGGAGCGAGGACCGCGCAACGCGGCAAGGCCGATCCCCCCCAGGGCGGACCCAAGGGGAAGACGAGATCGGGCGGCTCCTCGTCCAGCGATCCAAAGCCCGCCGGCCCGCGGCGGATCGGGCCGGTGCCGTTGAGGGCCGTCCTTGCCCTCGCCGCCGCGGCCCTGTTCGCCGGGGCCGCGGCCTGGGTGCTCTACGGATCGCAATGGCTGAGGGTGGAGCGGGTCGGGGTCGCTGGCACCGAGGTATTGACGCCCCGTCAGGTGCGGGAGGCGGCGGCCGTGCCGCTGGGGTCACCCCTGGCGTCGATCGATACGGCTGTGATCGAGTCGCGACTGCTGAGCCATTTGCCGCGGATCGAGTCAGTCGAAGTGGTTCGGGCCTGGCCGCACGGAATCGGGCTGAAAGTGACGGAACGTAAGCCCGTTCTGTTGGTCGCCAGGGGCGCCGAGTTCCTCGAAGTGGACGCCGCGGGTGTGCGATTCGCCACGGTGTCCAAGCCGCCGAAGGGGATTCCGCTTCTGGAGCTCGATGCCCGGCGCTCGCCCAGCCTCCGCCGGTTCGACGAGCAACGGCTACTGCATGAGGCGGTGGACGTCGCCGGGTCCCTGCCACCGGTCGTGGCCAGGGACACCCGGGTGATCCAGGTGTCCTCGTACGATTCGGTGGTACTGGAGTTGACTCGGAGCCGGAAGGTGGTCTGGGGCAGCGGGGAGCAGGGGGCGGCGAAGGCGCGCGCGCTGAGCGCGTTGTTGAAGGTGGCGCCCGATGGCCGTCGCTTTGACGTGAGCGCCCCTACCGCCCCTGCGGTGTCGGGGAGTTGACGCGCGGTCGAACGGGGCAGCACCCTGGTTGGCCAGCGATATGGGTGATCACATAGGGTGAAAAGAAAAACGGGAGGTTCGGCGTGTTCGTTGAACGCGCGCCACTTGTCGACTTAGTGTCCTGTTCGGAAGAGTTCAAGGGACAGACACACCGGTAACCCTAAACTTCAGGGTTAGGGTTCGGGTCGGCGTTCGGACCGCCCCACTATTTCGGCATCAGTCGTCGCAACGCAGGCCCGCGAGGCGTCGACAAGTAAATCGAGGCGAGAGGCCTTCGACGTGGCAGCACCGCAGAACTACCTCGCAGTCATCAAGGTCATCGGTGTCGGCGGCGGTGGTGTCAATGCCATCAACCGAATGATCGAGGTCGGTCTCAAGGGTGTCGAGTTCATCGCGATCAACACCGACGCACAGGCGCTGTTGATGAGCGACGCCGACGTCAAACTCGACGTCGGCCGCGAACTCACCCGGGGCCTCGGCGCCGGAGCCAACCCGGCAGTCGGCCGCAAGGCGGCAGAGGACCACCGCGAGGAGATCGAGGAGGTCCTCAAGGGGGCCGACATGGTCTTCGTCACCGCCGGCGAGGGTGGCGGCACCGGCACGGGCGGCGCTCCCGTGGTGGCCAACATCGCCCGCTCGCTGGGCGCCCTGACGATCGGCGTGGTCACCCGCCCCTTCACCTTCGAGGGCCGTCGTCGAGCGAACCAGGCGGAAGACGGCATCGCCGAGCTCCGCGAAGAGGTCGACACCCTCATCGTCATCCCCAACGACCGCCTGCTGTCCATCTCGGACCGTCAGGTCAGCGTCCTGGACGCCTTCAAGTCCGCTGACCAGGTGCTGCTGTCCGGCGTTCAGGGCATCACCGACCTCATCACCACCCCGGGTCTGATCAACCTCGACTTCGCCGACGTCAAGTCCGTGATGTCAGAGGCGGGTTCCGCTCTCATGGGGATCGGGTCGGCGCGCGGCGACGACCGTGCCGTGGCCGCTGCCGAGATGGCGATCTCCTCGCCGCTGCTGGAGGCCTCCATCGACGGTGCGCGCGGCGTGCTGCTCTCCATCTCCGGTGGTTCCGACCTCGGCCTCTTCGAGATCAACGAAGCAGCCCAACTGGTCAGCGAGGCCGCCCACCCCGAGGCAAACATCATCTTCGGCGCCGTCATCGACGACGCCCTCGGTGACGAGGTGCGTGTGACCGTCATTGCCGCAGGCTTCGACGGCGGGCAGCCGCCGGCCCGCCGCGACAACGTGATCGGCGCGGCCTCCAGCAAGCGTGAGGAGCCCGCCGCCCCGGTGCGCGCCCCCGAAGCGCCGCGCCCCGCCTTCGGAGGTCTCGGCTCGGTCACCCCGCGCGAGGAGAGCGCGGCTCCTGTCGAGCCCGCGCCTGCCAGCGAGGCGCCGGCTCCGGTGGCGCCGCCGCAGGTACCCACCGCCCGGCCGTACGCGGACAGCCCCGCGGAGGAGCTGGACGTTCCGGACTTCTTGAAGTGATAAGCGACCAGTACCACGTGGGCGGCGCCCACTTCGCCTTCACCGACCGGTGGGGTGGGGTGAGCGCCGTTCCGTACGACGGGCTCAACCTCGGTGGGGCCGTCGGCGACCGGGCGCATGCGGTTCGGGAGAACCGGGTCCGGGCGGCCCGGGAGCTCGCGATCGACCCCGACCGGGTCGTCTGGATGAACCAGGTCCACGGCCGAGATGTCGCGGTGGTCAACGAGCCGTGGCCCTCGGCCGAAGAGATCCCCCCGGTCGATGCCGTGGTCACGGCCACCCCGGGGCTGCCGCTCGCCGTGTTGACCGCCGACTGCACCCCGGTGCTGCTGGCGGACCCGGTGGCCCAAGTGGCCGCAGCCGCCCACGCCGGCCGGCCCGGTCTGGTGGCCGGTGTCGTGCCGGCCGCGGTCCACGCAATGATCGGCCTCGGCGCGGTGCCGGGCCGGATCGTCGCCCGTACTGGTCCGGCGGTCTGCGGACGTTGCTACGAGGTCCCCGAGCAGATGCGGGACGAAGTGGCGGCGGTGGTGCCCGCCGCTTTCTCCGAGACGAGCTGGGGCACACCGGCCGTTGACGTGGTCGGCGCCGTACATGCCCAGCTCACCGGAGTCGGTGTGACCGATGTGGGCCGTTCCACGGTGTGCACGCTCGAATCGAGCGACCATTTCTCCTACCGCCGTGACAAGATCACTGGCAGACTCGCCGGCTATGTCTGGCTGGACAGTCGTAAGAGATAGAAGAAAAGGACATGACGGACCGTAAGGCTGAACTCGCCTCCCAACTGGCCCTGGTGCAGGAGCGCATCTCGGCCGCCTGTGTCGCTGCCGGCCGCAAGCCGGAGGAAGTGACCCTGATCGTGGTCACCAAGACGTACCCGGCGAGCGACGTACGTCTGCTGGCGGAGTTGGGTGTCCGTCATGTTGCTGAGAACAAGGACCAAGAGGCGGCGCCGAAGGCCGCCTCGTCGGTTGACCTGCCATTGACCTGGCACTTCGTCGGGCAGTTGCAGACGAACAAGGTGCGATCGGTGGTGAGTTATGCGGACGTGGTGCAGTCCGTCGACCGCCCCAAGCTCGTGTCTGCCCTCTCTGTCGCGGCACAGCGGGCCGGTCGGGAGCTCGACTGCCTGGTGCAGGTGGCGCTCGATGCCGAATCGGGGACCCGTGGTGCGCGTGGTGGCGCCGCGGCTGACCAGATCGAGGAGTTGGCGACGCTCGTCGCCCAGGCTCCCGGTCTACGCCTCGGCGGTCTGATGACCGTCGCACCGTTGTCCGGTCCCTACGCGGGGCGTGAACAGGACGCTTTCGAGCGGCTGGTGGAATTGTCATCCCGCCTGCGCGCGCACCATCCGGCTGCGACCATGGTGTCGGCCGGAATGAGTGGGGACCTCGAACAGGCCGTGGCCGCCGGTGCGACACATGTGCGCGTCGGTACTGCGGTACTCGGAGTCCGACCCAGGCTCGGGTAACGTCGCCAAGCAAGTCGGACCACAGCAGAAAATATGGTCATTCCCACTGAAGAACGGGCAGACCACGTGGATCGCGGGCAACTTGGTGCGCTACGTGCCCTTGGTGACGAAGTCGATCCACCACAGAGCGGAGGACTCAGAGCATGGCCGGCGCGATGCGCAAGATGGCGGTCTACCTCGGCCTCGTGGAGGACGATGGGTACGACGGCCCGGGGTTCGACCCCGACGACGAGTTCGAGCCCGAGCCGGAGCCGGAGCGGGACCGTCGCCGACACCAGCCTCCCCACCAGTCCGTGCCGCAGGACGAACCGGTTCGAACCGCACAGCCGCCGGCGCCGCGTGAGCCGCTCTCGCTCCCGGTAGAAAACGGACGTCCGGCGCGAATTGCCCCCGTGGCATCTATCACACCTGAACGCCCGAGTCTGGAGAAGAACGCACCGGTGATCATGCCCAAGGTCGTGTCCGAGCGGGAGCCTTACCGCATCACGACGCTGCACCCCCGCACCTACAACGAGGCCCGTACCATCGGGGAACACTTCCGCGAGGGCACCCCTGTGATCATGAATCTCACGGAGATGGATGACACGGACGCCAAGCGACTTGTCGACTTTGCGGCCGGTCTGGTGTTCGGTCTCCATGGCAGCATTGAGCGCGTGACGCAGAAGGTGTTCCTGTTGTCGCCTGCTAACGTCGATGTCACGGCGGAGGA
The DNA here is from genome assembly GCF_042869595.1 of Streptomyces sp. NPDC006879. Taxonomy (NCBI): domain Bacteria; kingdom Bacillati; phylum Actinomycetota; class Actinomycetes; order Kitasatosporales; family Streptomycetaceae; genus Streptomyces; species Streptomyces sp. NPDC006879. Next base: position 43,246 of record NZ_JBIAGC010000035.1, read on the forward strand.
CAAGGCCCGTATTGCAGAGGGCGGGTTCTTCAACCAGAGCTGAGACACGACAACGGGAACGACCGACCGGCCGGGGTGGCCGGGTGGCGAGAAGCGAGCAAGGGGAGAGGGAAGCGCGGAGATGAGCGTCGCACTGGATGTGGTCTACATCGCGCTGATGTGCTTCCTCATCGTGCTGATCTTCCGGTTGGTCATGGACTACGTCTTCCAGTTCGCCCGGTCATGGGAACCAGGCAAGGCGATGGTGGTCGTTCTGGAGGCCACCTACACTGTCACCGATCCACCGCTCAAGCTACTGCGGCGGTTCATCCCGCCGTTGCGTCTCGGGGGCGTGGCACTCGACCTGTCCTTCTTCGTTCTGATGATCATCGTTTACATCCTGATCAGCATTGTGAGTCGGGTGTGAGCGATACGGTCTTGCCGACTGCCGACGACTACGTAGAGGTGAAGAAGAGATGCCGCTGACCCCCGAGGACGTGCGGAACAAGCAGTTCACGACCGTCCGCCTCCGAGAAGGCTATGACGAGGACGAGGTCGATGCGTTCCTCGACGAGGTCGAGGCCGAACTGACCCGCCTGCTCCGCGAGAACGAGGACCTGCGCGCGAAGCTCGCCGCGGCCACCCGCGCCGCCGCGCAGAACCAGCAGCAGCAGAACATGCGCAAGCCGGAGCAGCAGGACGGCCGTGGTCCGGGTGCCCCCGTGCCCGCCGCCATATCCGGCCCGCCGTCCCAGCAGCAGCCTCCGCAGATGAGCCCGCCCCAGCAGATGGGTCCGCCCCAGCTGCCCGGTGGCGCACCCCAGCTTCCCGCCGGCCCCGGCGGACACGGTCAGCAGGGTCCCGGTCCGATGGGCCAGATGGGTCAGGGCCCGGGCCAGATGGGCCAGCCAGGCCAGATGGGTCAGGGTCCCGGCCAGATGGGACCCGGTCCGATGGGTCAGGGCCCGGGCCAGATGGGCCAGCCAGGCCAGATGGGTCAGGGTCCTGGTCCGATGGGCCAGCAGATGGGCGGCCCCATGCAGCACCCGATGGCCGGCCAGCAGTCCATGGGCGGCCAGAACCCGCTCGGCCACCAGCCCCCGCAGCTGCCCCAGGGGGGCCAGGGTCCTGGCGGAGACAGCGCTGCCCGAGTCCTGTCGCTGGCCCAGCAGACCGCCGACCAGGCGATTGCTGAGGCCCGTTCCGAGGCCAACAAGATCGTCGGTGAGGCCCGTTCGCGTGCCGAGGGCCTGGAGCGGGACGCCCGCGCCAAGGCCGATGCGCTGGAGCGGGACGCGCAGGAGAAGCACCGCGTGGCGATGGGCTCGTTGGAGTCCGCGCGCGCCACGCTGGAACGCAAGGTCGAGGACCTGCGGGGCTTCGAGCGCGAGTACCGCACCCGCCTGAAGTCCTACCTGGAGAGCCAGCTGCGCCAGCTGGAGACCCAGGCTGATGACTCCCTGGCCCCGCCGCGTACTCCTCCGGCTGCTTCGCTGCCGGCTCCGGCCTCGCCTTCGATGGCGCCGGCCAGTTCCATGGGGCACGTGCAGTCTCCCATGGGCGGCCCGTCCCCGATGGGTGGTGCTCCTTCCTACGGCGGCCAGCAGCAGATGTCCCCGGCGATGACCCAGCCGATGGCTCCGGTGCGGCCCGCCGCTCCGCAGCCGATGCAGCAGGCGCCGTCGCCGATGCGGGGCTTCCTGATCGACGAGGACGACAACTGACGCTCCGCCGCGCTCGTCGCGGCTAGCCGTCGGCAGGCTGTCAGACCCGGGCCCGGGATTCCGATGAGGAATCCCGGGCCCGGGTCTTTGCGCTACCCGGTCGGATACCCCGCTTCGAGGTGACCATGCGCCTCTGACGGGTCGTGACGAAACGCCGTCGGCGCCCTCCCGAAAGGAAGGGCGCCGACGGCGTTGGGGCGGCGGACGCCGGCCCGGTGGTGCTCCGAACGCACCCCGGGGCCCGGGGTGGAGTACCCACGGAGCTGTCCCGAAGTCCCCGGCGGGCGCGTGACGGCAGCTACGGCACCTCGTGGCGTGTCGGATCACCCGGATACGCGCGCTACGAGGACGCTCCTGCACTTGGTGAGGTACCGCACCAGTGCCGTGTGCTGATCCCGTGGACCACGGAAGCCCCCTCAGGCCTTGCGCAGGCGGAAGCCCAAGCCCAACGCCTCGTCCGTGAACCGCTCTCCGTAGGAGTCGTCACCGGATCCGGAAGCGAAGTCGGTGGCCAGCACCTCGTCGGCCACGAGTCCGGCGTGGTCCGTCAGCGCGGTGACGACCTGCGGGTCGGCGGATTCCCACCTCAGGGCGATCCGGTCCGCCACGTCCAGCCCCGAGTTCTTGCGCGCCTCCTGGATCAGCCGGATCGCGTCCCGCGCGAGACCCGCCAGGCGCAGCTCGGGGGTGATCTCCAGGTCGAGGGCGACGGTGGCTCCGGAGTCCGAGGCCACCGACCAGCCTTCCCGTGGGGTCTCCGTGATGATCACTTCCTCGGGAGTGAGCTCGATTTCCTCGCCGTTGACCGTCACGGTGGCCGAACCGGAACGCAACGCCAGTGACAGCGCGGCAGCGTCCGCCGCAGCCACGGCCTTGGCGACGTCCTGTACGCCCTTGCCGAACCGCTTGCCCAGTGCCCGGAAGTTCGCCTTGGCCGTCGTATCGACCAGGGAGCCGCCCACCTCGGACAGGGAGGCCAGCGAGGAGACGTTCAGCTCCTCGGTGATCTGGGCCTGGAGTTCCGGCGAGAGCGTACCGAAGCCGGTCGCCGCCACGAGGGCCCGGGAGAGCGGTTGGCGGGTCTTCACGCCGGATTCGGCGCGGGTGGCCCGTCCCAGTTCGACGAGACGGCGCACCAGCAACATCTGCTGGGACAGGGTCGGGTCGACCGCGCCGAGGTCGGGCTCGGGCCAGGTGGCGAGGTGGACCGACTCGGGTGCCCCCGGGGTGACCGGGGCGACCAGATCCTGCCAGACCCGCTCGGTGATGAAGGGGGTCAGCGGCGCCAGCAGGCGGGTGATCGTCTCCAGCACCTCGTGCAGCGTACGAAGGGCAGCCGGATCGCCCTGCCAGAAGCGACGCCGAGAACGTCGGACGTACCAGTTGGAAAGGTCGTCGACGAAGACGGACAGCAGCTTGCCGGCGCGTTGGGTGTCGTAGGCCTCCATGGCCTGGGTGACCTGGTCGACGAGGGCGTGCAACTCGGACAGCAGCCAGCGGTCGAGGACGGTGCGCTCGGCGGGGGCCGGGTCGGCCGCCGCCGGGGCCCAGTTCGAGGTGCGTGCGTACAGGGCCTGGAAGGCGACGGTGTTCCAGTAGGTGAGGAGGGTCTTGCGGACGACCTCCTGGATGGTGCCGTGGCCCACTCGCCGGGCAGCCCAAGGTGAGCCGCCGGCGGCCATGAACCAGCGCACCGCGTCGGCCCCGTGCTGGTCCATGAGCGGGATCGGCTGGAGGATGTTGCCCAGGTGCTTGGACATCTTGCGGCCGTCCTCGGCCAGGATGTGGCCGAGACAGACGACGTTCTCGTAGGAGGACTTGTCGAAGACCAGGGTGCCGACCGCCATCAGGGTGTAGAACCACCCGCGCGTCTGGTCGATCGCCTCCGAGATGAACTGCGCCGGGTAGCGCTTCTCGAAGAGTTCCTTGTTCTTGTAGGGGTAGCCCCACTGGGCGAAGGGCATCGAACCCGAGTCGTACCAGGCGTCGATCACCTCGGGGACCCGCACGGCTTCCAGCGAGCAGCCCTCGTGGGTGCAGGTGAAGGTGACGTCGTCGATGTACGGGCGGTGCGGGTCGAGCGCGGACTGGTCGGTGCCGCTCAGCTCGCTCAGTTCGGAGCGCGAGCCGATGCAGGTCAGATGCTTGTCCTCGCAGGCCCAGATGGGCAGGGGGGTGCCCCAGTAGCGGTTGCGCGACAGTGCCCAGTCGATGTTGTTGTTCAGCCAGTCCCCGAAGCGGCCCTGCTTGACCGACTCGGGGAACCAGTTGGTCTTCTCGTTCTCCCGCAGCATCGCGTCCTTGACGGCGGTGGTGCGGATGTACCAGGAGGGCTGGGCGTAGTACAACAGCGCGGTGTGACACCGCCAGCAGTGCGGGTAGCTGTGCTCGTAGGCGATGTGCTTGAACAACAGGCCGCGGGCGTCGAGATCCGAGGTCAGCTGTTCATCGGCCTTCTTGAAGAAGACCCCGCCGACCAACGGGACCTCCTCCTCGAAGGTTCCGTCGGGCCGGACCGGGTTGACCACGGGCAGGCCGTAGGCGCGGCAGACCGCGAGGTCGTCGGCGCCGAAGGCAGGGGACTGGTGGACCAGACCGGTGCCGTCCTCGGTGGTGACGTACTCGGCGTTGACCACGTAGTGGGCCTCGGCCGGGAAGTCGACGAGTTCGAAGGGCCGCCGGTAGGTCCAGCGCTCCATGTCCCTGCCGGTGAAGGACTCCCCGGTCTTCACCCAGCCCTCGCCGAGGGCCTTCTCCAGCAGCGCTTCGGCGACGACCAGCCGCTCCTCGCCGTTGCTCGCCACCACGTAGGTGACCTCGGGGTGCGCGGCCACCGCGGTGTTGGACACCAAGGTCCAGGGGGTCGTCGTCCACACCAGCAGGGCGGCTTCGTCGGCGAGCGGGCCCGAGGTCAGCGGGAACCGGACGAAGACCGACGGGTCGACCACCGTTTCGTAGCCCTGCGCCAGCTCGTGGTCGGACAGGCCGGTACCGCAACGCGGGCACCAGGGCGCCACGCGGTGGTCCTGGACCAACAGGCCCTTGTTGAAGATCTCCTTCAGCGACCACCAGACGGACTCCACGTACTCGGGGTCCATGGTCCGGTAGGCGTCGTCCAGGTCCACCCAGTAGCCCATGCGGGTCGTCAGCTCGGCGAAGGCGTCCGTGTGCCGGGTCACCGACTCGCGGCACTTGGCGTTGAACTCGGCGATGCCGTAGGCCTCGATGTCCTTCTTGCCGTTGAAGCCGAGTTCCTTCTCGACGGCGAGTTCCACGGGCAGTCCGTGACAGTCCCAGCCGGCCTTGCGGGCCACGTGGTAGCCGCGCATGGTGCGGAAGCGCGGGAAGACGTCCTTGAAGACGCGGGCCTCGATGTGGTGGGCTCCGGGCATGCCGTTGGCGGTGGGGGGGCCCTCGTAGAACACCCACTCGGGCCGTCCTTCGGACTGCTCCAGGGACTTGTTGAAGATCTTGTTCTCGCGCCAGAAGTCGAGGACGGCGTGCTCAAGGGCGGGCAGGTCGACCTGGGCGGGCACCTGTCGGTACTGCGATGGCGTGCCGTGTGGCTGTGGTGTCATCGGTGGCTCTTCCTCCGGCGGCGTGTCATGTCCGTCGGAGGGACGAGAACGACTGGCTCCCGCGGTACCACCCTCCTTGGCCGCCAGCACACGCCGGTGACCCCCTCATTAGGGTTGCGAAGCCGGTTCTACTCTCCGCACAGGCGGCTTTCCTCCGGCGGCTCCGGGGTGATCCTTCACATCGCGCTCGCCCCCGGGCTCGCACCATCCCCGGGTCGCTCATGGCCGCATACGACGCTACTCGTCCCCATCCACGCCTTTCGCTCGGCTCAGTGTACGGGCCGAGCGCCCGACCGCGCCGCTGATATGTGCCGGGGAGCCGGGCGGCCCCATCCAAGGTGTGGAATGTCCCGAACGGGTTGATGATGCGGTACGGGAGTCCGCCTCGGGGACGGGGTGGACGTTCGGGTGACGGACGGGACGTCCCGCTCGCAGCACCCGGGCCGGTGGCGCCCCGTTGCCGCCGGACCAGGGTCGACTTATCGTCCCAGCAAGATGCGTGAGCGTGATCACACTCGGTGAAGGGGTCGCGGCCATGGTGGCGAAGAAGAGCGCCGCGAAGAGGTCGGTGTCGAAGAAGGCCGCCAAGAGCGCGGTAGGCAGTGGAGCGACGCCGGCCGCGGCTCGGGCGGGTTCGGCCCGACCGGCGGCGGTGAAGGCGGTTTCCACGCACCCTGCCCCGGACGGGGTCGCTCCGCACAGGAGGGCGAGCGCGCGGGCAACGGTGAAGACGGCCCCGGTCCTGCCCCCGGAGCCGACCGCGCCACGGCACGCTGCCGGGCAGGGGCCGCCCGCCGGCGGGGTCCAAGCCGCCACCGCAGCCCACACCGCCACCGGAGGTGCAAGTGCGGCGAAGCGGACCCCGGCCAAGGCGACCGCCGCCTCACTGCGAGAGGCCCGGCACCCCGCGGACGAGGGGGAAGCCGGCAGCTCCCCGCGGCCCGGCTCCGTGGCCTCGGCAACAGAGGGCGGGCGGGTCTTCGCAGGGGAGCCGCTGTCCATGGCGGTGACCGGGGCCACACCCGCCCCCAAGCGTGCGGCGCGCACACCGGCCGTGAAGAAGCCCGCGGTCAAGGCGGCCGAGGGAACGGGCACCGACGCGGCCGAGGCCGTGTCCAAGACAGGAGCCGGGAAAGTGGTCGCCAAGAGGAGCACGGTCAAGAAGAGCCCCGCCAAGAAGAGCAGCGCCAAGGGCGCGGGTACGCGTCGGGTCGCCGCCGACGGTGCGCCGCTGCCCAAGGCCACGGCGGCGGTGAAGGCCCCGGCCCCCGGTGAGCTGGCGGTGCGCCCCGGCGAGGAGCCGTGGACACCGCAGGAGATCGCTGAAGCGCGGGCCGAGCTGGAGGGCGAGGCGGAACGACTGCGCACCGAGATGCACACCTCGGAGGAGGCCCTCGCCGGGCTGATGCGTGATTCCGGAGATGGTGCGGGCGACGACCAGGCCGATACCGGGACCAAGAACATCACCAGGGAGCACGAGCTGTCCCTCGCCGCCAACGCCCGGGACATGTTGGAACAGACCGAGCACGCCCTCCAGCGGCTTGAGGCGGGGACCTACGGTCTCTGCGAGAGCTGCGGCAATCCCATCGGCAAGGCCCGGATGCAGGCTTTCAGGCGGGCCACCCTGTGCGTGGACTGCAAGCAGAAGCAGGAGCGCCGGACCTGAGGCCCGCTGTGACAAAGACCGCAGGGGGGTGCGGGCGCAGGACTGCAACCGGTGCGGGCCGGCGTAGGTGGTTCGGCCGGTAGGTTGACGGCGGGGTCCACCTGAACCGGTCCGGGGTGAGCGGGGTGCCGTACCCTCGTGTTCTAGTCAGGTACCTAGGTTGAGGGACTCACGTGGCAGAGGCGGAGCGCATCATCGATACGCCGGACGTCGAGGGCGTCGCACCCGAGGACGGGAACGAGCGTCCGAAGGGCAGGCGGCGGATCGCGGCGCTGCTGGTGGTGGCCGTGCTCGCCTATCTGCTGGACCTGGGCAGCAAGCTGCTCGTGGTCGCTAAGTTGGAGCATCACGCGCCGATCGAGGTGATCGACGGCCTGCTGAGGTTCGAGGCGGTGCGCAACCCGGGAGCGGCCTTCAGTTTCGGCGAGGCCTTCACGGTGATCTTCACCCTCATCGCCGCCGTGGTGATCGTGGTGATCGTACGGCTCGCCCGCAAGCTCTACAGCCTGCCGTGGGCCATCGCCCTCGGGTTGCTCCTGGGGGGCGCGCTGGGCAACCTGACCGACCGCATCTTCCGTGCGCCGGGCGTGTTCGAAGGCGCTGTGGTCGACTTCATCGCCCCGGCCCACTTCGCCGTCTTCAACCTCGCCGACTCGGCGATCGTCTGCGGCGGCATTCTCATCGTGCTGCTGTCCTTCCGGGGTCTGGACCCGGACGGAACCGTGCACCGGGACTGATCGGCGGGGCGCCGGCGTACCGCCGGCGGGTGGGAGCGGCGACGGAGTCCGGCATACTCGACGGGTGAGTACGATTCCCGAGATCCGCACCCTGCCCGTTCCCGATGGCCTCGAAGGCGAGCGCGTGGACGCCGCCATCGCCCGTATGTTCGGCTTTTCCCGGACCAAGGCCGCCGAGCTGGCCGCCATGGGGAAGGTCTCGGTCGACGGCAGTGTGGTCGGGAAGTCGGAGCGGGTGCACGGCGGTGCCTGGCTTGAGGTGGAGATGCCCGCCCCGCCCCGCCCCGTGGAGATCGTCGCCGAGCCCGTGGAGGGCATGGAGATCGTCCACGACGACGAGGACATCGTCGTGATCGTCAAGCCGGTGGGCGTCGCCGCGCACCCCAGCCCGGGCTGGACCGGCACCACCGTCATCGGGGGCCTGGCCGCAGCTGGGTACCGCATCTCCACTTCGGGGGCTGCCGAACGCCAGGGCATCGTGCACCGTCTCGACGTCGGCACCTCGGGCCTGATGGCCGTCGCCAAGTCGGAGCGCGCCTACACCTCACTCAAGCAGCAGTTCCGCGAGCGGATCGTCGACAAGCGCTACCACGCCCTGGTCCAGGGGCACCCCGATCCGATGAGTGGCACCATCGACGCGCCCATCGGCCGCCACCCCACCGCCGACTACAAGTGGGCGGTGACGCAGGAGGGCAAGCCCTCCGTCACGCACTACGACCTGATCGAGGCCTTCCGCGCCGCCAGTCTGCTCGACATCAAGCTGGAGACCGGGCGGACCCATCAGATCCGCGTCCACATGGCAGCCCACCGGCACCCGTGCGTGGGTGACCTCACCTACGGTGCGGACCCGACCATCGCCAAGCGCCTGGGCCTGACCCGGCAGTGGCTGCACGCGATGCGCCTTGGCTTCGAACACCCCTCGGACGGTCAGTGGGTCGAGTTCGAGAGTGCCTATCCGGCCGACCTCCAGCACGCGCTGGACGTGATCCGCGCGGAGAGCGAATGAGTGCCACCGCGGTCGACCCGTACGCGGTGCGGGTCGCGGTGACCGGGGCCGACCTCCAGGCCTGCTACGCGGTCCGCCGCGAGGTGTTCGTGGTGGAGCAGGGTGTGCCCGAAGAACTGGAGTACGACGCCCATGACGCGGACGCCGTGCACGTACTGGCCGTGGGTTCGGACGGCACCGCGCTGGGCACCGGCCGTCTGTTGACCGGTCGGGCGGCTGCAGAGCGGGTCGGTGGCGACGCCTCGGTCGGCTCCCTTGGCCGTCTCGCGGTCAGCAAGGCGGCCCGGGGCCTGGGCATCGGCGCCGAGGTCGTGCGGGCCATCGAGGGGGAGGCCTCCCGACTAGGGCTGGCCGCCGTGGACCTGCACGCCCAGACCCAGGCCCTCGGCTTCTACTCCCGCCTCGGATACGAGCCCTACGGACCCGAGTTCGACGACGCGGGGATGCCTCACCGCGCGATGCGGCGAGCCCTACGCTGATCCTCCTCGCGACGCAGGAACCCGCGTCTGGTTTATCCGTAATTCAGTGCCGGCGTGGCACGGTGGGCCAATGGATCAGTTGGTGCTGCTGTTCGTCTTGCTGCTCGGGGCCGTCGTCAGCGTCCCGCTGGGGGAGCGGCTCAGGCTTCCGGCGCCGGTACTGATGACCCTGGCCGGCATCGGACTCGCACTGCTCCCGTTCGTGCCCGATGCCGAGGTGCCACCGGACCTGATCCTGCCGCTGCTGCTTCCCCCGTTGCTCTACGCCTCCGTACAGCGGACCTCCTGGCGGCAGTTCACCGCCAACATCCGCCCCATCCTGTTGCTCGCGGTGGCCTTGGTGTTCGTCACCACCGCGGCGGTCGCGCTCACCGCCGACGCCCTCATTCCGGGGCTGACAGTGGCGGCGGCCCTCACCCTGGGCGCCCTGATCGCGCCGCCGGACCCGGTCGCCGCGACGGCGGTCGCGGGCTCCCTGGGGCTGCCGCGGCGCCTGGTGTCGATCCTCGAAGGAGAGGGCCTCTTCAACGACGTCACCGCCATCGTGCTCTATCACGTGGCGATCGCGGCGGTCGTCACCGGTGGGTTCTCCTGGCCGCAGGCGATGGCGGACCTGGCCCTTTCGGCGGTCGTGGCACTCGCGGTGGGGCTGGCCCTGGGCTGGGTCAGCGGGCGGCTCATGGGCCTTCTCTCCGATGCCACCTTGAGGATCGGGCTTACCCTGCTGGTGCCGTTTGTGGCGTACACCCTGGCCGAGAACCTGATGGGCTCCGGGGTGCTGGCCGTTCTCACCACCGCCCTCTACCTCGCCGAACACGCCGCTGACGCCGACGACGTCCTCGGCAGGCTTGCGGGGCACACCTTCTGGGAAGTGGTCGACACCCTGGTGACCGGTGTCGCCTTCGGACTGATCGGTCTGGAACTACACCAGGTCGTCGGCAAGGCCACCGGCCGCTACGGGGAGCTGTTCGGCTGGGCCGCGGTCATCGTCATGGTGGTGGTCGGGGTGCGGCTGCTGTGGCTGATGCCGGCGACCTGGCTCGCCAAGAGGCTGCACAAGAAGCGCGACTACGAGGAGGAGATCCCGGTCAGTTGGCGTGAGACCGCCGTGATGTGGTGGTCGGGCATGCGTGGGGTCGCCTCGGTGGCTCTGGCGCTCGCCATTCCCTTGAAGACCGATGCCGGGGAGCCCTTCCCGGCACGCGATGACATCGTCTTCATCGCCTTCTGCGTCATCCTGTCGACCCTGCTCGTCCAGGGTTTGACCTTGCCCTGGCTGGTCCGGCGGCTCGGGGTGCGTGCCGACCCCGACGTGGAGCAGGAGTACGTGCGCCACCTCGCCGTGCGCGCGTCCAAGGCGGCCAGGCGCCGACTGCTGGAGATCGAGCAGGCGGAAGACCTTCCCGAGGACCTCGTGGAGACCCTGGGGCGCCGCGCCTACGACGTCGGTGCCCGGATCAGCCCGGACATGGTGGACGAGGAACGGCACGAGGCCTATGCGCGCCGGCTGGAGCGGATCCACACCATCCAGCGCGTCCAACGTGAACTTCTCTCGGCGGCCCGCCACGAGGTGCTGTCGGCCCGCAGCGAGCCGGGAGCCGACCCCGAGCTCGTGGACCGGGTGTTGCGCCAGCTCGATGTGCGGAGCCTGCGCGGCTCCTGACCGGGGCGACGGGTCGGCGGGCGCGGTGACGCAGATGTCCCGGATCGGGTCAGCCCTCAGCTGCCGCCGGGCCGCTCGGCGGCGGAGCCGGTCGCGATCCGCGGCAGGGCGTAGGGGTGGTGCTCGCAGAGCCAGGCGATCATCCGCTCGCGGACCGTGCAGCGCAGCGTCCAGATGTCGCTCGCGTCCTTCGCCGTCAGGAGTATCCGGACCTGGATGGTGTGCTCGGTGGTGTCGGTCACCACGAGTCCGCTGGCGCGGCCGTCCCATTCGGGGCAGCTGGTGAGGATGTCCTGGAGCTGTTCGCGCATCAGGGCGATGGGAGCCCGGTGGTCCAGGTAGAGGAAGACGGTTCCGGTGATCTCCGACCCACCGCGGGACCAGTTCTCGAAGGGCTTGCCCGTGAAGTACGACACGGGCATGGTGATCCGCCGCTCGTCCCAGGTCCTTACGACGAGGAAGGTGAGGGTGATCTCCTCGACCGTGCCCCACTCGCCTTCGACCACGACGGTGTCGCCTATCCGTACGGTGTCGCCGACGGCGATCTGCAGGCCGGCGAAGAGGTTGCCCAGGGTGGACTGGGCGGCGATGCCGGCCACGATGCCGAGGATGCCCGCCGAGGCGAGCATCGAGGTGCCGATGGCCCGCATGGCGGGGAAGGTCAGCAGCATGGCCGCGACGGCCACGGTGGCGACGGTGGCCGTCACCACCCGCTGCACGAGGGTGACCTGGGTGCGGACCCGGCGGACCCGGGCGGGGTCCGGGTGCGCGGCGGCGAAACGACTGTAGGTCGATTCCACCGCTGCGGTGGCCACCCTCACCAGCAGCCAGGCGGCTGATCCGATCAGGGCCAGGGTCAGGACCTGCGTGATGCCCTTCTCGTGGTCCTCCCACAGCTTGGCTTGGCGGTAGGACCAGCCCAGCAGTGAGAGGAACATCACCAGCTGGAAGGGGATACGGCAGCGGCGCAGCAGTCCCCACAGCGGGGTTTCGCGGTGTCTGGCGTCGGCTCGCCGCAGTAGTACGTCGAGCAGCCAGGCGACTATCACGGTGAGCACCAGCGAGCCACCGATGACGGCGAGGGGGCGAAGCACGTTCTCCATGCCTGGAACGTAACCGACCGCGGGGTGTGCATGCGGGGGCTGGCACGATGGAGCCATGAACATCGTGCTCTTCCATTCGACGTACGGGCTGCGGCCCGCGGTGCGGGATTTCGCCGACCGGCTTGCGGCGGCAGGCCATGAGGTCCACACGCCGGACCTGTTCGAAGGCCGCACCTTCGACTCGTTGGAGGAGGGCATGGCCCATCGTGACGAGCTCGGCCGGGACGAACTGCTCAAGCGGGCGGTGCTGGCGGCTGCGCCCTACTCCGATGCCGGGCTGGTCTACGCCGGTTTCTCCTTCGGAGGCTCGCTCGCCCAGCACCTGGCGCTGGCCGATGAGAAGGCGCGCGGGCTGCTCCTGATCCACGGTACGGCGGACATCGCCGAGGACGCCGCGGTGGACGAGCTCCCCGTCGCGCTGCACATCGCCGACCCCGATCCTTTCGAGACCCAGGACTGGATCAACGCCTGGTACCTGCGGATGCGGCGGACCGGGGCGGAGGTCGAGATCAGTTTCTACCGGGGAGCGGGGCACCTCTACACCGATCCGGGCCTGCCGGACTACGACGAGCAGGCGGCGGAGGCGACCTTCGAGGGCGCGCGGGCCTTCGTCGAGCAGCTCTGACGAGGTTCGGCGTGCTGACGCCGAGAGGGGCACGGCCGGCGTCCGCCGGTCCGTGCCCCTTCCCCGCTCGCGGGTGTGCGTAGGAGCGTCAGGCCCGGTAGGCGGCCCAGTGGTCGTTCATGCGGGCCACCTGGCCCGCGGTGAACTGGTACATGCAGGAGTCGTAGGTGTAGTCCATGAAGTTGTGGATCGGGTCGGAGCCGGGTGCGGTGCAGGTGTCACGGCCGGTCGGGCACTCGAACGCGGCGCTCTGCTCGGCCGGGGTGTCGGCCACGGAGTCGCCGCTGCCGCTGCAGCCGCCCTGGAAGGTGTGGTAGAGCCCCATCCAGTGGCCGACTTCGTGCGTGCCGGTGTCACCCTCGTTGTAGTTGGCGGCGGAGCCGCCGGGCAGTGAGGCGTCGAGGAGGACCACGCCGTCCATGTAGGGGCGCCGGTCGTAGGAGCTGGGGAAGGTGGCCCAGCCGAGTAGGTCGTCAGCCAGGTTGGCCGTGTAGATGTTCAGCGTGCCGGCGCCGCCCTTGTGTAGGGCCTTCTTCATCTTCCGCTCGTTCCCGCCGCCGCTGGAGAGGTTGTACCAGGACGAGTTGTCCGTGTAGTCCGTTCCGGCGAGGGAGAACTGGAAACCGGAGTCCACGTTCCCTGATCCCTGGCCGCCGAAGGCGGAGTTGAGCACCTGCATCTGCTTGCTGATGTCGGTGGAGGTCAGCTTCCCGGTGTTGCCGGAGTGGATGACGTGGAAGTACACCGGGATCGTGGTGGTGGCGGCAGCTGCGCCGAGCCGCTGGGAGCGCTTTGCGGCCTCGGCGAGCTTCTTCTTTAGGTCCGCGTCCATGGCCTTGGCCGTGGCCGCGGTCACCTCGTTGGGCTCGGCGGCGTGTTGCTTGCCGGCGTCGGGGCGGGCGGCGCGGGCGTTGGCCATGGCGGGGGCTTCTGCGCACTGTTCGGCCGGGGTCTTGGCGGCGGCGAGCGTGGTGGGGGCGGAGAGGGGGGTGAGGACCAGGGCTCCAGCCAGGGCGGCCGTACCCATCAGTCGGCGGCGAAGAAGGGGGGATATGCGGGCAAAGGCGCGCACGTGTACTCCTCGCGAACGGTAAGACGGCGGAGGGATTTCCTCACGTTGGCGCGAAGCTTAGGCCGAAGTGACAGGTGCAGGTCAAGACTCTGCGACTGGTTGTCCCTGTGAAGTATTTGCGGCCAGGGGTGAGTTGAGGGGTCCGGAGCATGCCCCGGACCCCTTGATCACCGCAGGAACTTCGCTATTCGGGCGGGGTTCAGAGGACGGGCTGGCGTACCCGTTCCACCTTCTGAGTCCCGCTCAGCGTCCGGTACGAACGGGACCAGCTCGCGGACGAGTCAGCCCGCCGCTTGTCCGCGAGCACGTAGTAGTCCATCTGGGATCGCTCGGCGGTGACGTCCAACACCCCGTAGCCGTGGGAGTCCATGTCCACCCACTTCACATGGCGGTTGGCCGCCTTCACCGCGGTCGCCGCCACCAGCGACAGCGTCCCTGGAGCCACCTTCAGCAGTTCATCGATGTTGTCCGAGGTCACCGAAGTGACCACGAACTCGGTAGCCGCCGACTTCGAGAACGGATAGGTCGCAGCCTTCACCGGAACGTCGTTGGCCCAGGCCATGTGGATGTCGCCGGTCAGAAAGACGGTGTTCTTGACGCCCCGTGAACTGAGGTGTTCCAACAGTTCCTTACGGTCGTCGGTGTAGCCGTCCCACTGGTCCACGTTGGCTGCGATGCCCCCCTGGGGTAGGCCGAGCAACTCGGTCAGCGGTCCCAGCAGGTGTGCCGGCAGGGCCCCGAAGGCCACCGGCGAGACCATCACCGAGGTTCCGACCAGCTTCCACCTGGCCTGGGAGGAGGCGAGTCCGGACTTCAGCCAGTCCAACTGCGCCCGGCCCGTGATGGTGCGCTCCGGATCGTCCACCTTGCCGCTTCCCACCCCCACCTGTTGGGAGCGGAACGAGCGCAGATCCAACAGGTGCAGGTCGGCGAGGTTGCCGAAGCGCAGGCGCCGGTAGACGGTGCCCTCGGTGGAGGTGCGGACCGGCATCCACTCGAAGTAGGCCCGCTTCGCGGCGGCTGCGCGGACCGCGAAGTCTCCTTCGGTCTCGGGGGTGTGGTTCTCCGCGCCGCCCGACCAGGCGTCGTTGGCGATCTCGTGGTCGTCCCAGATCGCGATGACCGGGTGCGCGGCGTGCAGCGCCTGCAGGTCCTCGTCGGTCTTGTAGTGCGCGTGCCGCTGGCGGTAGTCGGCCAACGAGACGGTCTCGTGCCGCGGTTCGTGCGCACGCAGGACGTTCGAGGTCTCGGGGTAACCGCCGGACTGGTACTCGTAGATGTAGTCCCCGAGGTGCAACACCGCGTCGAGGTCGCCCCGGGTGGCGAGGTGACGGTAGGCCGCGAAGTAGCCGGCCTCCCAGTTGGCGCAGGACACCACGCCGAAGCGGACCCCGGGCGTGTTCGCTTCGTGCGCGGGAGTGGTGCGGGTGCGGCCCACCGGGGAGGTGACGCCGCCGGCGGTGAAACGGAACCAGTAGGCGGTGGACGGCCGGAGCCCTCGGACGTCGGCCTTGACCGTGTGATCGGAGTCAGCGCGGGCCGTGGTGCTACCTCGTGCGGCGGTCCGGGTGAAGGCCCTGTCCTCGGCCACCTCCCAGGTGACCTCGGTGTCGGGGCCGTTGCCCGAACCGGGAGTGGACTCGGCGGTGGGGGTGACGCGGGTCCACAGCAGGATGCCGTCGGGCAGCGGGTCTCCGGAGGCGACCCCGTGGCGGAAGACCGGGAACGCGGTGGAGCCCGAAGCCGCCGAGTTGCCTTCGGCGGCGGCCGGGGACGCCAGGAGCGGGGCGGCGAGGGGGGTGAGTGCGGCGCTGGCGGCAGCGGCCATGACGACCGTGCGGCGACGCGGCTTGGCAGGAGTGGGGAGTTGACTGGTCACGGGTGGTCAGATTACTGACCGGTACGACAAACGGGTGAGCGTAGTTCGAAAATGTCGCTCACCCGTTGCCGAGTAGCTGCCGGGACGTCAGCCCCGGCGCCGAGTCGTATCAGCCCTTGAGGGCTGCGTCAATCGCCGCTGTGAAGGTGGCCGCGTCCTGCGGGATCTCGATCTTCTTGCCGTCCATCTTCAGCGTGGGCGTTCCGGTGACCCCGCTCTTGTCGAAGGTCTTGGACATCTCCAGTGCCCACCGGTCGTAGGTCCCGTCCTCCACGGCCTTCTTGAACTCGGCGTTGCCCTTGAGCGCGTCGACCTCATCAGCGATCTTCAGCAGGTAGGAGTCCTCGGCGAACTTGTCCTTCGACTCCTCGGGGTGGTTCTCCTTGGAGTAGAGGGCCGCCTTGAACTCCAAGAACGCCTCCGGGCTGACGTTGAGAGCCGCACCCAGCGCGCTCAGCGCGTTCTTCGACCCCTCGCCGTTAGCGGCGTTGTCGATGAAGGTCGCGCCGACGTACTTCACCTTGTACTTGCCGCTGTCGACGTCCTTCTTTATCTGCTCACCGATCGCCTGCTCGAAGGTGGCGCAGACCGGGCAGCGCGAGTCCTCGTAAAGCTCCAGGGTCTTCTTCGCGGTCGACTTGCCGATCACGACCTCGGTGCCGTTGGCCCCGGAGGTGTTCTTCGGCTTGACCAGATCGGCATCCTTCGCCTGCTCCCAGGCGGTCGGCTTGTTGGCCTGCATGACCCCGTAGCCGATGCCGCCCGCCAGGGCGAGCACGCCGACGACGGAACCGGCCACGACGAGCTGGCGGCGGACCTTGGCACGCTTCGCCTGACGTTCGCGCTCCGCGCGCAGCCGCTCGCGGGCGGCAGCCTTGTTGGCCATGCTGTTGCGCTTGCTCATGAGGTGTCTCCGGGTGTGGTGCGAGGACGCTCGTGGGCCCCCGCGTCGCGTGGACTGTCGGATGGGTGTTGCCGTACCGAAGGGCGTCGCCCGGGCTCGGCGCGAGCCCTCAGGCGCCGATCAGCGTCGAAAGCGGTGGTCCACGCCGCCCGACCGAGTGCACCAGCACAGCGGCCGGCGCTCGCACACCCCGGCGCTGCGCGGGCACCGGCTGTCGGAACACCGGCCGCAGGGCCCCAGCGGCAGTCACCGCGAGCAGCAAGGGGCGGAAGGCCAGGGCGCCCGCCGCGCCCAGCAACTGGCGAAGGGCCCGCTCGCCGCGACGAAGCCACGCGGCGGCCAGCAACCCCACCGCCAGGTGGGCGGCCAACAGTAGCCACGGGGTGGAGGGGCCCGGCTCGGCCAGCAGCCGCACCGGGTCACCAGCGGCCGACCCGACGTGGGCCAGTGGCCCGCCGACCGCGCCACCGCACAGCAGGTCCAGCCCGACGGCGCGAAGCGGCCCGGCCACCGGCCCGCCGGCGGGGCCGTAACAGACGTGCTGGCCGCTGGTGAAGACGGTGTCGGCGAAGAGCTCCAGCGGGATCAGCAGTGCCGCGATCCGCCCGTAGCCGCGCTCCTGCCCGGCCAGGGCGTACGCCAGGAGGAACACGCCCGCGAACAGCCCCGCGACCACGGCCACGGGTAGCGGCACCTGCGAGAGCAGGACGTGGGAGGCAGCCGAGAGCAGCACGACGAGCGCGCTGAAGAGCGCGGCCCGTACGGCCCGGAGCGGGCCACCTGCGATGTCCATCGCGGCTGAGTTTGCCATGCCTTCCTGTGGGGCCGGCCCCTGGGGCCAGGTGCCCCGCAGGGCCGGCCCCAGCCCCCGCCTGCTGAACTGCCGGGACCGCCCGCTCCCGGGAGCGGCACCGTCGTTTCGGGGCGGGCCCGGGAGCCGGCAGGTGGGGAGCCGCGCAGGCGGGCCCTCAGCCGCCGAGCCGGCCGTTGCGGAACAGGTCCACGAACAGTTGGTGATCGGCACGGGCCCGTGTCCCGTAGGCGTGCGCGAAATCGACCAGCAGTTCCCCGAACCCCTCCTCGTCGGCGGCGATCGCAGCGTCGATCGCCCGCTCGGTGGAGAACGGGACCAAGGAGTGGCCGGACTCGTCCTCGTCGGCCGCCGCGTGCATGGCCGCGGTCGCCCGTCCCAGATCCGCCACCACCTCGGCGATCTCCCGGGGGTCGTCCAGGTCGGACCAGTCCAGGTCCACCGCGTAGGGGGACACTTCGGCCACCAGCTGACCGGCGCCGTCCAACTCGGTCCAGCCCAGCCAGGGGTCGGCATGTGCCTGGAGGGCCCGCTGCGAGATCACCGTGCGGTGACCCTCGTGCTGGAAGTACTCGCGCACCGCCCGGTCAGTGACGTGCCGGGACACCGCGGGGGTCTGCGCCTGCTTGAGGTAGATCACGACGTCGTTCTCCAGGGCGTCGCTCTGCCCCTCCAACAGGATGTTGTACGAGGGAAGGCCGGCCGAGCCGATGCCCACCCCGCGACGTCCCACCACGTCCTTGACCCGGTAGGAGTCGGGGCGCACCAGGCTGGACTCCGGCAGCGTCTCCAGGTAGCCGTCGAAGGCGGCCAACACCTTGTACCGGGTTGCGGCGTCCAACTCCACGGCGCCGTCACCGGAGCTGAAACGCCGCTCGTACTCCCTGATCTCCGTCATGGAGTCCAACAGTGCGAATCGGGTGCGCGAGCGCGCCACGCGCAGGGCGCCCAGCAGCGGCCCCTGCGCGGTGTCCAGGGTGAAGGAACCCAACTCCTCGTCCTTCTCCGCGGTGGCCAGGGCGTGGATGCGCTCGCGGTAGCTGGCCGCGTAGATCCGGACGAGTTCGGAGATCTGTTCGTCGCTGAGGGCCTTGGTGTAGCCGATCAGCGCCAGGGAGGCCACCAGTCGCTTGAGGTCCCAGGTGAAGGGGCCCACGTAGGCCTCGTCAAACTTTTCATGCAGACGTTGGAACCCCCCAGCGTCGGCAGCCAGGGGGTTCCAGTGCGTAGCTACGGCTACGGCCGTCCGTGGATCATTCGCCTACGCGCTCCACAAGAGCCACGTCCTCATACCGGCGGGCGAACGTGGGATGCCCCGTGCGGCCCGTGTGGGACATGCAGGCCACGTCTACGGCTGCCACGTCGGCTGAGGGTGCGGCAACCCAGCCACAGTCAGCGGCAAGGCACTGCGCGGAGACTGTGACCTCCCCGGCGGGGTGGCTGATGATGCGGTGGACGGCGTACCGCAGAACGGTGCTCACGCTGCCTCCTCGGACTGTGCGCAGTCCGTGTGCCGGTACACGATCACGGGCGGACCCTCGCGTCGTCCCAGCAACCCCCGGCGGACGGGAGCAAGGGACTTGATCGGCTTCATGCAGGCGGGACACCGCTCGCCCTTCGGCGCGTAGGTGGTGTACTCCCACTTGCTTGCGTCAGTGTCGGTCTTGGTCATGACTGCGCCCCTCGGTCGAGTTCGAAGGACCCTAGGGGGCACAGGAGTTGGCAAGGGGGACGGACTGTCCCCCTACCCGTACGGGCTATGCGGCCACGCCGACCGACTCAGCCAGCGCCACAGCCTCACCCTTGAGCGGCCCGGACGCCGACCGGGCGAGCGACGCGGCGAGACCACGCGCCATCGGCACATACCGCACAGCTTCCGGGCTCACTCTGTGCGCGTGTCCGAGGTAGTGCACCGCTGCCGCTGTCTCCCGCTTCTGAGCGTGTCCGGCGGCAATGTCCAGCAGCAGGCGGGAACGGCGCTCAAGGGATGCGATGCCCTCGGGGGCGATGTCCTCAGCGCGCCGGAGCGCTTCCCCCGGAGTCAGCAGCCCCACGCCGACACTCACGCCGTGAATCGCTACGTTGGACGCGTCGAACGCTGACGGGGTATGCGTGTATCCGGCGGGCAGGCGGGACGCCGTACGGGCGGCCTCAGTCAAGTACCGGTCAGCGTCCCCGGACCGCCCGTCCAGACCGCACGACACCGCCGCTTGCAGGTTCAACGCCCCGTAGACGGCGAGGAGTTCGGGACCACCCTCCTCCAGAGCGCCACGCAGCAGCGCCATACCCGCCTCGTCCGTCTGCACAGCCTCGTACGCGTAGCCTGCCGCACGCTGCCCAATGGCCGTAGACCACGCGGCAAGGGCCAGCGTCACCGGCTCGTCTGCCTCCTCGCTGTGAGCACGGCCACGGTCCAGCGCAAGCCAGTACAGCTCTGGCTCACAGATGTGAGCGAGCAGCCGCTGGACGAGCCGGTACAGGTCCGCTGTCGCAGCGTGAGCCGCCCGACGCTCCGCCCCGTCGTGAGCCCTCACGCAGGCATGGGCGTCACGGATGAGATCCGGCAGCAGCGCGCCAACCTCCGTCCGCTGGTGCGTACTGGCGTGCCAGAGCCGCCAGGCGCCGTCTACGCGGCCTTTCAGGGCCTCGGCAGACACGGTGCCCACGGTCGGCGTGCCGGCGAACGAGACGCCGTGCAGCGCCTTCCTGATCTCGGGTACACACGCGTGCGACAGCTTGCCGACAGCATCCGCAGGAATGGTCAAGTCTGAGCCCGTGAGCGTTGCAACGTCGGGCACGTGAAGCACGTTGGCCAGCCGCACAAGAAGCGTGATTGACCGTAGGTCACGGTCCCCGTTTTCGATCTTCTTCAACCAGTCCGACGAGCGACCCACCAGTCCGGCCAGCACGGGGCGACTCAGCCCCCGGCGCTCCCGAAGGATGCGGACACGTTCCCCGGTCGTCAGCTCTGCGGGCAGGTCAGTCATGGTCGCGCTCCCTGGACGGTGGCAACTGCCTTATTCCCCGCAGCGTACGCCCGGAAGCACACCCGCGCAGCAGGGTTCAGGGCGGCTGTCAAGGTGACCACGCAGCGCGTGAACGGGCAGGTTAGATGGTCCGTCAGTGACCCCGAAACCCGTACACGGGCGGAGCAGCCATCACGTTCCGGTCCCTGATCTCTGCGCTAAGGGGGCACTCCCCACCCCTTAACTGCATCGTTCTCACCCCCATTTGAGATCGTTCCCGCAGGTCAGCGGCAGATGGGGGGCTGAAAACGGCATCACACCCAGGGTGCGTACGTCGTGCTGTTGCCAGGGTCGCCGGAAGGGGTTTCGCCTGAACTTTGATCAAGCCCCGCCCCTACCACCCGGACATACGAAAGACCGCCTGCCAGCACGGGCAGACGGCCCTTCAGGTCGAGTCGGTCACTCCGTGTCGGCAAGCGCCCGGTACAGCGTCGCGCGGGACACCCCAAGAGCCTTGGCGACGGCCGTGACACTCTCACCCTTCGCCTTCCGGGCCTTGGCCGCAGCAAGCTTGTCCGCGTCCATCACAGCCGGACGACCACCCACGCGCCCCTGAGCGCGGGCAGCGTCCAGACCGGCGCGGGTGCGGTCCTTGATCAGACTCCGCTCAAACTCCGCCATGGCGCCCACCACCTGAAGCATCAGCCGCCCGTCCGGCGTGTTCGGGTCAATGCTCGCCAGCGCACCCGTCAGCACCTT
>NZ_JBIAGC010000036.1:0-63233 GCF_042869595.1 Streptomyces sp. NPDC006879
CAGCAGCCTGGGCTACCGCAGCCCCGCCGACTACGAGACCACACTCGCGGTCTGACCACCACAACGAGGGTGTCCGTCAAAGCGGAGCAAGCTCACTCCCCGGCCGTGCCCTCTGGGGCGATGTCGATCCAGGTCCGAGTCCGTACGCCCACCTTGCCTGGCACTTGCCACACACGGCAGCTGCCGCTCGGCGAGATTCCGAGGGTGCGGATGGCGCCGGCGACCTGCTGCACGGTGTCCTCGTCTCCCGCGACGATTTCGATCCGGGCGAAACCTTGCTTGGTCAGAGTGCCCAGACCGAGGTGATCGTCCGAGACTGCATAGCGAAGTGACATGGCCGGTACGACGCCGGCCTACCCGCTTCGGGTTCACCAGAGCCGCGACATTTACCCGATAGCGGTCACCATGCCCGAACGGTCACGCCGACCACGCCATGCGCGGCCACCACGGCCTCCTGACACGGAACAGTTCGTCGCTCCTGTCGCAGCCTCCGGCCCGGAGCGCCAGGGCCAAGGACGGCAGGCCGCAGCTCCAACGGGCGAATCCGACGCCCACGTCCTTGTGTGAGGGCACGCCGGATAGGCTCGAGGCACGTCTGGTGAGCAGCAGGGAGGGCCCATGACTGAAGACCGAGCCGCGTACGGACCCGACAGCCCGGACTACGGACTCTCCTACGACCCGGACCCTTGTGCCGAACCCGCTCCCGTCGACGATCCCGACGCCTGGGAAAGCGACTTCCGCGAGCAGGATCCGAACGAAGACCACGCTGAGGCTGGCTGGGAGCAGGCCTTCCGCGACGGCTACATCACGCGCGAGCAGTTCGCGAATCGCCACCGCGCCCATGGAGCCGATCCGGTACAACCGGAAGCTCCGGACGCAACGCCGGTGATCCAGTCCGCCGTGGACAAGCTGCGGTTGAAGCTGGCCACTGCGGACCTCAGTGATGCGGAACGTGCCGAAGAAGAACGAGTGCTGGCCTCGCTGGAGCAGATGCTCAACGAGGGGAAGCAGGAGACGAGCGGGTAGACGGCGTCGGGTCGAGAGCGCGCCTGACGGCAGTGGTGAACTGCTCGCGGCTGACCTCGCTGGCGGCCTCGTTGCGCTGGAAGAGACCGACCATCCCTTGTGCGTGCGCCGTCAGACCGGCTAGCACATCGAAGTCGCCTTGAATGGCGTCCAGCGCCTCACGTCGGAGTTCCCGCAGACGGTTGCCGCTCGCCAGCACCTCGGCGAGGAGCGGGTGGCCATCGAGAGTGTTGAGGTCCTCGCCACGCTCGCGGGCATCCGCCATGAGCGCCTGAAGTTGCCTAACGTGTTCCTGATAGTCCTCAAGGGCCGACTGTACGGCGGTTTGCGCGGCAAGGTAGGCGTCCGAGCCCTGATCCAAACCGGATATTCCGCCCGCTGCCGCCTGGATGAACCGATCGGCGACATCGACATTCTGACGCATGGTCCGGGCCAAGCTCTCGGCTGCTTGCGTCACCTCCTGCGGCCCGAGTAACGCGATGCGTCTGGCTCGCTCTTCCACGCGGGCTGAGGCTTCTCGGAGTGGCTCCAGGTCGTCGGCCTCCGAGCTGCTGGGATGGTGGGACGCCCGGGTGATGCGCAGGCACTCGTCCCAGGCTTCGAGAAACCCCTCGTAGGCGCTGAGACGCTGCTGCCGCAGCCAGTGCGCTTGTTCGGCGGCGGCTTGGTCCTGCACCTGTCGCTGCACGGTCTCAGCGTTCTTGTCTGCTCCTGCTTTCGCCGATCGTGAGGCGAGGACGGCGCCCACGACGGTGCCCACCAGACCGAACACCGCCGCACCCAAGGCGATCACCAGTTCCTTCATGAGGGGCAATCATGGCTGTCAGCAAGGGAGTTGGGAATGGTGCCTCGTGGGTACGGGTGCGAGGCTTGGGGGCGGCCACGGGCTATAGACCGGGGGAGGTCAGCGGGGGTCGAGCCATGGGTTCGACGGCGCCAGATCCCACGCGGCGCGGATGTCGTCGAGCAGGATGCGAGCGCTGAAAGGGGACACGGCCAACTCCTGGCGCGCCTCGGCCAGCCTCTGAGGGTCGCCGCTCATCGCGTTGGATCTGTCGTTCCGTGCTGCCTCGTACCGATTGTCGAAGTCCGGCGCACCAAAGATCTGCAGCAGCGTCAGTGAGAAGTAGGCGCAGGCCGACGCCTCCTGCCACAGCGCGAGCGTCTCCGTGCCGAACGGCACAGCATTCGAGGCGGCATCCGGCGCGGCGTTGACCGTGGGGAGCTCGGGCAGCGGGTTGTCCGCGAGGAACTGGATCCGGGTCCGGGCCTCGATGCCGGCCTGCTCCCTCGGCGAGCGCAGCAGTCGGACCAGGATGTACAGGCGGTTCAGCAGCGGCGCTCCCTCCGCGGTCCACTCCTGCATCGCCAGCAACGTGCGGAAACCCTCCAGCGTGTCGGCGAGCTCCTCCAGGATCATCTTCGGTGCCAGGTCCTTGAGTTCCTTCTGATCGGTCCAGTGGTGGACTTCGACCAGGCGCCGGGCGTAGCGGATGAGGTCCCTCGGGATGCCTCCCGACAGCGCGTGCAGCAGCAGGCAGTAGGTGGGCGTCAGACTCGGTGCGCGTACGGCCAGGAGGTCCTTCGATTCCTCGACCGTGCGCGGCTGCAGATACAGGAGATCGTCCAGCGAGCTGTCCGTTACATCCCGGTGGGGCAGGCCCCGGCGGACGAACGCCGCTCCGACGTCCTCGGCCACGGAGACGAGGTAGTAGACGCCCTTGATCCCGAAGATTGCCTTGATCTGGGCCAAGAACTTGCGTGCCGTGTCGGCGTCCCCGAGCCGGTCGAGCTCATCGATGGCCACGACGACACGTCCATCGAAGATGGTCTCCACCTGGCTGGCGATCTTCTCCAGCAGCTCACGGAAGTCGGTGACCAACTCGGGGAACGTAAAGGGGACTGACGACACAGACGTCGTACGGGAGGTGCCGAGACTGACGCCCTGCACTGCCGGCAACCCGAGGTTCACGGCTGTGGTGGAGTTCTGCACTGTCCGCAGCCGATAGAGGTAGCGCTGGCACTCCTGGGCCAACGACGGCGTTCCCGGCTTCAGACGGCGAAACCGCGGCAGCAGGCGCAGGCCGATGGCGGTCAACGCGATGCCGGAGATCCACGGATGGTCGCGCCACCACCCGACGACAGTGTCCCGTGCCTGCTCCCACCACAACCTGGCCTGATCCACCGCCTCGGGTGTCGCGTAGTTCTCGTAGAGCCACTGCGCGCCGCGCCCCAGGCCAACAGCCAGAATTGTCAGTGCGAGCACCAGCGCGAACAGCCATTTCAGGGTCTTTCTGAGCGCGCGCATGACCCGCCGTTTGCGGACGGAGACGAAAACCCCGGTCTCTGCCGGGTCGAGGCTGAATTGATTCAGATACTTTTCGCAGACTTCACCGAATAAGGTCAGCAGGAACTCTTGAGGCGCGTATTCGGCGGGAGCCTGAACGAAAACCGACAGATCCAAGCTTCGAGTGCTCTGTGGATCTGTGCACGATCGCAGCAGCGTTGACTTCCCGGCTCCACGTGGGCCGCACACTGCGATCGTGCCACCGTCGATCTGGGCCATCTTCTGGCGAAGCTGACGCACAGCCCGGGTGGCGACCACATAGCGGGGATTCTGCGTATCCTTGAGCCCGTCGTGGTCTTCCAAGACCAGTAATGAGTCTTGATCCTCACCGATCAGGCGGCTCACCGCGACCCGCATCTGCGGCAAGATGCCGTCCGTTTCCAGAGCAGTAGCCCAAGCGGACCGCAGATCGTCGCGTCCCTTTCGGTGCTGGGCCAGCTGCAGGCGGAGCCAAAGTACCCAAGTGGCACGCAGGGCGCGCTGCTTCGACGGTTCATCGGTGGAGATCCGTAAGCCGGAAAGGAACGCGACGGCGATAAAGAAGAGGGTTGCCCAGTTGCTCAGCCACCCGCCGAAGAAGACGACATCCGAGAATCCCCATAGCAGGGTGGCTGATATGGCGGTGGCGAATATCTTCAATGGCCAATCGAGGGATAACTGGGCGCGCCCTAATTCGTATTCTTCGGTAACTTGCATTGTTTCGCGGTCGGCGCGGCGATAATTGATATACAGAGTGCGGGTGGAGGCAAATGCTTGAGCGATGAAGTCGCCCTCGAACGCCGCCTCCCGGACAGCTGTAGTCGTCACATGCTCACGCAAATTGAAGTTCGCGCTGATGTCACGGTTTGCCAGGCAGGCGCGGACGGCGAGTTCATAGATTCGAGGATCCCCAGGGTGCCCCCACTCCCACTGCGTAGCCCCTGGCCCCGATGTGTCCAGCACCCGTACCCCCGAGATTCGATACCTCTGGGACTTGCCATGTCCGCGTCGCGATGCAGCGTAAGGGCCGGCGAGCCGCTATGCGCCCGAATCCGCAAAACCTCTTGTTGAGGACCGGAAGAGTCCGGCCATCCGCGGATGTAACCTGCGCCGGCAGCCGAAGCCGAGGCAGCGAGGGCAACATCATCTTGCTGACCCTGGGCTGGGCGACCTGCTGCCTCGCGGGCATGGTCTGCATGTACCTCCTGGGCGAGCGGATGTGGGGGAGGGGCGAGGAGAAGGAGTCGGCTGCTGTAGGTGGCTGACTGGTATGGAGAGAGGTAAGGGCTGAGGTCTGCATCTGGAGAGGGTGCAGGCCTTCTGTCGTTCTGTGAGGAACAACAGGTGTGTGGTGGGAAGAGGAAGTAGGGTCTCTGCAACACGGCTGGACTGTCTCCAGAAATCCGCTGCCCCGTCCACGTGGAGGACCTGGCCTCAGCCCTGTGGGAGATCGCCCGCTCCCGACGCGGCCGGCGTCTTCCACCTTGCTGGTCCTGACGCCCTGAGCCGCTACGTTCCCTGTCAAGTTCATCTGTTCAGATTCCGTGGAGTGCTCTGAGGGCCCGAGGCGCGGTGGAGCCGCCCCGGTGTGACGGTGGCCGGGGCGGCTCTGTAGGCGGAGTGGTCAGCGGTGATGGGAATCTCTGAATTCGGCCAGGGACGCTCGTCGCCTCACTCGTTCCGGCATTCAACGGAGTGGGGAGTTTCAGCGAGCGTCGCGCGTTGTCGGCCTGGGCCGCCCGATCATGCAGGGTGCGGGCCGCGCCGAGCCCTCAAGGGCGCCTTCGGCGGCGCTTCGCGCTGGCTTCCCCTCAATTTGCCGCGTCGGCGGCCCGGGCCGCCGGGCAGGGCGGATGGCTACGGAGGTCGCCCAGGAGACCGGCGCGACCAGCGCCCGCGCGATCAACCTGAGTTGAAACCGGGGTCGGTCGTTGCCAGCGGGCCCGCCTGCGGTCAGGACCGGTGCCGCGTGAAGCTGATGTAGGCGAAGCTCTCACCTGCGCGTGGCGCCCGGGTCCAGGACCGGGTGGTGCAGGTGTGGAGCCTGCCTTGGGTCAGCGCGAAGCGGGGGAGCGAGAGTCCCAGTTCGGTGTGCAGGGCCTCCAGCACCCGCCGTTCGTTGTCCCGCTCGGTATCCTCCGGCCGCAACAGCCGTGCGGGGTCCAGGGTCTCGGGTATCGCGCCGGAGCGCTGGATCTCCATGCCCCGCACGGTGAAGGCGTAGAGCTCCTGGCCGTGTTCGGCCACCGATAGGTGGAAGGCCGACGGATCGTCCGGGGACGAGCGCCTCGGGTCGGACCACACCACCACCGCGCGGCCGGACGAGGAGGCGGCCGCGGCCGGGGACAGGAACAGGCCGTGCAGGTGGCGGTGGGAGGGCCCGTCGAAGGCGAAGGCCCACTCTTCAGCCGTGCGGCCGACGGCGACGACGGCCCGGTCCTCCCAGAGTTCCACGCCCTCCCGCTCGTGGGGCTGGGGCGCCCGCCGGAAAGACCTCGACAGATCGACGGGCGGGCTCAGTTCGGCGCCCTCCTCACCGATCAGGGCAGGCAGGTCGGCGGGATCCGCCCCCTTGACCCAGACGCAGCGGTAGCCGTCGAGCGGCTGCCCGTACCTGAACGGCCCCGTCAGCCAGGTGAGGCCCGGCGGATCGAGATCGGGCACCGGCTCGGGAGCGGGGCCCGTCTCACCGGCCCGCGGTGTCGCGAGGATCTCCCGCCCGCGCTCCGGAGTGATCAGCGGCCCCAGGACCGGATCGGCGAGCAGGCCGAGCGGGACGACCATCAGCGGCCCCAGCGCCTCCCACAGCGGCAGCGCGTCCCGCAGCACGTGCCACGCGGCGTCGGTCGCGCCCCAGCGGGCCGCCTCCCGGGCCTCGGCGACGGCCCGCCCCCACGGACCGGGAGGCGCGTACTGGTGTATGCCGTCCCGCACGGCGCCCAGCACGGCCTCGGCGATCTCCGGGGCGGCCCCCCGGGCGACCATCATCCGCAGCCACTGCTCGTCCCCGCCCGACGGCCCCCGGCCGTTCGCCTGTTCCATGGCCTCCAGGGGCAGGACCTCCGGCTGGTACAGCGGGTCCGCCACCAAGTCGCCGTAGTCCTGGGAGCCGCTCGGAGCGAGCAACTGCCTGAGCTGGTTCAGCAGGACGGCGCTGCGCGGCCTCCCGAAGGAGAACGCCTCCTCCAGCAGGGGCATGGCCTCCTCGTGCCGTCCGCGCAGGGCCAGCAGGTGCGCCTCGTCCACGTGGGCGTCCTGAGTGAGTGTGGTCGCGTTCACGAAGTCGGGTTGCGCCGCTCGGTCGGCGTGGAAGCCGCGGTACATGGCCTCCAGGTATGCGCGGAACGAGGGGTAGCGGTCGGGTACTTCACCGCTCCAGCCCTTGTAGACGTAGAGTGCCCACTCGCCGTCCTGGTCGCTGTCTCCCGGGTCGAGAAGGGCGTGCGACATGTCGGAGTCCGTCTCTAGGCGAAGCGCCCGCCGCCACATTCCGGCCAGCAGGACGTCCTCCCCGCGCGGGTCGTCGCCCGGATCCGGCTCGTACAGCGATGCCATGTCGTACGGATCCTGGAACCAGTCGATGTCCGCAGCGCCCCCGAGTTGGTAGATCGCGGCCGTCTGGTCGACGTGCCATCCGTCGCTCGCGGCCAGGAACCCCCGGTACGAGGGCGGCAGCCGCCGCCCCAGCCGCTCCTCGGCCGCGACGATCGCCGCCTCGTCCGCCCCGGGCAGGCCCGGGCGGACGAGGGTCTGCCCGCCGTTCTCGTCCTCGTCTGCGTCCGGGCGCGGAACCCACTCCTCCTGCCACCGTCCCAGGAACTCGTGCCAGTTGAAAGATTCGCTACTCATGGCCGGATGGTGTCACCCGGCACTGACAAGGCGGCACCCTGTTCTCATCTACCGCGAGGGCGGGCCCCTCAGCAGGGCGACCGCGTTTTTCGCAGGTGAGGTGACGTCATTACCGCGACAGGCCCAGGCCAGCCGTCACTCCACGCTACGTGACCGTCTGTCGTAGCTATGAGAGAACCGGTCCTTCTGGCGCCCGTCCGCAGGTCAGGGCCGCATAAGTGGGGAGATTCATTGAGCAGGTCTGGGACCACCCCCGAGCAGCTGGTGGCCGATTTCAATGAGTGCCATCAGCGGTTCGGTGGCCGGAAGGGGACGACGTTGTCAGCGACGGGTGAAGGCTCGCTCTCGGGTCCCTTCTTTTGGGTGAGGACTGCGCTGGCGAGGGTCAGAAGGGTCACCTGCTGACGAAGCTCCTGGAGCTCTGCTTCCTTATTGGCCAGAGTTTTCTTCAGTTTCGAGACGGTTTCGCGGAGTCGTTTTTCGTTTTCCGGCATCTGCTTTGTCTCGGTGCGGACGCGCTCGTAGAACTCGTTCTTGAGATCGGCATGCCGTTTCATGAGAGCCATGCGGTGGACGTCAGCCTCGACGGCGAGCGCGACGATGGTGAGACTCCCGTTGGAGGTGATGGGCTGCCCGTTCAGGAGCCGGTCTATGGCCTCGCGGACGCGGGTGCGTTCGTTCTGCTGGTTCACGCGGCAGCCTCGGCAGGTCGGGCGGTGGCGTCGTGGGTGTCGGCGGTGGTGCGGAGCTTGTCAGCGTTGTGCCGCAGGCGTTTGCCGAGCGGGCCAGCTGAGCCTCCAGGTCGATCCGGCGAGTGGCTGCGAGCAGCTGGTACGCGCCGGCAGCCGCCTCGTCGACGAGCCACAGTCCGACGGACTTCTCCACCGTCACATCGGCGGCGGTCAGCGCCGCAGCGAGGTCCCGGGCCCGTGCGTACCCGGCGATCGTGGCGCGAGGCCGCGCGCCACGGGAAGCGGCTGCGTCCGCTGACTCGAGGACGATCGCGACCGCCGCGTCGGTGGACTGCTCGCCGAGCAGCCTCATCGCCACCTCGTTGGCCGATTCGACTCCGACGACGACGGCTGCTTCGGCGCGCCTGGCCACGATGAGGTTGCGGGCCCAGGCGAGGGCGTCCAGACCGCTCGTGGTGCCGTTGCAGACGGTGAGGTTGGGGCCGCGCAGCCCGTAGCGGATAGCCACCCAGCCGGCGATGACGTTGCTTGAGGTCTGGGGCAGGCCCAAGGGGCTGAGGCCCCTGACGCCTTCCCGGGCGATGGTGTCGGTTGCTTCGCAGATGCTGTCCGCATTGCCGAGGTTGGTGCTGACCACGACGGCGGTCGCATCAGCCACACCCGTGAGCGTGGCGTCGGCATCGGTCAGACCCGCGTTGTGGAGGGCGAACTCGGCGGCCCGCAGGGCGAGCCGGGACGCGCGGTCCTTGTGGCGCAGCTCGCGTCCGCTGAGTCCGGTGGCCGGGTCGAAGCCGCCCTCGCCGGGCAGCGGTCCGAGGAGGTCGCCGTAGGTCGCGACACCGGGGAGCGCCAGCCCGATGCCCGTGACGACGACCTCCCGGACGCTCGGGCTAATCATCCGTGCCGTGCTCGTCGTACTCATCAGGCGGCCTCCACGATCGCGACGGCGTTGATCCCTCCGAAGCCGAAGGCGTCGACCTGGGCGATGTTCAGGTCGCCGGTTGCGGGGGAGCCCTGTACCAGGCGCAGTCCCGTGGCCTCGGGGATCGGGTCGGTGAGCCGTAGGTCTGCGGAATCGACAGCGCCACATCGCAGGTGTCGGCGACGTACGCGTACAGAATCTCCGGGAGTTCCCCGCTGTCGAGGGCCAGCTTCATCAGGTTGCGGCAGTGGATCTGGAAGCCCGGGTCGTCGCAGGCCAGCAGGATGCGTACGGCGTTGGTGGCCGCCTGGGTGCCGACCAGCCCGGGGGTGGGCCAACCGTGGACGTCGACGATCTCCCGGAGCTGTTCGGCATTGGTCCGCCGGATCTCGCGCAACTGGATTCTCAGGTGGGCCGCGGGGATCCGGCAGGCGGTTGCGTGAGCGTTCCTTTCCGCGAGTCCCATGGCCTGCAGCAGCGCGCCGGCCTTGCTGCGATCGGCCGTCATCGCCGTCGGCGCGCGTCCGGGCCTCGGTACGAGCGGTGGGCTCGGCCAGCGCTGCCGGCCGTCGAGGAGATGGCTGGAGAGGACATCTATCGGCTGCGGCACTGGCACAAGGCGAAGCTGGACGAGCCGGGCAACATTCCGCGTGTGGCGGTCGAGGAGCGGATGGGCCATGAGCTGCCGGGAGTGGAGGGAACCTACAGTGAGGTAACACTCGCGATGGAGGAGCGGATAGCTGGGTACCTCCAGAGAGTGTGGGAGAAGGAAGTGGTGGGGGCTGCGCTGTGGACGCCGACTTTTCCCATACCTCTCCCAGACAGTCCCGCGAATCCGGCTCCGCCGCTGTTCAGCGGCCTTCCCATCCTGGAGTACGAGTGATTGTGTGGATCAACGGCGCTTTCGGTGTCGGGAAGACCAGCACGGCACGCGAACTGATCGGCCTGATCCCCGGCAGCAACTGCTTCGACCCCGAGGTGATCGGAGGCACTCTGCGTCATCTGTTGCCGTCGAAGAGGCTTGCGGAGGTGAGTGACTATCAGGACCTCCCCATCTGGCGCCGGCTGGTAATCGAGGGGGCCGCCGCCATGCTGGCGGAGTTGGGCGGCGTGCTGGTGGTGCCGATGACGTTGTTGCGCCAGGAGTACCGGGACGAGATCTTCGGTGGGCTCGCGGCCCGTCGCATTCCGGTGCGGCATGTCCTTCTCACCGCAGATGAAACGATCCTGCGCACACGGATCGACCAACGCCGGGAGCCCGGACTGAGTGAGTCCGAGAACGCCGAACGCGTGCGGCGATGGGCCCACGACCGCATCGAGGCCTACCACCAGGCGCAGCACCGGTGGCTTGCCAAAGACGCCTTCGCCATCGACAACGGCACGCTGACACCCCACCAGGCCGCCGAACGCGTGGCCGCCGCGGTACGAGCCGGCTCCGCGACCGTCTGCGATATCGTCCAGACCGCCGAGCCGACCAAGGAAACCCTGGCCGCGGGAGTCCTCCTCTTCGACGACCAGGATCGGGTGCTGCTCGTGGACCCCACGTATAAGCCCGGTTGGGAGTTCCCCGGCGGAGTGGTCGAACCCGGCGAAGCCCCCGCCCGGGCCGGAGTGCGCGAGGTACGTGAAGAGACCGGGCTCGAACTTGCCCGCGTACCCAGCCTGTTGGTCGTCGACTGGGAGCCGCCCGCGCCGCCGGCCTTCGGCGGACTGCGGATGCTCTTCGACGGCGGCAGGCTGGAGCCGGCCCGAGCGGGGCGGCTGCGGCTACCGGGGCCGGAGTTGCGCGCCTGGCGATTCGTCACCGAGGCAGAGGCTGCTGACCTGCTCCCACCGGCGCGCTATGCGAGGCTGCGGTGGGCGCTGCGGGCCCGTGAACGCGGCTCGGTCCTCAACCTTGAGGACGGTGTACCCGTCGGCTGAGCCCATCGCCACCGTCACGCGCTGATCCACCGGGCGTGACGGCCGGGCCCATCGAAGCCGCTGAACACCCTTGAAGCGCAAAGGCCGCGCACGACCTCGACGCCGCCGAGTGTTACTCCTGGGCGCACAGAGGAACTTTTGGCGCCCAGGAGCTCGGCCTCAGGGCTGGCCCTGCTCGGGGCTCGCCGCGGCAGCGGCCAGTACCGCTGCTGCACCCTCCGTCACCGGGTCTCCATGTCCGAAACACACAGTGCTCGGTGCCAGCGCGGCCAGTCTCCGGAAGGACTCCCGCGCGCGTTCCCGGTCGGTGTTGAACACGCCCAGCATCACGCCGCCCACACCCGCCACACTGTCCCCTGTGAACAGGACTCTGTGACGCGGCAGGTGGACCCCGATGGAACCGTCCGTGTGCCCCGGGGCGTGCACCACGTGGGCGCCACCGGCGAAACCGAGGTCGTCGCCGTCCTGCACCTCGCGGTGCACCGGTGTCGGTGGCGCCGCCGGAAGAGCGAGGCCGTGCGCGTACAGCGGGACCTCCCAGTCCAGCAGGACGGGCTCGGGCACCGGCAGTTCACCCCGGATGACGGGCGTGTCCAGCGCATGGGCGAGGACCTCCGCCCCGTAGCGTGCCGAGAGTTCAGCGGCGGAGCCGACGTGATCACGGTGGCAGTGGGTCAGGACGATCCGACGCAGGTTCTCCGGGCGAAGGCCCAGGCTCCGGATCGCCGCCGCGATCTGGGTACCGGCGCCCACCGGGCCGCTGTCCACGAGCGTGAGGTCCTCCCGCTCATCGCGCCAGAGGTAGGCCTGCCCGATGGGGAACCGCAACAGGTGGAGCCTGGGCAGTAGTTCGACGAGGTCCATGCAGCGAGCGTAGGCCGCCGACGTCCCCGGAGCTCCGGAACGCCCTGCACCAGGAGCTAAGCCCGACGCGAACGACCGGCGGCCACCGGCCTCAGACCTTCTTCGATTCGGCGTAGTTGACCAGGAACAGGGCTTCCGCGACCGAAAGCCGTTCCAACTCCTGTGGTGAGACACTCTCGTTCACCGCGTGGATCTGGGCTTCGGGCTCGCTCAGGCCGATCAGCAACATCTCGGTACCCGGGTACAGCTCCGTCAGCGTGTTGCACAGCGGAATCGATCCGCCCATCCCGGCCACCTGCATCTCCTGCCCCGGATAGGCGACCTCCATCGCACGCGCCATCGAGGCGTAGGCGGGGCTGGAGGTGTCCGCCTGGAACGGCTGGCCCTGGCCCACCTGTTCGACCGTCACCCGGGCGCCCCAGGGCGTGTGCGCCTCAAGGTGGGACACGAGAGCCTTGTTCGCCTCAGTGGTGTCCACGCCCGGCGGCACCCGCAGACTCACCAGTGCCCGGGCGCTCGCGTGTACCGAAGGAGTGGCTCCGACCACCGGCGGGCAGTCGATGCCCAGCACCGTCACCGCCGGACGCGCCCACAGTCGGTCCGCCACGGTGCCCGAGCCGATCAGCCCCACACCGTCGAGCACCCGGGCGTCCGCCCGGAAGTCTTGCTCCGGGTACTGCAGACCATCCCAAGAAGCGTCCGTGGCCAAGCCGTCCACGACGGTCGAACCGTCCTCGGCGCGCATCGAGTCCAGGACGCGGATCAACGCGGCCAACGCATCGGGAGCCGCGCCACCGAACATCCCCGAATGCAGGTTGCCGCCGAGTGTGTCCACCTGTACCCGTACCAGCGTCATGCCCCGCAGGGTCGCAGTCACAGTCGGCAGCCCCACCCGGAAGTTCCCCGCGTCACCGATCACGATGGCATCCGCCGCCAACAGCTCGGGGTGCGCCTCGGCGTACTGCTGGAGGCCGCCGGTCCCCTGCTCCTCGCTTCCCTCCACGATCACCTTGACCCCGACCGGAACGCCGCCGTTCGCCCGGAGGGCGCGAAGCGCCGTCAGGTGCATGATGAAGCCGCCCTTGCAGTCGGCGGCGCCACGGCCGTACCAGCGACCGTCCCGCTCCGTCAGCTCGAAGGGCGGGGAGATCCATGCGGCCTCATCGAGCGGTGGCTGTACGTCGTAGTGCGCGTACAGCAGCACGGTCGGTGCTCCCGCAGGACCAGGCAGGTATCCGTAGACGGACTGGGTGCCATCGGGGGTGTCGAGCAGGGCCACGTCCTGGAAACCCTCGGACTCCAGGGCGCCGACCACCCAACGGGCCGCGGCCTCGCACTCGCTCTTGGGGAACTGAGCCGGATCCGCAACCGACGGGAAGGCCACCAGCTCGGCCAGCTCCGTCTTCGCTCGGGACATCAGCGAGGCGACGGAATCGGCAACCGGATTCGGCGACATGGGCACGCTCCTCATGGGTGCGACGTTGGAGAGGTGTAAGCCGGTGCGCCGCCCGAGTCCGCGGGGTGACGCGTATGCGGGATACGGCACAAGGCTGATCCGATCCTCCCACAGCGGGCCCGCGGTGGGCCTCGCCGTAGGATTCGGCTCGGCACCGGAGCACTGTGGGATCAGGAGCGAAAGCACACGTGAGCAGCGAGGACGTACACGAGGTCGAGGGCGCCGCGCAGACCGGGGGCGCCGGGGCGGACCGTGGTGACGCGGCGGAGCCGGCTGCCACGCCCGGCGGGCCGGGAGAGGGCGAAGCCGCTCGACCCGTGCCGGAGGCGGCCCACGCCCAAGCAGCGGCCGTGGAGGTGGATCAGCCCTCGCCCCTGGCCGGCCGTGAGGCCACGGAGGGCGGAATTCCTCCCGGGGAGGAGGAGCGGGAACTGTGGGACGTCATCGTGGTGGGCGGGGGTCCGGCCGGGGCCACGGCCGCCCACGCCGCCGCGAGCGCCGGACGGCGGGTCCTTCTGTTGGAGAAGGCCCAACTGCCCCGCTACAAGACCTGCGGCGGCGGCATCATCGGTCCCTCCCGTGACGCCTTGCCGCCGGGCTTCCTCCTTCCGCTCAAGGACCGGGTCAACGCGGTGACCTTCACGCTCGGGGGCAAGTTCACCCGCACCCGTCGTTCCCGGCACACGCTCTTCGGCCTCATCAACCGCCCGGAGTTCGACGCCGCCCTCGTCGCGGAAGCAGAGAAGGCGGGAGCCCGACTCCGTACCGGGGCCACCGTCGTCCGGGTCGAGCAGCACGGCGCCGCCGTCCCCGACCGTAGGACCGTCGCGGTTGTCCTGTCCGACGGCGAGACCGTGTTCGGGCACTGCGTGGTCGGCGCGGACGGTAGCGCGAGTCGGATCGGTGCCCATGTGGGCGTCGAGCTGGAGCAGGTGGATCTCGGACTGGAGGTCGAGATCCCGGTACCGCCTTCGGTCGCGGAGGACTGGAAGGGACGCGTGCTGCTCGACTGGGGCCCGCTGCCCGGTAGCTACGGTTGGGTCTTCCCCAAGGGGGACACGCTCACCGTCGGGGTCATCTCGGCGCGCGGCCAGGGGGCGGCCACCAAGCGGTACTTGGAGGACTTCATCGCCCGGCTCGGCCTGGCCGGGTTCGAACCCGCAGTCTCCTCGGGGCACCTCACCCGCTGCCGTAGCGCGCAGTCGCCGCTCTCCCGCGGCCGGGTGCTGGTCTGCGGCGACGCGGCCGGCCTCTTGGAGCCGTGGACCAGGGAGGGCATTTCCTTCGCCCTGCGCTCGGGGCGCCTCGCAGGGGAATGGGCGGTGCGGATCGCGGAGGCGCAGGATGGCGTCGACGCGCGGCGCCAGGCGCTGAACTACGCCTTCGCCGTCAAGGCGGGCCTTGGGGTGGAGATGGCCGTGGGGCGGCGGATGCTCACGCTCTTCGAGCGGCACCCGGGCCTGTTGCACGC
The DNA here is from genome assembly GCF_042869595.1 of Streptomyces sp. NPDC006879. Lineage (NCBI taxonomy): Bacteria > Bacillati > Actinomycetota > Actinomycetes > Kitasatosporales > Streptomycetaceae > Streptomyces > Streptomyces sp. NPDC006879. Next base: position 14,530 of record NZ_JBIAGC010000036.1, read on the forward strand.
GGCGATCACCGGATTCCGGCCCGCTTGGCGGGCTTTCGTGAAGATCACCCGAGGGTCCAGCTCGTTGGGGGAGATGGTGCGCAGCTCGCCGGCGGCGCGGCGGGCCCTGCACGCCCTGGACCGTCGTCAGGCGGGCCGCGCCACCGCGCAGGAGGGCGCTGAGCCCGCGGGCTGAGCGGGAGTCGACCGAGGTTGCCGGGCGGGGGGGAGCGTGCCGGGCGGGGGCGCTCCCGGGTAACCGCTCGGCCCCTTCCGTCCGGTGGCGACAGCTCAGGACCGCTTGCCCGGCGCGGCCTTGGTCACCGTGATGCGAAAGACGGGGTGGTCAGGGGCGGCTGACCTTAGTTCCTCGTCGGTGGAGTCGGCGGTCACGCCTTGGAAGAAGCGGTCCACCTCCCAGCCCCAGCGTTTGAGGTAGCTGCGCAGCACCGCGGGCTTCTCCTCGTCCGGGACCTCCACCGCGGTGAAGGTGCGCACTCGACGTCCGACCCTCAGCTCGCCGCCGCCGGCCACCCGCATATTGCGCACCCACTGGGAGTGGCCCCGGGCGGAGACCAGGTACTGGGCTCCCTCGTGGACGTGGGGGTTCACGGGAAGGCGTTGCATCTGGCCGGACTTCCGTCCACGGACGGACAGTTCAGCGGTACCCATGAGGCTCACCCCGAGGCGGGCGAGGAGCCCGATGACGTTGTTGAGGCGTGTTGCCACCGGGCCTGCTTGGAAGTAGTAGGCGGACATCTTCGCCTCCTGGGCGTCTTTGAGGACAGCGTATCGAGCCGCTCGGCAAGGTACGTGGGTGCAACCTACCCGAGCGGTGCTCCAATCTGTGAGCGGTGCTCTCTCTTTAAGTCTGCACGGATGCGCGCGCCCTCGCAAGAGCACTGCTCACGGAATAGAGCACCGGTTACGTTTTGGTTCAGTGCTCCGAATCTCTGGCACACTGATCCGCATGAGTACAGTCCGAGGGGCCCGTGAACGCGCTCGCGCTGAAGTCACCGCCGCGATCAAGGACGAGGCGCGCCGTCAACTGGCCGCGGAAGGGGCTGCCAGACTCTCGCTGCGGGCCGTCGCCCGTGAGCTCGGCATGGTCTCGTCGGCCCTCTACCGCTACTTCCCCAGCCGTGACGACCTGCTGACGGCGCTGATCATCGATGCCTACGACGCCGTCGGGGCCGCGGCAGAAGCCGCCCACGCCCGCTCCGATCACCGGAGCGGCCTCGCGTGCTGGGTGGGCGTCTCGGCGGCCGTACGCACCTGGGCGTTGGATCATCCGCACGAATACGCGTTGATCTACGGCTCTCCGGTGCCCGGCTACTCCGCGCCGCAGGACACCGTCGGTCCGGCCTCCCGTACGGCGCTCACGCTCATCGCCGTATGCCGAGAGGCGTACGTGAGCCGCGGGATGGCCCTGCCGCTGCTTCCCGAGCAACTCGCCCCCGAGGCACAGCGGATGGCGGCTGACTTCGCGCCGGACCTGCCCCCGGCGGTGGTGGCCGCGCTGGTTGCCGCCTGGGCGCAGTTGGTCGGCCTGGTTTCCTTCGAGGTGTTCGGCCAGTTCCACCGGGTCGTGGAGGAGCGGGAGGCCTTCTTTTCCTATGCCGCTGCCCAACTAGGCGTATCGGTAGGACTGTTGGGTGAAGTGTGAGAAGCGTAGGGGCGGCTGAGCGTAGGCGGGCGTCGTCGGTGGCGCCGCCCCCCACGGCCGTACCGCTCGGGCCCGCGCGGCGATTGTGGTTGGCCCGTCGCGGTGTGTCGAGGGTGCGGGTTGCGGCCACACTCGCCGCAGGTCCCGGCCTGATCGAGGGGCGGGGCCGAGTGGATGCCGCCGTGGGCGATATCCGCCCACGGCGATCCGTGCCGCGCTCCACCTCGTGCCCTGTCGCGCCGAGGGGGAGCGAGCGTGGGCTGTGGCAGCGCTATCCGATGGGGGAGGTGTCCCGCCACAGCTCGGCCAGCCTGATGTCTCCTGTGATGGTCAAGGCGGTCAACGGCCGCCGGTTCCACAGGGCGGCGTAGAGCGTCGCGGCGGGTGCCGCCAACTGGCATTCGGCCGGCGCCGTTTCGCCGCGGACCGTCTGCGGGGGCTTCTCCTCGGACAGGGTCATGGTCCACCGGCTGCCGGTGTCGGTGGCGTGCAACTGCAACACCCTTGGTCCAGGGGTGCGCACCTTGCTGCGGTCCAGGCCATGAAAACCCGCGGTCAGCTCGTCCAGTCCGTCCTCCGCGAACGCCGCTGCGCAGTCGGTGTACTCGATGCCGAGCGCCGCTTCGGCGTCGAGCCGGTGCACCGTCGTCTCGTGCGCCTGGCGGCGAGCCCAGAAGGCCAGAGGACTCGCGGCGGGCAGGAAGGTCCAACACTCCAGATCCTGTGGTGCCGCCCGCAACGCGTCCAGCAACTGCCGGTGAGCGGTGCGGTACCACTCGACCAGCGCCTCACCGTCCGTGGTGGGTTCAGGGCCCATCGGCTGGTACCCAGGAGCGCCGCTGCGAAGGATCCCGGCCGCCCACTGGTGGACGACCCCGGTGTGCCTGAGCAACTGTGAGACCTGCCAGCCGGGACACGTCGGTACGAACGCTCCCGTTCCCGCCTTGGCCGCGGTCTCCGCGAGGGCTTGGCCCTCCCGCTCCAAGGACCGGAGGTACGAGTCGATGGTGATGGGCGCCGATGGTTGCTGCAACTCCCCTTTGGTCATGGAGGGATTGTGCCACCAGATGTTCGACGGTCTCTCCGGGCGGGCCCTACCGCCGCGGCGAGGTCAGCCGGAGGGCGCCGCATCGGGATCGTGGAGGCCGGTCATCCGCACCGTGATGTTGAGCCGTCCGGAGCGCAGTCCGCATTCCTCGGTGCTGCCGGTGCCGGGGAACACCCTCGGTACCCCGTGGTAGGCGAAGCGAGAGGGGCCGCCGAAGACGAAGAGGTCTCCGCAGGACAGTTCCACATCGGTGTAGGGGCGACCGCGTGACTGTGGGTTCCCGAATCGGAACAGGCAACGGTCGCCGAGGCTGAGCGAGACGACCGGCGCACCGGATCGCTCCTCCCTGTCCTGGTGCATGCCCATGCGAGCGCCCTGCGCGTAGAAGTTGACCAGCGCCGTGTCGGGCGCGTAGTCCGCGCCGCCGTACTGCGAGGCCAGCTCGCCGTAGACCTCCTGGACCGCTGCCCGGCCCAGCTCGCTCAGCCACCGGGGCAATGGCGCGACCCGTGCCCCGTTGACGTCCTCGGCCGTGCGGGAGTACCGGTACGGCTGCCAATGCCAACCGAGGCGCAACGTCTGGACGGACATGGTCCCGCCGCCGGGCAGTGTGGTGTGTCGTAGTGGTACGGGGCCGCGGGCCCAGCTGCGGCAGGCTCGGGTCAGCTCGCGCTGCTGAGTGGGCGAGAGCCACTTCGGCACGTGAACGGCCCCGGGCGCGAGGATCGCCCGCGGTCGCGGGAAGAGTGTGTCCATCGTTCTCCTCCGGCCGGTGTCGGCTGCGGCCCGTTCGCTCTTGGGTCCCCCGCTTCCGACGGTAGCGCCGTGGTGGGGATGGGGAAGCCGGTGTGGGGCGATCCTGGGATCATGCGAGACTCGCCTTCATGAACGGCAAGGCGACCACTGGACAGCAGGTGGGGGACGCGTCCACGCGGAGCAGGTTGGAGCGCGGGCGCAGTGCACTCGGGCCCGCTCTGGAACTCGTCCACACGGGCCGCGCGCCGACCCGGGCCGTGCTGACCGCCGAGCTGGGCGTCACCCGCGCGACGGCCGGTGCCGTCGCCGCCGAGCTGGAGGCCCTGGGCTTGATCCGGGTGGACTCCAGTCCAAGGGGTGCCGGCGGGGCCCAGGGCCGCCCCTCCCACCGCCTGTCGGTCGATGCCACGGGCCCGGTAGCGCTCGCCGCGCAGGTCCACCCCGACGGCTTCCGGGCCGCCTTGGTGGGGTTGGGCGGCCAGATCGTCGCTACCAGCCCGGGTTGTGTCACCGTCTCCGCCGACCCGGCCCAGGTGCTCGGGGAGGTGGTGGCCGCCGGGATGGAGCTGCTGGCCGGTAGTGGGCGGCGATGCATCGGGGCGGGTCTCGCCGTGCCCTCGGCGGTGGCCGAGCCGGAGGGGACCGCACTCAACCCCCTGCATCTGGCCTGGCCGGCCGGTGCCCGAGTGCAGGGCATCTTCGCGCAGCGGGTAAGGGAGGCCGGCATCGAGGGACCGGTCCTCGCCGGCAACGACGTCAACCTCGCGGCCCTTGCCGAGCACCGGCACGGCGCCGGGCGCAGTGCCCAGCACCTGCTGTGCGTGGCGACCGGCCACCGTGGGGTCGGTGGGGCGCTCGTCCTCGATGGCCGGCTGCACACCGGTAGCGCCGGCCTGGCCTTGGAGGTGGGGCACCTCACGGTGAACCCGGAGGGGCGGGCCTGTCACTGCGGCAGTCGCGGGTGCCTGGACGTCGAGGCCGATCCGTTGGCCTTCCTCACGGCTGCGGGCCGAGATCCGGGCCCCGAGGTCTCCTTGCTCCAGCAGGCGCGCGAACTGCTTCGTGCCCAGGCCGCGGACCCCGGTGTGCGACGGGCCGTGGCCGAGCTCATCGACCGCCTCGGGCTCGGCCTCGCCGGGCTGGTCAACATCCTGAACCCGGACCGGATCATTCTCGGGGGGCTGCACGGCGAGTTGCTTCAGGCCGATCCGGAGCGGCTGCGCGCGGTGGTGGCCGACCGCAGTCTGTGGGGCCGCAGTGGGGGAGTGCCGATCCTTCCCTGCTCGTTGGCCCACAACAGCCTGGTCGGTGCGGGCGAGCTGGCCTGGCAGCACGTCCTGGACGATCCGCTGGGTGCGTTGAGTTGACGGGCCGGGCGGGCTACGCCTGGCGGTCGGTCGGCCCGCGGGTGCGGAGGACCGGTGCCCGCCTGCTTCCGGTGAACCGGTGTCCGGCGGTCCAGTGTGAGGAACACCCGTCCCTCACTCACCAGTTCGGCACTTTCCAATGGAACGTGCCGATCCGCTGGCTAGAGTGCCAAGCGCGCCCCGGGCCCCCTCCCGGGGCGATCTGCTCCCGGCGGCTCAGCCCGCGTAGGCGGGCTGGGCGGCCGGAGCGAGCGGAGGTTGCTCGGGAGCCCCGGCCGGTGGTTGGGCCACCAGAGGTTCGGGCGGCCCCTGGGGTACGGCGTCCACTGCTGGTCTGAGTTCCAGGCCGGCGTCCGGGGTGCAGGCCGGGAGGGTGAACCACACGACCTTGCCCGATCTGCCGCCGGCGTCACTGGGGCGGGCGCCCCAGCTTTCGCTCACCGCTTCGATCAGCGCGAGCCCGCGCCCGCAGGTCTCCAGTCCTCCCGCGTCTTTGCGTACCGGGAGTCGTGGATCGTTGTCGCGCACCGAAACGGTGAGGCGGTCGAGCAGTAGCTCGATCTCCACGGTGCACGTCTTGTCCGGCCGGGCGTGCCGGTGGACGTTGCTCAGGAGCTCGGTCACGCCGAGCGCCGCCCGGTCTATCAACGGGTCCATATGCCAGTAGCGCAGTTGCGCAGTAACGATTCTGCGGACCTGGCCTATCCGCGACGGCAGGGCCTGGAGCTCCACCGTGCAGTGCCTGCTCGGATTACTGATCACGGCTGCGACTCCCCGAATGGGTCCGGAAGAAGACGAAGATCCGTTCCAGCAGCGGCTGCCTGCTGTTGGGGTCCGGTGTTCGGTCCGACGGAGCGGGCTGGTTCACAGCGTCACCGCCGGTAAACCCTGAGTGAGGTCACACAAGCGTCACCCAGCGCCTGACGCTACGCAACTCGCGCCCGGACCTCACGGCAGTCTGCCCCCACTCGGGCCCTGGCACCAGAGGGCGCGCAGCGGCTGTTCCGAGTGGCCACAAGCGATGCCGATGGATACCCAAAGTCAAGGTTTGTGCAGGTCGGAGAGGTACAGTCCGAAGGAAGGGCCGCCCGGGGAGCACCGGGCCCGGCCAGCGGGCAGGCCAGCACAGGAGCGGGCAACATGAGCACCACAGGACAGCCGGACACCGGCAGCACCGACGGCATCCGCGGTTCCCTGGCGACCGTCGACACCGACCGCAGCGATCCGACCTACCGGGCCTGGCTGAAAGAGGCGGTCCGCAAGGTACAGGCGGACGCCAACCGATCCGCGGACACCCACCTACTGCGCTTCCCCCTCCCCGAAGAGTGGGGTATCGACCTCTACCTCAAGGACGAGTCCACCCATCCGACGGGCTCCCTCAAGCACCGGCTCGCCCGCTCGCTGTTCCTGTACGCGCTCTGCAACGGATGGATCCGTCCGGGGCGACCCGTCATCGAAGCGTCCAGCGGCTCCACGGCCGTGTCGGAGGCCTACTTCGCGAAACTCATCGGAGTGCCGTTCATCGCGGTGATGCCCCGCACCACGAGCGCCGAGAAGTGCCGGCTCATCGAGTTCCACGGGGGGCGCTGCCATTTCGTCGACGACCCGATGAAGATGTACGAGGAATCCGCCAACCTCGCCGCCGAGACCGGTGGGCACTACATGGACCAGTTCACCTACGCGGAACGGGCCACCGACTGGCGGGGCAACAACAACATCGCCGAATCGATTTACCAGCAGATGCGGCTGGAGCGCTATCCGGAGCCTACCTGGATCGTCGCCACCGCGGGCACCGGCGGCACCTCGGCGACCATCGCCCGCTACGTGCACTACATGCAGTACGACACCCGCATCTGCGTCCCCGACCCGGAGAACTCCGTGTTCTTCGAGGGCTGGACGACCTCGGACCCCACAGTGACCGGGGACTGCGGGTCGCGGATCGAAGGCATCGGGCGCCCGCGGATGGAGCCGAGCTTCCTACCGGCCGCCATCGAACGCATGATGAAGGTTCCGGACGCCGCCAGCGTCGCCGCCTGTCGGGCACTGGAGCGTGCCATCGGTCGCAAGGCCGGCGGGTCCACCGGTACCGGCCTGTGGAGTGCCCTGAAGATCGTCGCTGAAATGGTGGCCGAGGGCCGCCGGGGCAGCGTCGTCACGCTGCTCTGCGACCCCGGAGACCGGTACCTGGACAAGTACTACTCCGACAGCTGGCTCGAAGAACAGGGCCTGGACATCGGGCCCTACACCACCGCGATCAGTTCGCTGCTGGAAACCGGAGTGTGGCCGGACGCCGGCTGATCCCACCCCACTCGCCGCGACCGCCAACGCCCGGGCACCGCGCATCCGGGAGCGGAGCGGGGGTCACCTGATGGAGGGAGAGGGCTGGGCCTGGGGTCCCTGGGGCGGGATGCTGGGTCCGTGCCGTATGACGCACCGCACCAGACACCCGACCCCGATCCGATCACGAATCGCGCCCCCGACCAGGGTCCCGCCCTGGAACTCCTCGTACACGGTGTCGGCGGCGCGACCCCCGAGGAGATGTTGGGTGATCCACGCACCTTGCGGATCACCGGAGACGGCACTGCCGCGGTCTTCCGTCGCACCGCGGACGCCCGCGCCGAGGAAGACCCGCACCGCCACACCGGGCGTCCCATCCCCGAGGCGTACTGCTGGTCACGGCTCACCTCGGGCAACGGCGCCCGGGCGCTCTGGCTGCTCCTCCTGCCGTTCATGGTCGTCAACCTGGCCCACTGGTCCCGTCCCGCCGCGCCCCCCGGGGCCGGCCGACAGGTGCGTGCCTACGGAGTCCTGGTCAGGCTCGTCGCTCTGAGCCTGACCGTGCTGCTCGTCGCCGCCGCCTGCGAGGTGGCGCTCGACCTGCTGGCCTGGCAGTGCGCGGGCACCGCACGCTGCACCAAGGACCGTTCCTGGCTCGGCTTCCTGGCCCCAGAGCACCACGGCTGGTGGTCGCAGCCCGGCCGACGCCTCGCCCTGTGCGCGCCGATCCCGGCTGCTCTCACCGGACTGCTGTGGTACCTGTCCAACCGGACCTGGAGCGCCTACGAATCCCAACAGCCGCTCCCGAGCGAGGAGCCGCACCCGGCGGAGCCGGAGGACGACTGCACCGGCGGTGTTCCCGCACTGGGGCGCCCCGGCTTTTGGTACGGGCGACGGCTCGTGGCCCGGCTGCGCGCCGCGCACACCGCCGCGGGGTTGCTCACCGTGGCCGCCGCGGTGGCCGGGGCAGCCGCCCGATACGACCGCGAGGACGGCGGCAGCCCCGCTCTGGACGCCGTCGGCAGGCTCACCGAGGGCCTGCTGGCAGCCGCCGGTCTCACGGTGGTCTGGGTGGTCTGTCGACGCGGGCGCACCGAGACCCGCCTCGACGCGCGCATCGACCACGCCGTCATTTCCCTGATGCCCGGCTCAGCGCTGGCCCTGCTGTTGCTCAGCCTTGGCTATGCGGGCTGGTCGCGGCCCCAGTGGACCTCGTCCGGGCGTCTCCCGGGCGATCTCACCTTCGGTGCGCTCACCCTTGGGCAAGGCGCCCTGGTGGTGGCGCTGGCCCTGATCGCCGCCGGCCTGTACCGCAGGAGTCGGCCGCGCACCCAACCCAAGGGGCGCGGGGCGCACTTCGGTGCCCCGCGGCCCCTCACCCAGCGGCCCGCGCTACGAGGGCTGGGCGGTCCGGCGGTCGCCATGCTGGCCTGCGCGCTGGGCTCGGTGATGTCCGGCGGGGTGGCCCAGCGCGTCGCGGACTGGCTGGACGGCGGCGCCACCCCCGGCATGGCGCACGCGCCCTTACCCGGTCCGCCCGTACTGCTGTCCTGGCAGGCGGCCACACTCCCCCCGCTGCTGCTGGTCCTCGCCCTGCTCGCCGTCCACTTCGGCGTCCGGGGCGCGTTGACCGGACGCCGGCTGCGGACGGTCGTCGAAGCCGAGTACCCCGAGGAGCCGACCGACCACGCGCGCAGCAGAGCCATCGCCCGGGCCCGCGCCACCGCCGGACTCACCGACGCCACGCCCTGGTTCATCGCCGCGGTCTCCTCGGTCACGCTGCTCCTCGGGGCGGCCTCCGTACTCGGTGCCTGGTTGAGTGGGACCGTTCCCGGGGAGGCCGCGCGCGGAAGCAATCCCTTGGTCGAAGGGGCCGCGCAGACCGCGCAGGCGCTCGGGTCCTGGCTGATCGGTCTGGGCTTCCTCCTCTTCGTCACCTGGGGCCGGCGGGCCTATCAGGACCCTTCCGCGCGGCGCACGATAGGAATCCTCTGGGACATCGGCACCTTCTGGCCGCGTGCCGCCCATCCCTTCGCGCCGCCCTGTTATGCAGAGCGAGCCGTACCCGACCTCACCTGGCGGATGGCGAGTTGGACCCGGCGCACCGGTGGTCGGCTGGTGATCTCCGGACATTCCCAGGGCAGCGTGCTGGCTGCCGCGGCGGTCTGGCAACTGCCCCCGACGGCGCGCAGTCAGGTGGCGCTGCTGACCTACGGCTCACCGCTTCACCGGCTCTACGGCCGTTGGTTCCCGGCGTACTTCGGACCTGGCCCGTTGGCCGCACTGCACGAGGAGGTCCACTGCTGGCGGAACCTGTGGCGGGCCACCGACCCCATCGGCGGTCCGGTGTTGCCGACAGACCCCGGGTCGGGTGTGGACCGGGGCCCGCTGACCGACCCCCTCGTATACGGCCGGACCGCCCGGCACCCGCTGCCCGCCCCCATCCTCGGCCACGGCGACTACCAGGCCGACCCCTCCTTCGCCCGTGAACGGGACGCGCTGTTGGCCTCCCTCAGACCCGGTGGTCCGCACCTGCCGGTGCCCCGCGGCCCGGATGGCTGAGCCTGACGGCCTCAGTGCGGAGGGAGCAGCCCTGCCTCCGAGGGTTCCACCCGAGGCCGCATCCGGGCCGCGAGGACGGCGACGTCGTCCTCCGCGTGCATGGCGTCCAGGGCAGCCAGCAGGTGATCCAAGGCGCCCTGCACCCGTACGCCCGGGGGGAGCCGCTGCCCGGCAAGTCGGGCCAGCGACACGTCGATGTCTTCCCCCGGCGCTCCACGAGCCCGTCGGTGAACAGCAACAACGTCTGTGCGGCGGTGAGTTCACGGGTGGTCATGAGGTAGCCACCCATCCCGGTTCCCAGCGGCGGCCCAACCGGCAACTCGACCAACTCGCCCTGGCCGTCGGCGCCGAACACCACGGGCGGAAGGTGCCCCGCACTGGCGAAGGCCGCCTTTCCGCGAGCCGGGTCGAGACGGGCCAGCAGGCAGGTGGCCGGGCGACGCGAACCCTCCTGTGAGACTGCCGTGTCCAACTGGCGAAGCACCCGGTGCGGGGGCAGGTCCGTGGCAGCCACGTAGCGGAGCATGGAGCGGTAGGCGTTCATGTCCACGGCCGCGTCCAGCCCGTGCCCCATCACATCGCCCATCACCAGCAGCGTCCTGCCGTAGTGCAGGCGCACCGTTTCGAACCAGTCCCCGCCGACCAACACCCCGCTGCCGGAAGGCAGGTAGCGGGTGGCGAGGTCAAGGTTCGGGTGCGGACGCCCCGGTGCTGCCAGCAGCGCCTGTTGGAGGTTGAGCGCCGTGGAGTGCGTCGCCGCATGACGGTGCGCGTGCCCGAGGTGCGCCGCGGCCAACCGAGCGGCGAACCGCACGGTGGCGGCATGCTCGTCATCGAATTCCTCACCCACGCGCACGGCCACGACCGTTCCGTACGAACGACCCCGTACCGTCAGAGGTGCGGACAGGGCCGCCCACGGCAGACCGCCGGCAATCCCGGTCGATGCCCACCGCCGGTGCCCCTCGCCTGTCGCCCGGGCACCCGCAGCAGGGTCCGTCCCCTGCGTCGGTCCGGTCGCGGAGCAGCGATCCAACAGTTCAAGACGCCCCCTGGCCGCCGCTCGGTACGGCGGACCCTGCTCCGCCCCCTCTGGGTCGCCGCCCTGTCTCCCGGCCACGAGCTCCACCGCGATCGCGTCGCACCACCGTGGACACAGGAAGGCAGTCAGCTCCCGACACGTGGTCTGTTCGTCGAGCGTGGTGCCGATCGCCTCCACCGCCTCCTCCAGGAGGGTCTGCCACGCGTGGAGCTGTGCGTGCCCCCTCGCGTCCGCCCGGTGCTCACCCTCCGGGGTTTCACCACTTCGGCCCACCGTGCCACCTCCGCAGCTCCGCCGCTCCGCCTCGTGCTCACCGCGACCCGCGGTCCGACCTGCAGCCATCCCAGCAGTTCAGGACGCCGATGACGCGGATTGACGCTCCACTTGTGGGATCTGGCGCACCGCCCGAGCGCCGCTACTCCGAAGGGCTCCGGCCGCTCTCGCCCGAACGCGTGCCCCCGGTTTCTGAAGCCCGCCGGTGGTCAACACTTCCACGGACCGTCGCAACGACCCCGCACAAGGAGTACTCCATGCGCGTACGTACGACCTTCGCCGCCCTCGCTCTCGCCTCCGCTGCCGTCCTCGCGGGCGCGGGCGCCGCCAGCGCCGACTCCGATGCTCACGCGGTGGCCATCGGCTCGCCCGGCGTGCTCTCGGGCAACGTCATCCAGATCCCGTTCCACATTCCGATCAACATCTGCGGGAACAGCGTCAACATCGTCGGGGCCCTCAACCCGGCCGCCGGCAACCTCTGCGTCAACGCCTGATCCTCACCTCCGGGCGCCGTGGCGCCCAGCCGGTGCCCGGGGCCGCACGCCTTCGGGCGCCGGCCCTGGGTAGGCTCCGCAGTTGGATCCCGTGCGTGGCGAGACGAGGGAGGGCGGATGGCCGCTGACCGCTTCGACATCGCGACCGGAGACGGTCCGGCACCCGCCAAGGGGCCTGCGCGCGACGCCGAGGTCCGCGGCGCCTTCGAGTCGCTGCTCCAGATCCGGCGCTTGGTCAACCATCCGGGCGGGGCGTCCGTGCCCGCCCCTTGGGAGCTGCGCCAAGCCGAGCGCGCGGTGGCCCTCTCCCTGGAAGCCGCGGGCATTCCGCCCTCCGCGACCGGCGTGGAGGGGCTGCGCACCGCTACCGGCTATCGGGTGGCCCGTGGAGAAGACCGGGTGGTGCGGGTCCACTGGCTCGGTCCGGTCGGTGCCGGGGCCGGCTACGAACAGGACGAACGACTCGCCGAATGCCGCGCGGTCCTGACCCGGCTCGGCTGGGAAGCGCTCTTGTACCGGGGGCCGAAGAACCGACGCTACTTGGAGATCGAGCTGGCCCCCAATGCGGGGAGGTCCTCCCGGTAGAGGAGGGTCAGGTCGTCGGTGTCCGGGTCCGGCAACTGGGCCACCCGACTCGCGTGGCGCTCCACCATCGACTCGAACGTCTGGCGGGCCGTGCGCCCGTTGCCGAAGGCCGGGCCCTTCGGCAGCACCGTGAAGTACGTCAGCAGGGCCTCGGCCGCCCCGGCGCCGAGTCGGTACTCGTGCTCCGTCGCCTGCTGCTCCACGATCCGCAGCAGTTCCCGCGGGCTGTAGTCACCGAAGGTGATGGTGCGGGAGAAACGTGAGGCCACGCCCGGGTTGACGGTGAGGAACCGCTCCATCTCCGTCGTGTAGCCGGCGACGATCACCACGACCTCCTCACGGTGGTCCTCCATCAGCTTGACCAGGGTGTCGATGGCCTCCCGGCCGAAGTCCCGCCCGGAGTCCTCCGGGGACAGGGCGTAGGCCTCGTCGATGAACAGCACCCCGCCGCGCGCCCGGTCGAAGGCGTCCTGGGTGCGGATCGCGGTCGAGCCGATGTGCTCGCCGACGAGGTCTACCCGGGAGACCTCCACCAGGTGCCCGCGCTCCAGGACACCCAGCGAGGCCAGGATCTCCCCGTACAGACGCGCCACCGTGGTCTTGCCCGTGCCGGGGGACCCGGTGAAGACCAGGTGCCGTCGTACGGACGCGGCCTTGAGGCCCGCCAGCTGCCTGCGGCGGCCCACTTCGATCATGTCGGTGAGGGCGCGCACCTCGCGTTTGACGCTCTCCAGGCCCACCAGGGCGTCGAGTTCGTCCAGTACCGCCTTCGGGTCCTTGGGGTCGACGTCGTCCCGCCCGGCCGGTGGGCGGGCGTCCGGCTCCGTCGAGGTGGTGGGGCGCTGGTCCGGTACCGCGGACAGCAGTCCCGCCGTCGAGACGGCCGTGGAACGCACCGCCGTCTGGGTGAGGACTCCGTGCGGTGCCTCCCGGGCGCCGCTCTCGTCACTGGTGCAGTCCTCGACCAGCGGGCCCTCTTCGGCGAACTCGTAGCCACCGCGGGTGCACCGCTCGGTACGGCAGCGCGCCAGTGCGGTCCTGCAACCGTCGAGGACGTGGAAGCCGAAACCTCCGCTGCCCGTCACCCGGCAACCGCGAAAGGCGCCGCGTCCTTCCGCGGACACGTAGAAGCCCGCTTCGGCGGCGGAGGTCACCGTCACCCGGTCGACCTCCGGATCAGCACCCTTGGTGACGATCACGCCGGTCTGCACCGCGTCGATCGTGCAGTCCGCCAGCGAACCGCCGCTGCCGTGGTCGCGGAACCAAGCACCCGTGGTGGCTTCCCGGATGCGGCAGTCGTCCAACTGGGCCGTCGCTCCGTCGCTCACCGAGACCGCCGTGTTGCGCACCTGGGAAAGGTCGCTGCCGAGGACCTCGACCCGGGAGCCGCGGTCCAGTACGAACAACGCGTCCGGTACGTCATGGACGCGGCAGGAGTCCAGTGAGACCGAGGCGCCGTCGCTGACCCATACGGCCGGGTAGTCGCCGGTGCTGTCGTGGAACTCGCAGGCCTCGGCGTGCACCCGGGTGCCCGGGTCCCAGACGGACAGTCCGTTGCGGCCGAACCGCCGGATCTTGCTCTGGCTCAACTTGAGCACCGACCGCGAGCGCAGGTCCACCGCGTTCTCGGGGATGTCGTGGATGTCGCAGTCGCGCAGAGTGAGTACGGCATCGGTGTCCAGGGTGACCCCGTCGCCGGAAGTACGGTGCACCTGGCAGTCGGTCAGTTCCGCGGTGGCGCGGCTCGCGATGTGCACGCCGGTGCCCTTGACCTCGTACACCTCGCAACCAGCTGCTTCGATGCCGGAGCCGTCCCCGGTCACGGTCAGTCCCGCGCTACCGCTGTGGTGGATTCGGCAGCGTTCCAGCCGGGGGCGCGCACCGCCACGGACCAGAAGCCCGGACTGCCCGGCCGCTACCACCTCGCACTCCTCGAACACCCCGCCACCGCCGTCGACCACGGCGATCCCCACCCCAGCCGGATTGTCCACGGTGCAGCGCCGCACCGTGGGCCGGGCGCTGCCCCGCACCTCGATGCCGGCAGCGGAGCGGGTGACCACGCGAAGGTCCGTCAGCTCCGCCGCTCCGTCCTCGACCAGGAGCGCGGGGGCCGCGGTGTCCTGCCCCTCAAGGCGCAGGTCCGCCACGGTGGCCGCGGCGCGTAGGGTGAGGGCCACCCCGTCCACCGGGGCGATCCGGACGGACCCCGGCGACCCATCCGGGCCCCGCAGGGTCACGGCCCGGGTCACCACCACGTTCTCGCGGTAGGTGCCGGGGGGCAGGGTCAGGATGTCGCCGTCGCTCGCCGCTTCCAGGGCGGCGGTGACGGTGGGGTACTCGCCCGTGCGGCGTCGCCACCGCGAAGTGCCGCTCTGCGTCAGCTGGACCGTGCCCTGAGCCATGGTGCTGTCGTGCCCCCACCTTGTACCGCCGCGACCGATCTGGCCGCGTCCACCGTAGCGCGCGCGGCGCCGGGGAGTTGCCAGCTCAGCTGGCGGCGTTCGGTCAACCTGGCCGCGGCGGACCCAGTCCTCCCGCGGGTCCAGGCGCTCGTACCACTGATGCATGAGTTGTCCTACGACCGTTGCGTGGAGCCGACTTGGGCCCGCCCCGAGGCACCGGGCCGCGGCCCGATGCGGTCCCCGCGCTCCGGCCGGACCGCTTCACCTGGTCTCACCCGACGGTCATTGCAGGACGCGCACCTCGTCGCCGAGTCGGAGGACACCCGTGTGCTCGGGGATGAGGTTCTGGCCGAAGACCAGCCGACCGTCGATGCGGCGGTGGCGCGCGAGGGTGCGCAGTGGCTCCTTGCCGCGCTGTGCGCTGTGTTGGTCGGTGGTGGTCACCACGCACCGGCCGCACGTGCGGGCCACCCGGAAGGTGATCTCGCCGATCGAGATGCGCCGCCATTCGTCCTCGGCCCATGCGCCACTTCCGGACACCACGACATTCGGCCGGAAACGATTCATCGGGAGTGGACCTTCAAAGGCGTGATCTCCCTGCGCAATCAGGGAGTTGAGGGAGTCCAGGGAGGAAATGCTGGCAACGAGAAGCGGAAATCCGTCGGCCAGCGACACGGTCTCGCCGGGGAGGGAGAACCTCGGGTCGATCTGCCGCCGGTGCTCGGGTGCGTCAAGGTGGACCAGACGCACCCGCGCTCCGAGGTATTCGCTGAACCAGTCATGTGCCGACGTGGCAGCCGCCACCGCCTCGATCTTCTTCCCGAAGATCTCCACCGGCACGGTGCCGGTCGGCTCCGGAACCGCGATCTCCAGCGGATCGAGACCCGGCCCCGTCACCTTGATCCGGCCGCCCCCCAGCGGTTGTGCGGTGGCGAGCGCGAGGCGCGGCTGCTGACGTTGGGTGACCACCGCATGGTCGGCGTCGATCACCGCCCAGCGCCGATCCCCGGCGGGCCCCCAGGGCTCCACGGCCATCTCGTCGGGAGCAATCCCCGCTACCGACTTGACGGGATGGACGTGGAGCGCCGCAAGCTGTATCCGTGACATGGGTGCATCCTGCCAGCACCCTCCGGCTCCGGGGCCACCCCCTGGTCACCACGGCGTTCGGTGCCTGCGACCTGGGCGCCCTCGCTCAGTAGCCGCGCCCCTGGTAGGGCCTCCCGTAGGGGTCCTGGTACGCGGACGGGGTGGGTGCCTGCATCGGCCTTGGTGCAGCCGGTCGCATCGCCTCGTACCCGGTCGCGGTGGCCGTCGCCACGGGCACCGGCGCGGGCATCGGCTGCTGGGGCGCCGGATACCCGCCGCGCGGCGGGTACCCCTGTTGCGGGAACTGCGGTGCCGGTGCCGGCTGGAGTGGCGCAGCCTGCTGCGGGTACGGGTAGCCGTACCCGGGGGCGGGCTGCTGGGACGGCCCGGCCGGTAGCGCCGGCAGCGCCGCCGGCCGGGCGGGCAGGTAGCCGTTGGACGGCGCTTGCGGGGCCGCTACGGCGAACGGGGACTCGTAGGCGGCGGGGACCCGGATCGGGGCGATCTGTGGGGTGCCCCGCTCGGCCACGAGCGAGTCGTAGATCGGGGTGTCCGGAAAACTCGGCGCGGAGGAGTAACCGCCGCCGTAGGTGGAGCGGGGGGGAGTCATGGCACATAAGTTAAGCCCACGATGTGCCGGTTGGGGAGTCCGAATAGGGGGTTCTTTATCGCCGCCTGAGCCGTCGTGGATCCCCAATGCGAGCGAACACGGGAAAAACGGTCGTCACGGGACCTCAAGATGGGGTGAAAGCCGACGTTGCGCTGGGGTTACCGGCGGTCCGGCGAGGTCTTTCCGAGGTCTTTCCGTTCCACCTCGGGGCATCGGATCCGCCGCCGGTCCTCACGTGACCCTTACGTCGCGCTTATGGGTTACCCACGGGCTGCTACCGAGAAGTCCGGGTAATAGGTTGCCCGTGGCGGCGGTCGGCTCCGGCACACTTCAGGACGGGTGACAGATATGACGATGCGCAAGGGAAGCAACCTCGCGGTTGCGGCCTCCTCCCTCCGGGTCGAGCTCGGCTGGCGGACCGGCGCCACGGTGCCCGAAGTGGACGGCTCGGCGCTGCTCCTGTCCGCCGGCAAGGTGCGCGCCGACGGCGACTTCGTCTTCTACAACCAGCCCGCACACGCCTCCGGAGCGGTCCGCCACGAGGGCCGGACCACAGCGGGCGAAGCCGTGACCGAAGCCCTGGCGATCGACCTCGCACGCATCGAGCCGGCCGTGGACCGCGTCGTCCTGGCCGCCTCCGCCGACGGCGGTACCTTCGCCGCGGTCCCCGGCCTCTTCGTACGCGTCCTCGACGCGGCCGACGGGGCGGAGATCGCCCACTACGCCCCCGAAGGCGCCACCGTGGAGAGCGCCTTCGTGCTGGGTGAGCTGTACCGGCGTCAGGGCGTCTGGAAGTTCCGGGCGGTCGGCCAGGGATACGACACCGGGCTGGCCGGGCTCGCCGGCGACTTCGGCATCCGCGTCGACGAACCACAGCACCCCCCGGCCCCGGTCCGCCCCGCACCGCCCGTGGCCCCCGCCCCGGTCCGCCCGAGCCCGGAGCCGACCCCGCCCGCACCCGTACGCCTCACCAAGGTCACCCTCACCAAGGAGGCCCCCAGCGTCCGGCTGGAGAAGCAGGGCGGCACCTCCGGAACGCTCCACGTCAACCTCAGTTGGCGGACCCGCACCGGCAGCGACGCGCCCACCCCCCGCTCCGGCTGGGCGGCCACCCTGGGCCGGTCGCTCACCGGGCCCTCCGCACCACTGGACCTCGACCTGTGCGCGCTCTACGAGCTCACCGACGGCCGCAAGGGCGTGGTCCAGGCCCTCGGCAACGCATACGGCTCGCTGCGGCAGCCTCCGTACATCCACCTCGACGGGGACGACCGCACCGGCGGCTCCGCCGCGGGTGAGAACCTCACCCTCAACCTCGACCACCGTGACGAGATCCGCCGCGTGCTCTTCTTCGTCACCATCTACGAGGGGGCGCGGAGCTTCGCCGACCTCGACGCCACCGTCACCCTCAAGCCCCAACACGGCGCGCCCATCGAGTTCTCCTTGGGGGAGTGCACCCTCCCCTCACCGGTGTGCGCGCTCGCTCTGCTCAGCAACACGGGATCGGACCTGCTCGTCCAGCGCGAGGCCCGCTTCCTGGTACCGCAGCCGGGCGCGAGCCCCCAGGTGACCGTGGACCGTGCCTACGGGTGGGGCATGCAGTGGACGCCAGGCCGCAAGTAGCGCCCCCGACCGCGCCCGGGCGTCTGGATCGCCCCGGGAGCAGGCACGGCCGGTCGGTCAACCCTCGGAGGTCCCGGCCGGCCGGGCGTACGTCCGGCCCTTCCAGGCCGCACCCCGGCCCCGGTAGTGCTGCAAGGCCGAATCGAGCGTCATCAGCAGGTACAGCAGCGCGGTCACCGGCAAGGTGGGCGCGAGCCAAGGAGACTGCCGGTAGTAGCGCAATATCGGCAGGTAGGTGCCCGCCATCACCAGCCAGGCCAGGCCGCCGGCCCAGGCCAGCGGAGCTCGACCCGTCGACACGCCCACGCAGAGCGCGAGCGGCGGCACCAGGTAGACCACGGTCAGGGTGACCGCGGTGCCGGCCAGGAGCAGCGGGTTGTGGCGCAACTGCGCGTAGGCGCTGCGCGAGACCATCCGCCACAGGTCGGCCAGTCGGGGATAGGGGCGGACGCTGTCGACCCGCTCAGCCAGTCCCAGCCAGATCCGGCCCCCTGCGCGGCGCACCACCCTGGCAAGCGAGACGTCGTCGATGACGCAGTCCCGGATGGCGTCCGGCACGCCGACGCGCACCGCGGTCACGGTGCGCAGCAGCACGCACCCGCCGGCCGCCGCCGCCACCCGGCCGCGCCGGCGGTTGACCCACCGGAAGGGGTAGAGCTGGGCGAAGAAGTAGACGAAGGCGGGAACGACCAGCCGTTCCCAGCCGCTGGCCACCCGCAACCGGGCCATCTGGGAGACCAGGTCGAGCCCTCCGGTCTCCGCGGCGGCCACCAACTCGCGCAGACTGTCCGGCTCGTGGGCGATGTCCGCGTCCGTGAGCAGCAGGAACTCCGGCTCCCGGAGCCCACCGGAGCGGGCCAACGCGATCCCGTGCCGCAGTGCCCACAGTTTGCCCGTCCACCCCGACGGCGGTTCGCCGGGCGAAGTCACCGTCAGCGCCAGCCCGCAGTGACGAGCCGACAGCTTGCGGGCGAGGGCCCCGGTGCCGTCGGTGCTGCCGTCGTCGACCAGGATCACCTCCGCCTCCCCTGGGTAGTCCTGGGCCAGCAGCGAGGGCAGGCTTTCGGGAAGCACCTCCGCTTCGTCGCGGGCCGGTACGACGATGGCGACCGACGGCCAGTAGGGCGGGTCGGAGCGGACCGGTAAGCGGTTGTCCGTCCGCCAGAAGAACCCCTGGCCGAGCAGGAGCCACAGCCAGGCCGCCAACGCGGCCACCGCCGTCCAGCCGAACCACCCGCCGACCTCGATCATCGGACACCCCCTGCCCCATGGCCCTTGCACGCCCCCGGCGTTCGCCGTGCCGCGGTGGCTTTCCCCCGGTCCGGAGCGGGCCCGGGGACACGGGAGCGGGTCGAGCGGTGCCCGCCCCGTGCTTCCGGGTGACCGCAGCCGTGGCCGGTCGCCCGCGCGGGCCGGCCGCCCGGCCCCATCCGCTTCAAGGCGCTCATCCGCCGAAGTCTGCCGGACCAGCGCCGCACCGCAAGCCCCTGCGCCCGTGTCCTCGGGCGTGTTCCACGCGGGCGTCCGAACCCATCGGCGTGTCGGCGGACCCACACCGCCCACCCACCCCTGTCGTCTAAGGTGACCAGGTGAAAATCGCGCTCATGGACTCCGGAATCGGCCTCCTGCCGGCCGCCGCCGCGGTGCGGCGCCTGCGCCCCGACGCGGATCTGGTGCTCTCCTCCGACCCCGACGGGATGCCCTGGGGCCCGCGGACCGCCGAGGACCTCACCGAACGAGCCCTCTCGGTGGCCCGGGCAGCCGCCGCGCACCAGCCCGACGCCTTGATCGTGGCCTGCAACACCGCGTCCGTGCACGCCCTCCCGGCGCTGCGCGCGGCTCTGGAACCGGCGATCCCGGTCATCGGGACGGTACCGGCCATCAAACCGGCCGCGACCGGCGGCGCCCCCGTCGCGATCTGGGCCACCCCGGGCACCACCGGCAGCCCGTACCAGCGTCAACTGATCCGCCAGTTCGCCGACGGCGTCGACGTCACCGAAGTGCCCTGCCCCGGACTGGCCGACGCGGTCCAGCAGGCCGACGAGGCAGCCATCGCCAGGGCGGTCGCGGCAGCTGCCGCACTGACCCCGTCGACCATCGGATCGCTCGTCCTTGGCTGTACCCACTACGAGCTCGTCGCCGAACCGATCCGCATCGCCGTCCTCGCCCGCACCCGCGCAGCGGCGATCGAACTGCACGGATCGGCCGAGGCGGTCGCCGTGCAGGCGCTGCGCCGCATCGGGGCCGAACCCGATCCCCAGGCGCCCGCGGTCGGGGGGCTACGGGTACTCCTCAGTGGCCGGGACGGCGAGCTGCCGTCCCCGTCCCTGGGCTACCCCGAGGGACTCCTGCTGGCGGGGGCCCCGGCGGCCTCGGGATGAGCCCGACGCAGTCGTAGCCCGTGCCGCCGCTGCGGAACGTGAGTACGCTGTTACTTATGAGGGATCGCTCCCGCCCGCGTCCTGGGACCTTGTGGATCGGCCGGGCGACCAACCGGGCCCAGTGGGTGCTGGCGGTCGCCGGCGCGGCCTGCATGGCGTTGGGCATCACCTTGGCTGTGGACTCGGCGTGGACTTCGGGAATCGCCCCGCTGGCGATGTCAGTGGTGGGCTGCGTGGCTGCCGGGCTGCTCATGCTCTACGGGACGCTCGCCTTCGTCCACGTGGCCGTCACCCTCGACGGCGAGGCGATGGAGGTCCGCTGCGGCCACATCGGGGTGCCGCGCCGCAGGATCCTGCTGGATCAGATTGCCGACGCCCAGTTCATCGACCGGGTCACGCCCCGACAGTGGGGCGGCTGGGGGTACCGCTGGCGCCCGGACAAGGGCACCGGGGTGATCGTGCGGCGCGGGGAGGCCGTGGTGCTCAGGCTGGGCGACGGGCGGCTGTTCACAGTGACCGTCGATGACGCCGAGACCGCCGTGCGCATCATTCGCGAGCGACTGGGCGGTTCCACTCCCGAGGGCCTGGCCGGGCCGCCCCGCTGAACTGCGGCTGAGGGCCGTCCCGCAGTACCCGGCGGATCGGCCTGCGGCGTCGGATGCGGCGCGTCGCGGGGCGGAGGGTCCCTCCTGCCGGGTGCATTCGGGTGATTGGCAACGCGGCGAGGCGCCGCAGCAGCCGGCCAGCTCCCGGCCGCACCCGGCACCGTGCGCCGAAGGAGGCCAGGGGCGGTCGGGGGGTGCGGCACCCCCCGACCCCGAACCACGCGTGGGCGTCAGGAGCCGTAGACTCCGCCGACATGAGCACCACCCGCACCGCACCACCACAGCCCACAGCGCCCTCCGACGCGCCGCGGGCGTCCTGGCTGCGGCGTCCACGTCCTGCCGCGGGCGCCCTTGCGGCCGGCGTGCTGCTCTACCTGAGCTTCCCGCCCCGTCCCTTGTGGTGGTTGGCCCCGCCCGCCCTTGCGCTGCTCGCCGGCTGCCTCCACGGACGCCGTCCGCGGGCCGCCTTCGGCCTCGGTCTGCTCACCGGGCTGGGCTTCCTCCTGCCGCTGCTGGTGTGGACCGGTGAAGAGGTCGGCCCGGTGCCGTGGCTCGCGCTGGCGACGGTGGAGGCACTGTTCATCGCCGTCGGGTGCGTGGTCATCGCGCTGGTCAGCCGGCTGCCACTGTGGCCGCTGTGGGGCGCTGCCGGATGGGCCGCCGCCGAAGCGGCACGGGCCCGACTGCCCTTCGGAGGCTTCCCCTGGGGGAAGGTCGCCTTCGGGCAGGCCGACGGTCTCTTCCTGCCGCTCGCCGCCCTGGGCGGCACCCCCGTGCTCGGCTTCGCCGTGGTACTCGCCGGTTTCGGGCTCTACGAGACCCTCCGTCGACTGCTCGCTCACCGGCGCGCGCCGGGACCCGGCGCCGTCCGGCAGGCCGTCGCGGTCGCCGCCCTCACGGTGCTGGTGCCGGTTACCGCCGCCCTCGCGGCGCGACCGCTGGTGAGTGACGCCGCCGAGGACGGCACGGTGACGGCCGCCGTGATCCAGGGCAACGTTCCGCGACTCGGTCTCGACTTCAACGACCAGCGTCGTGCGGTGCTCGACAACCACGTCAAGCGCACCCTGCAACTCGCGGCCGACGTACGCGCCGGGCGGGTTCAGCAGCCCGACTTCGTGGTGTGGCCGGAGAACTCCTCCGACCTCGACCCCTACCGCAACCCGGACGCCTACGAAGTCATCGACGAAGCGGTGAAGGCCATCGGGGTGCCCGTCTCCATCGGGGCGGTCCTCGCTCCGGACACCGGCCCCCTGCGCAACACCCAGATCCTCTGGGACCCCGTGAAGGGACCTGGAGCCACCTACGACAAGCGCAAGATCCAGCCCTTCGGCGAGTACATCCCGATGCGTTCCCTCGCGCGGGTGTTCAGTTCGGACGTGGACCGGGTACAGCGCGACTTCGGGCGTGGCAGCACCCCCGGGGTATTCGACATGGGGGGCGCCCAGGTGGGTCTGGTGACCTGCTTCGAGGCGGCGTTCGATGACGCGGTGCGCGACACGGTGATGGCTGGCGCGCAGGTGGTCTCGGTGCCCAGTAACAACGCGACCTTCGGTCGTACCCAGATGACCTACCAGCAGCTGGCCATGTCCCGGGTTCGTGCCGTCGAGCACAGCCGGGCGGTCCTGGTCCCGGTGACCAGCGGGGTCAGCGCGGTGATCCGCCCGGACGGCGAGGTCGTTCAGCAGACCCGCATGTTCACTGCGGACGCCCTGGTGGCGCGGATCCCGCTGCGCTCCGAACTGACCCCCGCCACCCGACTGGGCCCGCTCCCGGAGTACGCGCTCCTGGTGCTGGCTGCCGGTGGGCTCGGCTGGGCCCTGTTCGGTCGTGTGGCCGAGCGCAGGGTCAGCTGACCGCCGGCGGCACCACGAAGGCGTCGAAGTCCGCATCCGATCCCAGGGCCTGCGACAGGTCCGCGAACTGTTCGAGGCCGTTGACGGACTGCTCAGCCCAGATGATCTTCCCTGCGGGGGTGTAGCGGGTTCCCCAGCGCTCGGCCATCTGCGCCACCAGGAAGAGGCCGCGCCCGCCCTCGTCCGTCGTGGCCGCGTCCCGCAGGTGCGGGGAAGTGCTGCTCCCGTCAGCCACCTCGCAGGTCAGCACCTGGTCGTAGAGCATCCGCACGCGAATCGGCCCGGAACCGTAACGAATGGCGTTCGTCAGCAGCTCGCTGAGGATCAGTTCCGTGCCGAAGGACAGGTCGGAAAGGCCCCAGGCGTCCAGCTGGCGCTCGGCCTCCGCCCGCATGCCCGCCACCTCGCTCGGATCGCCCGAGACGTCCCATTCGGCCACCCGGTCCGGGTCCAGCACCCGGGTACGAGCGATCAGCAGGGCCACGTCGTCCTTGGGGCGGGCCGGCAGCAGGGCCTTGAGCACCGCCCGGCAACTCTCCTCCGGCGGGCGGTCCGGGTGGGAGAGGGCTTGACGCAGCAGTTCGATGCCCACGTCGATATCGCGGCTGCGGTCCTCGATCAGCCCATCGGTGAAGAACACCAACTGGGTGCCTTCGGCCAGCTCGAACTCCGCCGTCTCGAAGGCCATCCCGCCCAGGCCCAGTGGTGGCCCGGCCGGTAGCTCGGGGAACTCCACCGTGCCGTCGGGCCGCACCAACGCCGGCAGCGGATGGCCGGCCCGGGCCATGGCGCAGACTCGGGAGACAGGGTCGTAGATGGCGAAGAGACAGGTGGCACCCGTCATGCCGGCGGCGCCGTTGGCACCTGATTCGTCCTGGTCGATCCGGCCGACCAGATCGTCGAGGTGGCGCAGCAGCTCGTCGGGCGGCTGGTCGAGGGTGGCGAAGTTGTGCACGGCGGTTCGCAGCCGCCCCATGGTCGCGGCGGCGTGCAGACCATGACCGACGACGTCCCCCACGACCATCGCGACCCGGCTGCCCGGCAGCGGGATCACATCGAACCAGTCGCCGCCGACCCCCGACTGCGCGGGCAGGTACCGGTGGGCCGCCTCGACCGCGCTGAGCTCGGGAAGAGTGCGCGGCAGCAGACTGCGCTGCAAGGTCACCGCCAGGGCGTGCTCGCGGGTGTAGCGGCGTGCGTTGTCCACCGACACCGCGGCGCGGGCCACCAGCTCCTCCGCGAGCGAGAGGTCCTCCTCCTCGAAGGGGCCGGGCTTCTCCGACCTCCAGAAGTTCGCCACGCCAAGGATGACCCCGCGTGCCTGCAGGGGCACAGCGATCAGCGAATGGATGCCGTAGTCGACGATCGCTTGGGCCCGCTCCGGATCCTGGGCCTGCCAACCCGGGGCCTCGGCGAGCAGCGGGACGACCTGGGCGTGTCCGGTGTCGAATCCGACGGCCATCGGGGTCGAGGGAACGAACTGGATCAGTTTGCCGATCGGATAGAGCGGCGAATCGTCCCGGATTCCGCTCACCGCCGTTCGCCGCATGTCGGTCTCCGTACCAGCGCCGTTCGGCTCCTCCCCGTTGAGTACGGGGTCGGCGAGGTCGACGGTGACGAAGTCGGCGAAACGGGGGACCGCCACGTCGGCCAGTTCCTCCGCGGTGCGCCGCACGTCGAGCGTGGTCCCGATGCCCATGCCCGCGTCGTAGAGCAGTTTCAGCCGGGTGCGGGCCACCTCTGCGCGGCCGGTGAGTGCCTGGAGCTCGGTCGAGTCACGGATCGTCGCGACGGTGCCCATGGGGCCGCCGGGCCCGTCCGTGGGGCGCTGGTTGACCACCAGGAGCCGGTCCCCGGCCAGGTGGACCTCGTCGGTGGCCGTCCGGCCGGAGGCGAGCAGCTCGGCCGTCCCCGGGTCCAGCCCGGGCAACTCGGCCACGAGGAGTCCTTCGGCGTCCTGATGGAGGTCCAGCAGCCGTCGCGCCTCGTCGTTGGCGAGGAGCAGGCGGCCCTCGCCGCCGACGATGACGACACCTTCGCGGACCGAGTGCAGAACGGCGTCGTGGTGCTCGTACATGCGGGTCATCTCGGCGGGGCCCAAGCCGTGCGTCTGGCGCCGCAGCCACCTGGCCGTCAGTGCGGTGCCGGCCGTTGCCAGCGCGAGGCCCGCCGCGCCGGTGCCGAGGATGACCGGTAGCTGCTGGTTCACCGGGCCGGTGGCGTTCTCGACGGTCAGGCCGGCCGAGACCAGGCCCACCACCGAGCCGTCCGGTGCGGTGACCGGGACCACCGCCTGGAACTCCTCGCCCAATGGTCCCTGGACGCTCTCAGTGATCACTTTGCCGTTCAGCGAGGGTTCGATCGTGCCGACGAACTTCTGCCTGATCCGTTCCGGCTGCGGATGGCTGTAGCGGATGCCGGAGGTGTCCATGACCACGATGAAGTCCACGCCGGCCTTGCGGCGTGCCACTTCGGTCAGGGGCTGGATGACCTTCGAAGGGTCGGGGAGCTTCAGCGCGGCCTGGAGCCCGGGAGAGTGGGCGAACGTTTCCGCGACGGCGATGGACCGGTTGCGTGCCTCCCGATCGCTGTCGTGCTGCGTCTGCAGGAACAACGCCACGATGGCACCGACCACGAGCAGACCGACGATCGCCACCTGGAGGACGAACACCTGCCCGGCGACGCTCTTGGGGCGTCCGCGGATCAACTGCCGCACCGACACACCCCGGGGCCGGTCGAAGGGCCTGATCACGTTGTCCTTTCTAGCACCGCTCGTACCACTGCGGCCACAACCGGGCGGTTTCGCCAGGTGCGAGGCGCATACCTCCCAAGAGCGCGCGCGAAACGCCGGACGGCCCGCTCGGGGCCATCGGGGCGTGCGGAGGGCTCGTGTTGTTCCTCAGGCGCGCTGGTCCGCGGGCGACGGGACAGTCCCGGGAGCTCATAGGCTCGGACGCATGCCCACTCCCGACTTCATCCGCCGCATCCGCGCCAGCGCGGGCCACCAACTGCTCCTGCTACCCGGTGTGACCGCCGTCGTCTTCGACTCGGCCGGTCGGGTCCTGCTCGGTCGACGCGCCGACACCGGTGAGTGGTCCGTCATCGGCGGCATCCCAGAACCGGGTGAACAGCCCGCCGAAGCCGCGGTGCGGGAAGTGTTCGAAGAGACCGCGGTGCGATGCGTGGCCGAGCGGGTCGTGCTCGTCCAAGGTCTGCGGCCGGTGCGCTACGCCAACGGTGACGAGTGCCAGTACATGGACATCACCTTCCGGTGCCGCGCGGTGGGAGGCGAGGCCCGGGTGAATGACGAGGAGTCCTTGGAGGTCGCCTGGTTCGCCACCAAGGCCCTGCCCGGGCTGTCGGAGTTCGCCCTCCACCGGATTCGCCGTGCCATGGCGCAGGAGGAGACCTGGTTCGAGCCGGCAGGCCTGTGAGACATCCCCGGGACGAGCGTGGGATCAGCTCCCGGACGCCGTCTCGTACAGCTGCCTGCCCTCCTCGTCGAGGACCGCGCTGTAGGACACCTCCGCAGTGCTCCCGCCCTCCTCCAGCCCGCCCAGCACGCCCGTGAGCGTTCCGCTGGAGGTGAGCCAAGGACTGCCGCTGGTCCCGCTGCTGTAGCCAGGACAGTCGATCTTGCGCTGCGTGCTGCTCACCCGCTCCGTGTCGTTGGTACAGCTGATGGGGGTCTCCAGGACGCGGGGATAGCCGATCACCGTGGCCTGGAAGCCGTCCGGCGGGTCCGCGGACACCCGGAAGCCACCCACCAGGTCCTCGATGTCCCGTCCGTCCCTGGCCTCGACCTGTACGAAGGCCAGGTCCGCGTCCGGATCCTCGCTCAGAGTCCAGGACGGTGTGAGGTAGGCCCGCTCCAGCCGCCACGCTCCGAAGGGGGCCCGGCCGTCGCGGTAGCCCGGCACGAAGGTCAGATGGGCCAGACCGCTGCCGTCCCCGAGACAGTGCGCGGCGGTCACCAGCAGATCGTGCCCCGAGCTGTGCACCACCGAGGCGGTGCAGAAGTGATCCGCGTCGGGGCGGGTGGAGACGAGAACACCTACCCGGTCGGCGACGCCGGTCTGGCGCACCGGCACCGTGACCCCGACCGGTCCGGCCACCGAGTGTCCGGGCGTGGCGGCGGTGGTCAGGGCGAGCAGGACCGCCAACGTGGGCAGCGCGCGCCAGGGCCCGCAGGCACGCGACCTCAGCGAACGGATCATGAGCCGCATCCTCGCCGACCCGGAGCGCGCCAGGACGCCGATTCGATGAGAATCCGGTGAATTCATCGGGCTGGTCGGCGCCGACGGTGGCGCCGAAGAACCCGAAGCTCGTGGCGTGCCACGCACGGTGGCCCGCGGCGCTCCCCAAAGCGCTGCGGGCCCCGCGTGTGGAACCCGCTCCCCTGCGCGGCGGCACGCGCCGCGGTCCCCGAGGACAAGGACCGCTCACCGGAGCCGGGGGCACCCCTGCGCCCCGTCCTCGACCAGCAAAACACTCCCGGCCCTCGCCTGCATCGGCCGAAAGGCCCGTGTCATCCCCTCCCGTCGGCTCCCGCGGCACCCCCCTCGGGCGGCGCGGTGGGGTCGGCGCACCGGTACCGGAAAGCGGCGGTTGCCGTTCGGCGGGCGGGGGAGAGCAGCTGGATCTCCGCCCGCGCACGGTAGACGCCCTCGCCGCGGAAGCTCCAGAACAACCGCAACCTGGCCTCGCGCTGGCCTGATGCCACCCGTTCGCTCAACAAGGGCGAACGGGAACCGTCGTTGCGTACCCACCGGTAGACCAGGGTGCCGGGGCGGCCGTTGGTGCGCAGGACCGCGGTGAGTCCGGCCGTCGCACCACACCCCACCGGATCGCCCGGAGCGCTCACGCTGATCTGGCCCACCTCGACCTCCGGCGCCAGGTGCTTCCAGCCCAGGTAGACAAGGACGGCGAGCAGCACCGAGGCGGCCAGGGCGTACTGGCGCAGAGCGGCGAACGGAGGGCGCCGCCGGGGGGCCGTGGTGGCGCCGGGCCAGGCGGGCCCGGCCGAGGACGTGGCGTAGGGCCCGGTGGTGCGCGCCGTGTGGGCGGTGACACCGGGTCCGAAACGCAGCACGGGGCCCTCGGCCCCGTCCGGCGGCACCGGCGCGCAGCTCACCGCGGTGCCGTGTTCGATCCAGTGGCTGGCCAGTGCGGTAGCGCTGTAGTCCGTGTCCTGAGCGGGGTCCGGGGTGCGAGGCGCGGAGCCCTCGGGATCGTTCAACGTAGCTCACACCTCCTGGTGGCGATCTGTGCCCAGGAGGCGTCCGGATCGGCCGCTGGCACGGTACTGATCCGCACGGCCCAGTGGCAGTGGTCGTCGCGGAAGGTGTGCTTCGACGACAGGCGGTACTGGACGGCGCCGCTGCGGCGGTACGTCGTGGCAGGCCCGTCCGGTGCGCCGGGTCCGCCCTGGGCGTTCCCGGAGAACCACTGGACGGTGACCACCACCGCGCGGGTGTCGTTCGCGGTGACCGTGAAGGTGGCGTCGGCAGTGCTCGGTCCGGTCTGCCGCAGCGAGGTCACCTCGCTGGACAGGACCTGTACCGGCGGGGATGGACTGCCCCCGCCGGGCGAGGGGGTGGCCGGCTCGGCGTGCGGCGAAGGCGACGGGATGGCGCTGGTGGTCGACGGTGGTGTGTCGGTGGGTGAGGAAGCGCTCGGCGTACTGGCGGCAGGCTCGGCCGGGCTGGGCACCGACCACGCGGGCGGGGCCGAAGGAGTTGCCCCCGGTGTGGCGGAGGGGTGCGCGGTGCCCGTGGGGACACCGGCCGGCGAGTTCGTGGGAGCCGGTGGTTCCTCGACCGGACCCCAGGGCGTGGGCCGGTCCCGGGGGCTCACGTCTGCCGCGGGCGAGTCCGTGGGCCGCGCCGTGCCAGCCACGGTGGTGGCGAAGGACCGGGAGGTAGATCGCCCGCCGAGTTCCCCGCCGGACGCCTGTGCCGCGAACAGCAGCAGGCCGCCCGTGACCAGGGCCGCCCCGGTGGCGAGCAGCCCGCGCCGCCCCGGGCGCAGACCGCCCCGTCCGGGGTTCCTCAGCGTGGTGGCGGCCAGCGAGCTGCTCCCACCAGCTGGTGGCCCGGCCGCGGAGGGGAACAACAGGGGCACCAGGGCAGCGAGCGCGGCCAGTCGACGCTGTCCCCGCTCCTCCCAGTGGGGCCCGTACGCTTCACCCGCGATGGCCGTCAGCTCGGCGACGAAGGCCTCGGCGTCCGCCGGCCGCTCGGCCGCGTCCTTCGCCAAGCCGCGCCGCACCAGGGGCTGAAGGGCTTGTGGTACGGCGCCGAGCGGCACCGGAGCGCTGACGTGCTGGAGGGCAAGCTCCGCGAAGTTCCCCCCGCTGTAAGGCTTGCGACCGGTCAGACACTCGTAGAACACGGCCGTCGCCGCGTACACGTCGGTGGCCGCCGAGGCCGGTGCGCCCCGCCACTGCTCCGGAGCCATGTACGCGGGGGTACCCGCAACCCCCTTCGTGCTCCCCTCACTTGCCGCGATCCCGAAGTCCACCAGCTTCGAGGAGCCGTCCGCGGCCACCAGCACGTTCTCCGGCTTGTAGTCGCGGTGCACCACCCCCGCCCGGTGCGCGGCGGCCAGGCCCAGCAGGGAGCCCTTCAGTACCAGCAGGGCGGGTTCGGGTTGCGTTCTCCCCGCGTGGACGAGCAGGGCCCGCAGCGCCACTCCGTCGACGAGTTCCATGACGATGGCGGCGCCCCGGGCGGACTCCACGTACTCGTACAGGCGCACCACGTACGGGCTCTCCAGCGCGCCGAGCAGCTCCGCCTCGGTGCGGAACCCGCCGGTGAACCTCTGGTCGGTGCGCAGGTGTTCCGCGAGGTACTTCACGGCGACCGCCACACCGGTGGCCTCGTGCACGGCGAGCACCACGCGCCCGCCGGCGCCGGCGCCGAGCTCCCTGGTTTCGGTGTATCCCGGGACCTTCCACGTGTTCATCGCGTCCCCCGGGCGGGCTGTCCCGCCGTGCCGTGAGCCGTCCGCATCCGCTGACAGGACAGACACGTCCCGGCCATCGGCCGGTTCCCGCCGGTCGCGGTCGAACTGGACGGCTGGCGGGAGGGCCGCGCGGCCTTCGGTCGACTACGCCGCGGGGGCAACCGTGGCGATCATGTGGTGCAGTCGCTGTGCGGCGGCCCGACCGAAGGCGGGGTCGTTGATGTGGGTGTCGAACTCGATCAGTTCGGTACGGCCACCGGACAGTCCGTCCCGCAGAGCGCCGAACAGCGCTCGGTCGGCGTCGGGGTCGTGGTAGGGGCCTCCCGGCCGGCCGAGGGTGGACAACCCGCGCAGCGGTACGCACACCGCGGTGGGGCCGACGGCCGCCCGCAGCTTGTCGGCCACCTCCCTGCCCAGCCGCCTGCACTCGGACCGGGTGGTCCGGATGACCGTCACCGACGGGTTGTGCACCCGCATCCGGCGCTCCGGCCCGCGCAGATGCTCGGGAACGGTGTGCGGTGGGCCGAACTTCACCATGTCCAGGGCGCCCAGGCTCACCACCTGTGGTACGCCCCGGCGCCCAGCCGCGGTCAACCGGCCCGCGCCGGACCCCAGGAGTCCGCCGCACAGGTGGTCCGCCACCTCGCTGAGCGTCAGGTCCAGCACCCCCGCGAAGTGCCCCTCGCCGGCGAGTGACTCCAGGGTCCGCCCGCCCGAACCGCTGCTGTGGAAGACCAGCACCTCGTAGCCGAGTTCGGTCAGCCGCTCACGGGCCGCGTCCACCCCCGCGGTCGTCACCCCGGCCATGCTGGCGGCCACCAGCGGCCGTCCGCCGGTGCCGAACACGGCCGGTGGTGGGTTCCGGGCGAACCCGCGGGCCATCCCGGCAGCCGCGTCCGCCGCATTGGCCAACACGGGAGCCGAGATGCGGTTGATCCCGGCGATGTCGACGACGCTGTACATCATGGTGATGTCGCTGGCCCCGATGTACGAAGTGACGTCCCCACAGGCCATCGAGGACACCATCAGCTTGGGTACGCCCAGCGGCAGGGCCCGCATCGCCCGGGTCGCGATGGAGGTTCCGCCGCTGCCGCCGATCGCCAGCAGTGCGTGCAGTCGACCCTCGGCGTGCAGCCGTAGGACGGTGCGCTCGGCGCCCTCCGCCATCGCCGTCACGGCTGCACCTCGGTCTCCGGCGGCGCGCAAGCGCGCCAGGTCCAGTCCGGCAGCGGCGGCCACCGCTTCCCGCGGTACGTCCGCCGGTACCCTCGGCTCCCCGATCACGCCGGCATCGATGAGGAGCACCTCCACCCCTGCCGCCAGGAGCCGCTTCCGTAACCAGCCGTATTCGATGCCCTTGGTGTCCAAGGTCCCCAGCAACGCCACGATCGCCATGAACTGCACTGTCGACCTGCGAGGACGCGCTGGCAAGTCAACGACCGGTCAATTGCTCGGCCAGTCTGTCCAAGAACACGCTCTGTGACGTGATCAGCAGGGAGCGGGCAGCTTGTGGGGTGAACCAGCCGACCCGGTCCAGCTCCGGGAACTCCTGCCGCACGCCCGACCCGCGGGGCCACTCCATGAGGAAGGTGCCCGCCACCATCAGCGCGGGGTCCAGATCCGCCTCCACGGCCCAGACCGTTACGATCTTGCCGCTGGCCTGTGTGACCTCCCCGAGCTCCAGGTAGGGGCCCGGTGGGGCCGGCAGACCCACTTCCTCGGTGAACTCCCGCCGCGCCGCGTCGACGGCGGCTTCCTCGGGCCCGTACTCGCCCTTGGGGATGGACCAGGCACCCGCGTCGCGGTGCCCCCACAGCGGTCCGCCCATGTGGCCGATCAGCACCTCCAGCCCGTGCACGTCAGAGCCTTCGCGGCGGAATAGCAACAGACCGGCGCTGCGCTTCTGTTTCATCGTGTTCTCCTTCGTGGATACCCCGTCCTTGAGGCCGGGGTGGAGACGAAGCACCCGCCTGGCGGGGCGACGGGCTGCGATTCGCCCCCAGGACGGTCCGCAGTGCTCTTGGCCGGTGGTTCTTCGTCTTCACCTGCTGTCAGGCTGGTTGGTGAGGCGTGGGCGCCTTTCGCTCGGATCGGGCGTCCGAGTACCGCCGCAGTCCGACGGACGCGCCGGCAGCGGAGCTGTCGTGCACCTTTGGGTGTGTGGGGGAAGGGGCGACAACGTGACGCTCGCGGCCGGAGGGAGGCGTGGGCGCGTCCGGAGCGGAACGGAAGCAAGGACAGGCTTCCCAACAGTGCCGCCGCCCTCGACATCAAGGCTCCCCGTACATCAGTGCCCGTGCGGCCCGTTCAGGTGTACCGGCCCGTGCGGGTCGGTGCAGTGGCCGCCGTCCCAGGAGGCTTCCCCGGCCCGTCCCACCGCCAAAAGGCTCTCCTGTGC
Source organism: Streptomyces sp. NPDC006879 (assembly GCF_042869595.1). Taxonomy (NCBI): domain Bacteria; kingdom Bacillati; phylum Actinomycetota; class Actinomycetes; order Kitasatosporales; family Streptomycetaceae; genus Streptomyces; species Streptomyces sp. NPDC006879. The sequence goes on from NZ_JBIAGC010000036.1 coordinate 46,497, forward strand.
GTGGTCTACCTGAAGAGTGGTGTGCGTGATGCCGTACTCCTTGTCGAGGAGCTGCTCCAGTTCCCGCCGCACCGCGTGGCAGTCGCCGTCCTGCGCGACCAGCACATGTGCGGACAGGGCCGCTTGACCGGAGGTGATCGTCCAGATGTGCAGGTCGTGGACCTCGGTCACGGGAGCTTGCGAGACGAGCCGGTCGCCGACCACGTCGGGGTCGAGGTGGGCCGGTGCGGCCTCCATGAAGATCCGGCCGGACTCCCGGAGCAGCCCGTAACCCGCCTTGACCATCAGCGCGACCACCACCAGCGTGGCGATGGAGTCCGCCCGGACGAATCCGGTGGTCAGGACGATCAGTCCGGCCACGGCCGTTCCGATGAACGCGAACAGGTCGTTGAGGATGTGCTGGTAGGCGCCCTCGACGTTCAGGGAGGTGCGGTTGGCCTTGGAGATGCACCAGGCCGCAGCGATGTTCACCACGATGCCGGCGAGCGCGGTGACCAGCACCAGAGCGCCCTCCACGGCCGGCGGGTCGATCAGGCGACGCACCGCCTCGTAGGCCAGCCATGCCGCGAGGAGTAGCAGGGTCAGCCCGTTGACCTGGGCGGAGAGTATCTCGGCCCGCTTGAGGCCGTACGTGAAACCGCCACGCGCCGGTCGTGCCGCCAAGCGCATGGCGATCAGTGCGAGCACGATGGACGCGGCGTCGGTGAGCATGTGCGCGGCGTCGGAGATCAACGCCAGCGACTGCGCCAGGACACCGACGACCACCTCGACCGCCATGAAGGAGGCGATGAGCGTCAGAGCGATGCCCAGCCAGCGGCGGTCGGCGTTCTCGGCGACGGCGTGCGAGTGCCCGGCGTGTGAGCCGGTTCCGGGCGCTCCCGCGTGGTCGTGGTCGTGTTCGCTCATGGTGTCCCGCGCCCTTCCGGTCTGCGGCTACGCAGAGCCGCCCTGCCGTACCAGGGCCCCTCGTGGGGTCCCGACGGGTGCAGTGAAGCGCACCTGACGAAGAACGGCAAAGGCTGCATCGGTCACCGTTGTCATCTCCGATAACAACGCTCTGACCTGCGGCGATATCAAGGCGTCGGGAGTAGCTCGGCAACTGCGGTGCCAGGCGCCCGGGCGCTGCCGCGGCTAAAATCAAGCTCATGGTGTCGCGTCCGATCAGCACGCCCCCGGTGCCCGAACTCGTCTTCAAGACCGTCGGGGGCACCACCGTGATGGAGCCGGGGCGGACGTACCACATAGGACGGGATCCGCTGAGCGAGATCTTCCTCGACGACGCGCGGGTCTCCTGGCACCACGCGGTGCTGCGCCCCGAGGGCGACCACTGGACGCTGGAGGACGAGCACAGCACCAACGGCACCTTCGCCGACGGGCAGCGCGTACACGTACGGGACGTGGGCGCGGGAAGCGTCATGCGCTTCGGTAGCGTCGAGGACGGCCCCCGGGCGGTACTCCTCGGCCGTGAACCGCCGCCCCCGCCACCCGCCGCCGCGGCACCGCCGCCGGGCGCCGCCCGGGGGAACACCTTCCTCTTCGCCGGGCCGGAGACGACCGGTACCTTCCGCCGCCCCACCGCGGTCTTCGAGCTGCCCTCGCAGGTGGTCCGGATCGGGCGTGCCCCCGAGAACGACCTCGTCGTGGACGATCTGACAGTCTCCCGACGACATGCGGAACTCCGTGTCCAACAAGCCGGATTCGAGATCGTCGACCTCGGCAGCCACAACGGCACCTTCCTCAACGGAGCACGCATCGACGGCGCCGCCCCCGTGGGACCCGAGGACGTGATCGGCATCGGCCACTCCGCCTTCTGCCTGGTCGGTGACCGGCTGGAGGAGTACGTCGACACCGGCGAGGTCACCTTGGACGCCCAGGATCTCGCCGTCACCGTCGGTCAGGGCAAGGTACTCCTCGACCACGTCTCCTTCCCGGTGGGGCAGAAGTGCCTGCTGGCGGTCGTCGGGCCCAGCGGTGCGGGCAAGTCCACCCTGCTCGGAGCCCTCACCGGACTGCGGCCCGCCGACCAGGGCACCGTCCTCTACGACGGGCGCGACCTCTACCGGGACTACGCCGAACTACGCCAGCGCATCGGCCTGGTGCCGCAGGACGACATCCTGCACCTTCAGCTCACCGTGCGCCGCGCCTTGACCTACGCGGCCGAGCTCCGCTTCCCCCAGGACACCGCCGCCGCGGAGCGCGCCGCCCGGGTCACCGAGGTGATCGGCGAACTCGGCCTCGTGCAGCGCGCGGACCAGCCCATCCACAGCCTCTCCGGGGGGCAGCGCAAACGTGTTTCGGTCGCCCTGGAACTCCTGACCAAGCCCTCGCTGCTCTTCCTGGACGAACCCACCTCGGGCCTGGACCCCGGCATGGACCGCTCGGTCATGCATATGCTCAGAGGCCTGGCCGATGACGGCCGCACGGTCATCGTCGTCACCCACAGCGTGCTCAGCCTGGACGTGTGCGACCGGTTGCTCGTCCTCGCTCCCGGTGGTCGGATCGCCTACTACGGGCCGCCGGATGAGACCCTCGGCTTCTTCGGCTACGGGCAGTGGCCCGAGGCCTTCGAAGCCTTCGAGACCGAACAGGGCCGTGACTGGGCGGCGGAGTACCGCGCCTCGGCCTTCCACCAGCGCTACGTCGCCAGGTCCGCCGCGCGCCGCGAGGCCTCTCGCCCCTCCGAGGTGGCCGGGTTCGTCCCGCCCCCGCCCAAGGCCCAGAGCTGGGGCGCCCAACTGGGTACCCTCGTCCGCCGATACGCAGCTGCCCTGGCTGCCGACCGCACCTTCCTCGCCATCATGATCGCCCTGCCCTTCGTGATGGGTGCCATGGCGCGAGCGCTCGCTGGTGGCACGCTGACCCGTGAGACCGCTCTGAACGCCCTCCTCATCCTCTGTGTCGGCGGCGTGCTCACCGGCGCGGCCAACGCTGTGCGTGAACTCGTCAAGGAACGCGTGATCTACCAACGGGAGCGGGCGGTCGGCCTTTCCAGATCGGCCTACCTGATGTCCAAGGTGGTGGTGCTCGGCACGGTGACGATCGCGCAGGCGATCGTCCTGACCCTGGTCGGGCTCCTCGGCGTCGATCTCAATGCTCCCGGCGGACGGGGCGTGCTGATGCCGCCGCTGCTTGAAATCACCCTCGCGGTGGCTCTGCTGTCCTTCACGGCGATGATGCTGGGCCTGCTCGTTTCTGCCCTGGTGCGCAAGGAGGAGGTCACGATGCCGCTGCTGGTCCTCCTCGCCATCGTCCAGGTGGTCTTCTGCGGCGCCCTCCTCCAACTGGACGGTGTTCCGGTGCTGGAGCAGTTCTCCTGGCTGGTGCCCTCCCGCTGGGCCCTGGGGGCCATGGCCGGCACCATCGACCTGGGGCGCATCGTCCCGGGCCAGCTCACCTCCGATCCGCTCTTCGCCCATTCCACCGGCATCTGGTTGCTCAACATGGGGATGCTCGTCGTCCTCTCCGCCCTTCTCTGGTTCCTTGTGTCCCGGCTGCTGCGCGGCCACGAACCGGCCATCATGCGCAAATGACCCCAGCGAGGAACGGAGGTGTCGATCATGAGCACCGACCAGTCGGTGGCCCTGCCTGCGGGCTGGGACTTCCGCCCCACCCATGTGGTGCCCCAGGACGGGCTGTCCGCCTGGGAGTCCCCTGACACCTCCCGCCCCACCACCCCGCTGGATCGCTACCTGCCCGTACAGCTCCTCGCCCGGCAGGGCGCCTGGGCACAGATCGTCTGTGTCAACGGCTGGTCGGCCTGGGTCGACGGCCGACTGCTGGTGTCCATGCCCGCGGCCCCGCCCCGAGCAAGTGGGCCCGCCGCGCGCAGCGAAGACCCCTCGCCCCTGCTCGCCCGGACCACCGAGGCACTCGCCCGCTACCGGCGTGCCAGTGATGAACTGGCCTCGGGCAGCTTGGACGCCGGAGGGTTTCGCCAGGGCACCCGCGGCCTGCGGGTCGGCGTGGTCATCGACGGCGAGTCGATCTGGCTCTACGACGAAGCGGCCGGCCGCTGGATGTACAGCGACGGCGGTCGGATGGCCACCTACGCTGTCACCTCGGGCCCCGGAGCAGCTGGGGCCGCGGAGTCCTCCGGCGACCTTGACGCGGCGCGGGGAGCGGACGGATCCGGTGAGCCCCCGGGACGGCAGGGCGCCGGGGCTCGGGCCGCGGAGCTGACCGTGACGGGTGACGATGCCCCCGCACCCCCCGCCGGCCCTGGCCGAAATGAGCGCTGATGGACCCAACGCCCACCCGACCCGCCGATCTGCTCGGCCGTGAGTTCGCCGGCTATCAGGTGGAACAGGAAATCGGCCGCGGCGGCATGGCCATCGTCTACCGTGCCCACGACCTGCGGTTGGACCGCACCGTTGCCCTGAAACTCCTCGCCCCCGAGCTCGCCCGAAACGACTCCTTCCGGGGTCGTTTCACCCACGAGTCCAAGGTCGCCGCGGCCATCGACCACCCCCACATCGTGCCGATCTTCGCGGCGGGGGAGAGCGACGGGCTGCTCTACATCGCCATGCGCTACGTTCCCGGGCAGGACCTGTGCGCCCTGCTGCGGCGCGCCGGGCACCTACCGTTCGCCACCACCGTGCGCATCGCCGGGCAGGTGGCCTCCGCGCTCGATGCCGCCCATGCCCATGACCTCGTCCACCGGGACGTCAAGCCCGGGAACATCCTGGTGGCTGAGGGCACCGACAGCGACCATCCCGAACACGTGTACCTCACTGACTTCGGCCTGACGAAGAAGTCCCTGTCCCTGACCGGGTTCACCACTGTGGGGCAGTTCGTGGGCACCCTCGACTACGTCTCGCCGGAGCAGATCTCCGGGGCGCCCGTCGACGGGCGCTGCGACGTCTACAGCCTGGGCTGCGTGGTGTACGAGATGCTGACCGGCCGGCCGCCCTTCCAGCGTGACACCGACATGGCGCTCCTGTGGGCGCACCAGTACGACAGTGCACCGGCCCTGAGCGAGGGGTGTCCCGAACTCCCACCGGAGGCAGACGAGGTGATGTCCACTGCGTTGGCCAAGCGCCCCGCCCAGCGGTACGACACCTGCCAGGAGTTCGTGACCGCGCTGCGTCGGCTGAGTGTTCGCAGCACGCCGCCGCACCCCGCAACCGTACTGGCCACCGCACCCCTGCGCGATGCCGAGCGGCCCGCAGCCAAGGACACCGGGCCACCGCCGCCGCCCCCCTGGGCCCTTCCGGTTCTGGGCTGAGCGAGCACTTGTGCCGCGACCGGATCTGCTCGCCCCACGGGCCGCCCGTGAGTGGTTGGCCCTGGCGCGATCAGTTCGGCCGGGACCGTGTGCTCTCGCCCCGCCGCCGCACCCTGGTTGCGGCAACGGCGCCGAGGAACCCCGCCACGGCGCCGCACAGCAGGGCGACGCCCAGGTTGCGCCACAGTTGGGCCTGTAGGTCCACGACCCCACCCAGTCCACCGACGTCACCGATGCCCAGCAGGGAGAGGCCGAACTGGGCGTGGATCCTGCCGGTCAGACAGATCATCAGCACGGTGAGCACGAGGGCCACCGCGACATGCAGAGCATGCTGCCACGGCCGCATCGAGGCCGGGGAACGGACCGCGGTGAGGAACGCCGCGGCCAGGAGGAGCACGACCGCCACGGCGATCAACCACACCGCCCGTCCGTCGTGGTCCGCGAGGGTTGCCACGTCCAACTGCGACAACTCCGAAGTGCGCAGCACGTCGTCCAGAGCCGGCGGCATCGGCAGCCCGAAGGGGCCATCCACCCGTCCCTGCCAGGCGCCGCCCAGTCCGAGGGTGAGTGCCGGCCACGCGAGATTGGGCAGGCCCAGCAGGATCACGGCGAGCGTTTCGACGCCGTGGCCTTGGGTTGCGGCAACGACCAGCCCCACCACGAGTCCCACCACGACGTAGGACAACAACAGGAAGACCATGCCGAAGGCGGCCGGGCGCACCGACTGCTGGAAGCGCACCAGCCGGGGCGGCAGAGGTGCCCCACGAGAGACCAACAGGGCCACCAGCAGTACGCCGAGGAGCCACAGCAGGCCGAAGAAGAGCGTGGGCAGCACGGCAGTACGAAAGCCCACCGTCGGTGAGAGGCCGAAGATCTCACCGAGTTGCCCGACCGGGGAGTCACCGGTGTCGATGGCGAAGCTGTGGCGGGCCGCCGCTGCGATGCCGCCCAGCGCGAGTAGCCACAGCAGGGCCAACTGGCCCGCCCGGATGAGGAGCATGCCGGCCGGGGCCGTGGCGTGGTGCCGCAGGGGGCGAAGGAAGCAGTAGGCGAGGACCAGCGCACCGCACAAGGTCACCGACAGCGGAAGGAAGGAGATCTGTGCGTCTGCATCGGCCAGAAACCCGGCGTTGCCGGAGACTTCCACACAACCGCCGACCGCCATCACCACGACCGCGGCCAGCACGCTGGGGAAGGAGCCACTGGGCAACTGCCCCGCGCCGGCGGCTGCGAGTCCCGCAGCGGCCAGCGCGAACATCGCCAGAAAGGCGGAGACCACCGCCACCAGCGCGTCCCGCCAGCCTGTCCAGCTGCCACCGCCGGTCGTTTCCGGTGTGCGTCCTTCAGCGTTCGCTGCCATTCGGCTCACCCTCCCACCGTAGGCAGCGCGCGTCCTGGGCGCCTGCCGGGCAGTGCCGAGGCGCTGACGGCCATGGCGTTCCCGGTTGCGGAAGCAACCGTGAGGCCACACACAATGGTCGGTGCCGAACGAGCCGGCTCGAATGGCCGGTGCAACCGAACACCAGCGCCCCAGGGCGCCCTTCGGAAGAGGATCCCGTGACCACCGAACCGTCTTCCGGCCGCCCCTCCGAACCCCCGTCCGTTCCTCCCAAGGGGCCGCCTTCCGGCCCGCTCTCCGGGTCGTCCGAACCGCCCCCCACCCAGGCCTCCGAGCCCCCCTCGGGCCCTCCTGGAGGCCCTCCAGGAGGGCCGGGCGGCGGAGGGCCGCAGGGCCCGGAGGGGCCAGGCAGTGGACCCGGGCCGAAGTGGTACCGCACGCCGATCGGTCTGGCCGCACTGGCCGGCACGGTGGTCGTGGTGGCCGTGGTGCTGGCGCTCGTACTGAGCCGAACGAGTGGCGACGGAGGCGGGTCCTCCAACCAGGCCGCGGGCGAGATCTTCTTGGAGCCGGTGTCCGCGACCGGTCCGGACCCCTACACCTCTTCCTCCGCGAACGACGCGGCGGTGCAGGAGCAGCAGCCGTCGGCTTCCGGCAGCAGTCCCCCTCCGGCGCAGCCCACCGGGAACCAGACGACCCGCAGCGTGAGCGGTGCCACGGCGGGTGTGTACGGCGGCAGCATGAACGTGGCGGCCTGCGATGTGGAGAAGCAGATCAGGGCCCTGCTAGCGGAGCCGTCCAAGAACCGCGCCTTCGCCTCGGTGCTCGGCATTCAACCAGCCGGCGTCCAGAGCTACCTGCGTTCCTTGACCCCCCTGCTACTGAGCCTGGACACCAGGGTCACCAACCACGGCTACCAGGACGGGAAAGCAACCACGTACCAGGCCGTCCTCCAAGCCGGCACGGCCGTGCTGGTCGACGACCGGGGTGTGCCGCGGGTGCGCTGCGCCTGCGGGAACCCGCTCGGCCAACCGGTGGCCGTCCAGGGCACGCCGAAACCCGCGGGCACGGCCTGGCCCGGTTACCGGCCCACCCAGACCGTCGTCATCGCACCGGCTCCGCAGCCGGTGACGGACTTCGTCATCTACGACCGTCAGGACGGGCAGTGGGTCTCCCGCGAGAGCGGCGACCACGACGGGCACATGGACCGCGTGGTGCCGGAGCCGAAGCGCCATGAGCAGCCCGAGCCGGGGCTGACCTCCATGACGCCCTCGCAACCCACCGGGACTACGTCCGCTTCGCAGTCTCCTTCACGCTCAGATTCGGACACGACCTCGCCGCCGCCCACTTCCCGGTCGGAGTCCGCACCGCCGTCCGAATCGAGCTCCGCACCGACCACCCAGTCCGCCTCCCCGCCGTCGTCCGGATCCGCCCCCGTGTCCTCGCAGGCCGCTGACGCGTCCAGCTCAGCGGCTTCCAGCCAGGGCCAGCCGGCCACTGCCTCGGTACCGGTCAGCGCGCAGAGCGCGCCACCGTCCGGTTGAGCGCCCGGGGCAGCCGTTTCGGCTCGGTGTTGGAAGGACCCCGATCCCCGAACTGACCTCGCGGGGCGGCGCCGACTGCGCGCCGTCCCCGGTGGACGTTCCTTCGGCGGCCCGTTCGGCCCACCCCGAGCGCGCTCGCGGGCCGGTGCGCACACACCGTCGTAGGGGCGTCACCGGGCGATTCCAATGCGCCCGGCCTGGTGCCCCCGCGCGGTCCACCGGCCGGCACGGGGGCTGATGCCCTCGGCAGGTCGCCTCGCGCGCGCAGCGCACCGGATCGGTGAGAGAGTGGCTCCATGGCCGACCAGGGAGCGCCGCCGGCCTCCGCCCCGCCGCCGGACGAGTGGCCCGCCTCGCCGGACCGTAGCCTTGCGCTCAACCGGATGGGCACCTTCGACTGGGACCTCGACAGCGGACAGATGCACCTGGACCCCGCTGCCCTGGACGTGTTCGAGCTGACCGAGCGGGAGTACGGCGGCACCCCCGCCGGACTGCGCCAGCGGATCTCCCCCACGGAGGACGCCCGACTCGACGGACGGGTCTCGCAAGCCCTCAAGTCGGGCCGCAGTCAGTACGGGGCCTACTTCCGCATCCGTCGCCGCGACGGCAGCTCCCGCTGGACACACATCCAGGGACACATCCTGCGCGACGCTGCCGGCCGCCCGTACCGCATCATCGGGATCGTCCGGGACGCCTCCTTGGACCGCGTGGATCCGAACCTGCACGGCCCGCAGAACAACCAGCACGAGGCCCGGCGCAGGTTCACCGGAGTGGTGGAACGGACCACCGCGATCCTTGCGCACGCCCGCACGGTCACCGACGTCACCGACGTGCTGAAGGACCCCGAGGCACTGGGGCACCTGGGCGCGGTCAGCGTGATGCTGGGCGTGGTGGAGGGCGGGAGGATCCACCTGGTGGCGGAAGGGCGGTTGGGCTCGTACGCGCCCGAGATCGAGTACACGAGGATCGAAGACGGGTTCCCGATGAGCGAGGCCGTGCGCACCATGCAGCCGGTCTTCCTGCGGACCCGAGACGACTTCCAGTACCGCTACCCGCGCCTGTGGCCCTACATCGAGCCGCTCTCCGTGTGCAGCGGCGTGTACCTGCCGCTGATCGCTCAGGGGCGTCCGATCGGCGCACTCGGCCTGCTCTACTCCAGGGACGCGGAGTTCAGTCGGGAGGAGCGAAACTTGCTGCTCGCCCTTGGCAGCGGTATCGCACAGAGCCTCAAGCGGGCGATGCTCTACGAACAGGAGCACGACCTCGCCGAAGGACTCCAGCGCGCGATGCTGCCGCGCGCGGTTCCGGAGGTGCCGGGCGTACAGATCGCCGTCCGCTACCGGGCCGCCGGCCTCGGCCGGGACATCGGCGGGGACTGGTACGACGTGATCCCCCTCGCCGACGGCCGGGTCGGCGTGATGATCGGTGATGTCCAGGGCCATGACACCAACGCGGCGGCCGTGATGGGGCAGCTGCGCATCGTGTTGCGCGCCTACATCACCGAAGGCCACACGCCGGGCACGGCGATGGCCCGGGCTTCGGCCTTCCTGCGGGACCTCGACACCGAACGCTTCGCCACCTGCACCTACGCCGAGGCCGATCCGACCACCGGCATGCTCCAGGTGGTGCGGGCGGGGCACCTCGACCCGCTGGTGCGGCGGGGGGACGGCTCGTGTCACCGGATTCCGGTGGCGGGCGGGCTCCCGCTCGGACTGCATACGGGGCCGGGCGGTGCCGGTGCCACCGGCTATCCGGTGACCACCATCGAACTCCACCCCGGTGACACGTTTCTGTTGTGTACGGACGGCCTGGTGGAGGTCCCGGGGGACGATCCCGACGTGGGCCTGCAGCGCCTGATGGACACGGTGCAGGCGGCCCCCGTCGAACTGGAGCCGCTCGCCGAGCTCCTGTGCTCCCTGCCCGGTGACCAGGGCGGTGCCGATGACATGGCACTGCTCCTGCTGCGCCGACGGGGGCCCTCCACCATCAAGGGAGGGGGACCTCTGCAGATGCGGCTGATCCCCGGAGACCCGGCCGGGCCGGTGGCCGCCCGTCACATGTTGAGGGCGGCGGCCTCGGCGTGGGGCGCCCGTGGCAGTGCGGACGAGATCGTGTTGGCCGCGGACGAGTTGATGAGCAACGTTCTGGTGCACACGGAGGGCGCGGCTCGGCTGACGGCCCGGCTCACCGCGGCGGGGCGGATCCGGGTGGAGGTGGACGACAGCTCCAGTGCTCTGCCGCGCCGGCGGCAGGCCGATGACTGGGGCACCTCCGGGCGCGGACTGCTGCTGGTGGACCGTCTGGCGGCCGACTGGGGCGTGCAGGCGCGGGGCGGTGGGAAGAGCGTGTGGTGCGAGTTCGAGGTGGGCTCGCCCACGCCCCCGGCCCGCCCTGCTGAGTAGTGGCTGGGGCGGGTGGGCTGGGGCGTCTGCGTGAACCGCTGCCGCGGTGGGCTGCGTCTGCCGGCCCGCACGCGAACGGGACCCCCGCGCCGGCCGGTGGACAGACCTGCGCGTGGGCCCCCGGGGCCGGGCGGGTCAGGGATGGGTGGGTCGGGAGCCGAAGTTCCCGTAGCCCATCATCTCGTGCGGCCACAGGCCGCCCTGGGGGATCTCCGCGGGTTCGCGATCACCGTAGCTCGTGTCCCAGACCGGGCCGCCCGGTTCGCGGTGCGGCTGGCTCTCCGGGGTGGGCGTCGGGAGCCTCTTCGCGTAGAGCCTCACGCCCCACCAGAACGCGGCGAGCAGGAAGCCGGAGATGGCTATTCCGACGAGGAACATGGGCGCGATGTTGGCGAGCGTCTCTGTGTCCATACCTCAGGGATACCCGATGGAAATGTTAATAATGTCGGAAATGGTAGATCGTTTGTTCGGCTGTGCACCGCTGGTCCGCGCGGCGCAGTCCGGGCCGAGGACACAAAACGCGGCGACCTGGCCCTGGCCCTGCTCTAGAGTCGGGTCATGGCAGCAGCAGAGGACACGGCGCGGGTCGACAGTTGGATCTGGGCGGTACGGCTGACCAAGACCAGGTCGTCGGCTGCCACCGCGTGCCGTGCCGGCCATGTGAAGGTCAACGGTGACCGGGCCAAGCCCGCCCAGCCGGTGAAGGTCGGCGACGAGGTGCGACTCGTCCACGCGGGTCGGGAGCGGATCGTCGTGGTCAGCCGGGTGATCGCCAAGCGGGTCGGTGCTCCCGTGGCAGCCGAGTGCTTCGTCGACAACAGCCCTCCGCCTCCCAGCCGGACGGAACTGGCCGCGACCGGAATCCGTGATCGCGGTGCGGGTCGGCCGACCAAGCGGGAGCGTCGGGACCTGGAGCAACTGCGCGGTCGCTGATGGAGTGCTGGTCGGCTCGCCGGGAGCCCCCCTCTCAGCGGGCGGACGTTCCGCTGGCGCCCCGGTCCGCTGCCCGGGCCGCCGCCAACTGGGTGGCGGCGCTGTGCAGCAGCATGTCCAGGGCGGCCGGGTAGGCGCTGTCTTTCATCCGTGCCGACAGAAGGCCCGCTGTCGCCGCGATGTGGGGATGACTGTCGGCGGGTAGCTTCGCGTAGGTCGACTCCCACCTTTCCTCGTCCGACTCCCTGGCTCTGCGGCCCAGGGCCAGGGATGCCGCGTCCAGTGCGGCGAAGGCGAGGGTCTGGTCGATGAAGGCGTGGTAGATCCGCACCGCGGCCCGGTCGGGGAACCCAGCCGTCCGCAGTACCCCCAGGATCGCCTCGTCGGCCTCGATCTCGCGTGGGCGCCCGGACACCCGGCTGGCGGTCAGCACAGCCGCCTGGGGGTGCGCCAGATAGGCGCCGTGGATGCGTAGGCCGAGTTCACGCAGGCCCTCGCGCCAGTCGCCGCCCGGCAGCCACCCGCTGAGCGCGCGGCCGATCAGCTCCTCGCCGATGGCCAAGGTGAGCTCGTCCATCCCGGCGAAGTACCGGTAGAGGGTGCTGGGGTCCGCACCGAGTGCCGCACCGAGTCGGCGCGCGGTCAGCCCCGCGCTCCCGTGTTCGCGCAACACCCGCAGGGCCGTCTCCACGATGTGCGCCTCGGTGAGGACCGTGCCCTGTTTGGTCGGTCTGCGTCGCCGCCGTGCGGATTCCGCCACCACTTGCTTACCCATGGTCACCCCTTCCTGCGTCCGGGGGGAGCTTATGCCAACAAGGTTGACGTTAACCAGGGCCCACGAGTTTCATCTCGCCCCAAGAGGCGCGAGCGCCGAATCCGAGGAAGGGTGACGTCATGCGTGTACTACTTGTGGGAGCCGGCGGTGTGGGAACCGCGATCACTCGGATCGCCGCCCGCCGCACCTTCTTCGACCACATCGCCGTGGCCGACTACGACCTCTCCCGAGCCGAGGCCGCGGTGGCGGCCCTGGGGGCGGGTGAGAACCGCTTCAGTGCCCACCGCATCGACGCCTCCGACGAGAAGGCCGTCGGTGACCTGCTGGCGGAACAGCAGTGCGACGTCCTGCTCAACGCAGCCGACCCGCGCTTCGTGATGCCGCTCTTCGCGGCCTGCGAGAGTGCCGGCGCGCACTACCTCGACATGGCGATGTCCCTGTCCCACCCCCACCCCGAGCGCCCCTACGAGGAGTGCGGGGTCAAGCTCGGCGACGCCCAGTTCGCGCGCTCCGACGCATGGGAGAAGGCCGGCCTGCTGGCACTCGTGGGCATCGGCGTCGAGCCGGGCCTGTCCGACGTTTTCGCCCGCTACGCCGCCGACGAACTCTTCGACCGGATCGAAGAGGTCGGCATCCGAGACGGGGCGAACCTCACGGTTGAGGGATATGACTTCGCTCCCTCCTTCAGCATCTGGACGACCATCGAGGAATGCCTGAACCCGCCCGTGGTCTACGAAGCGGAACGCGGCTGGTTCACCACCGAGCCCTTCAGCGAGCCCGAGGTCTTCGACTTTCCCGAAGGCATCGGCCCCGTGGAATGCGTCAACGTGGAGCACGAGGAGGTCCTGCTCGTACCCCGCTGGGTCAAGGCAGACCGCGTCACCTTCAAGTACGGCCTGGGCGATGACTTCATCGGCAAGTTGAAGACCCTGCACGAGCTCGGCCTGGACCGCACCGAACCCGTCACGGTGCAGAGCGATCGTGGGCCTGTCCGTGTGTCCCCACGGGACGTGGTCGCAGCCTGCCTGCCGAACCCGGCCACCCTCGGCGACCGGATGACCGGCAAGACCTGCGCCGGCACCTGGGTGAAGGGGGTCAAGGACGGTGCTCCGCGAGAGGTGTACCTCTACCACGTGGTCGACAACCAATGGTCGATGCGCGAATACGGCTCCCAGGCCGTCGTCTGGCAGACCGCGATCAACCCGGTGATCGCCTTGGAGCTGATCGCTTCCGGTACTTGGACCGGCGCCGGCGTCCTGGGACCGGAGGCATTTGCGCCGCTCCCGTTCCTGGACAAGCTGAACGAGTACGGCTCCCCTTGGGGCATGCGCGAGCAGTGATCAGTCGTGAGGCCTACGCCTACCGCTTGCGGTAGGCGTAGGCCCCCTCCGCCGCGGTGGCGACCTCGTCGAGGTCGCCACCCGCGCCCGCGGTCACGGCCGCCGCGACCGCGCCCTCCAGGAAGGGAGCGTCCAGCAGCCGGCTACCGGTCGGAAGCCCGTCGCCTTCGGCCAGCAGTGTCTTCACGGTCAGGACCGCGCTCCCGAGGTCGACGATCAGCGCCACTCCCGCGCCGCGGTCGGCGGCCCAGGCGGCCGAGCTGATCAGCTCCGCGCTGGTTCCGAGTCCGCCGTCGGGTCCCCCGCCGGCTGCTTCGAGCGGGAGTTGGGCCGGGGAACCAGCCAGGCCCCGAGCCAGGTCCGCCACCGCTTCGGCGACCGGCGCACTGTGTGAGACCAGCACGATCCCCACGACCCCCCGGCTCTCCTTCAAGACGCCCCCGCAGCAGTGTCCGCCAGGGTTCGAAAGAGCAGGGCCGAAGAGGTGGCCCCGGGATCCTGGTGGCCGATGCTGCGTTCACCCAGGTAGCTGGCCCGGCCCTTGCGGGCCAGCATCGGGACCGTGGCCAACGCTCCTTCTTCGGCGGCGCGGGCCGCCGCCTGGTAGGACGTGGAGAGCGCGGCCACGGCCGGAACCAACGCGTCGAGCATGGTCTTCTCGCCCGGTGCGGCACCACCCAGTTGGGCCACCGCGGTCACACCTGCGAACAGGGCCTCGCGCAACTGGGAGTCCGTGACCTCGGTAGCCTCGCCGAGCTCCTTTCCGGCACGCCTGAGAAGCGTCCCGTACAGCGGGCCGGAGGCGCCGCCGACCGTGGAGATCAAGGTCCGTCCGGCCGACCGGAGTGCATCCCCCGGGGCTGTCGGGGGGTCCTCCTCCCATGCGGCGAGCACGGCTGCGAAACCGCGCTGGAGATTGCTGCCGTGGTCGGCGTCGCCGATGGGAGAGTCCAACTCGGTGAGCCAGGCGGCCTCACGGTCCACCGATGCCGCCATCGCCCTCAGCCAGCTGCGGAAGAAGCCAACGTCTCGCACGTGTCCTCCTTCGTCAGGTCGCCCCGGCCGCCACCCTACGTCCCTGGCGTGCCGGCGGCGGGAACATCGTGCGTCAAGGGTGGGGGAGCCCGACGACGGGACGTGTCCCCGCTGACCGGTCAACGACCCCAGCGCAGCGCGGCGGTCTCGACCGGTGCCTCCCACAGGCGCAACAGCTCCTCGTCCACCTGGCAGAGCGTGACCGAGCAGCCGGCCATGTCCAGCGAGGTCACGTAGTTCCCGACCAAGGTGTGCGCGAGAAGGACTCCCCGTTCGGCGAGCACCCGGTGCACCTCCGCGTTGAATCCGTACAGTTCCAACAGAGGTGTGGCGCCCATCCCGTTGACCAGCGCCAGCACCGGGCCGGATGGACGCAGGTCCGACAAGACCGCGTCCACGGCGAGGTCCGCGATCTCCCGAGAGGTCATCATCCCGCGCCGCTCGCGGCCCGGCTCCCCGTGAATGCCCACCCCCAACTCCAGTTCCCCCGGCGGCAGGTCGAAAGTGGGGCTGCCCTTGGCGGGAGTGGTGCAGGCGTCGAGGGCCACGCCGAAGCTGCGCGAGCAGTCGTTGACCTGGCGGGCCAGGGCGGCGACGCGCTCCAGTGGAGCCCCCTCCTCCGCCGCCGCACCGGCGATCTTCTCCACGAACAGGGTTGCCCCGGTGCCCCGCCGCCCGGCGGTGTAGAGGCTGTCCGTGACCGCCACGTCGTCGTTGACGAGGACCCGTTCCACGCGGATCCCCTCTTCTTGGGCCAGCTCGGCCGCCATCTCGAAGTTGAGGACGTCGCCGGTGTAGTTCTTCACGACGAAGACCACCCCCCGACCCCCATCCACGGCCGCCGCGGCCCGCAGCATCTGGTCCGGCACCGGAGAGGTGAACACCTCGCCGGGGCAGGCTGCCGACAACATCCCGGGCCCGACGAACCCGGCGTGCAGGGGCTCGTGCCCCGACCCGCCTCCCGACACGACAGCCACCCGGCCCGCCCCGGGCGCGTCCCGGCGCACCACCAGGCGCTTGTCGACGTCCACCCGTAGGGTCGGGTGGGCTGCGGCCAGACCTCGTAGGGCGTCCGCCACGACGGTCTCCGGTACGTTGATCAACATCCTCATGGTCGTCTCCCGGGAGGCGTTTCGAGCGTCTTGCTGAGCGCCGTGTTCCAGCTCAGACAGGGAGCTCGCGCTGGGGCCGAGGGTCCTTTGCGCCGGCCAGCGGAACTCCGGGGGTGCGGAAGCTGAGGAGTCGCCGCCGTCGTAGTAGGCACACTTCGTGGGATGCGCCGGTGCGCTTCCCGTTGTCGTTCTCTGAAGGTAGGCCAAGTCCGCCGCGGGAGTGCGGCAAGCGCGGCCTTGGGCGTGGCAAACTCACGGTCGCGGTCGACGGGCCGCGGGTTTGAGCCACATGTGTGGACGCCGGGGGATCGGGTCAGGACGAATCGAGGTCGAGAAGGTGTCGGGAGAGGGTGGCAGCCGGCGGGAAGGTGGCGCCGAAGGTCCCCACGCGCTTCCAGTGGAGGCGTCCGTCGGGCGCGATGATGAAGACCGAGCGGCGTAGACCGATGAGCGGCGCATCGATCCCGAAGGACCGGGTCACCTCGCGGTCACCGTCCGTGAGCAGAGGGATGCGCAGCCCGCGGGCCCGTGCGAATCGCTCGTGGCTGTCGAGGGTCTGCGGGCTGATGCCCCACACGGTCGCCCCGGTGCTCTGGAGGGACTCCAGACCGTCCGAGTAGGAACACAACTGGGCCGTGCACACGGGTGTGTTGTCACCCGGGTAGAAGGCGAGCACGACCGGTGCTCCGCGTTGGGCGGACAGGACGTAGTCAGACCGCACGAATCGGTCTTCGTCGAGGTATCCCCCGGGTAGGGAGAAGTCGCCGACCGTCTCTTTGACGACGGGAGTTCGAGCCACTGGTTCTGCCTTCTCTTGGTGGTGAACGTGCCGGGCGGCGTCCTGGGGTACGTCGTTTCGTTGCGGGTGCCCGTGGTGATCGCGGTTGTGCCGTCGGGCGGATGCCTCGTGGACCGAGAGGCGCGCGGGTCGTGCCCTGCCCCGACCGCTCTCAACTCCCGACCCGGCACCGCCCCGGTGGGGTGGGGGTTTTAGGTGGGGAGGTTGAGGAGGAGGAGGGGGGTGGTGGTGGGT